>NZ_RYFF01000125.1 GCF_004138165.1 Candidatus Chloroploca sp. Khr17
AAGTTCTGGCCGGTCAGATTGCCGCTGACGGTCACACTCAGACTGGTCGGGCTAAAGCTGAAACCGTCCTTGCTCGGTGTGAGCGTGTAGCTGCCGGCGGGCACATCGCTGATCGTGTAATCGCCACTGCTCGTGGTATTCGCAAAGCGCGTGCCGTCGCTAATCGTCACGCCACTAAGACCGGTGCCGTTGGCGTCGGTCACGCGCCCGCTGATGCTGTAGGTGTTGCGCGTGCCAGTGAAGTTGCGTCCGGTCAGATCGCCGCTGACGGTCACACTCAGACTGGTCGGGCTAAAGCTGAAGCCACTCTTGCTCGGGGTAAGCGTGTAGCTGCCGGCGGGCACATCGCTGATGGTGTAATCGCCACTGCTCGTGGTATTCGCAAGGCGCGTGCCGTCGCTAATCGTCACGCTGCCAAGCCCATTGCCGTTGGCGTCGGTCACGCGCCCGCTGATGGTGAAGGTGAGCGGGGTCGCGGTGAAGTTCTGGCCGGTCAGATCGCCATTGACGGTCACACTCAGACTGGTCGGGCTAAAGCTGAAACCGTCCTTGCTCGGTGTGAGCGTATAGCTGCCGACGGGCACGCCACTGATCGTGTAATCGCCACTGCTCGTAGTATTCGCAAGGCGCGTACCGTCGCTAATCGTCACGCCACTAAGACCGGTGCCGTTGGCGTCGGTCACGCGCCCGCTGATGGTGTAGTTTTGGGTAGGCACCTGCACAAACTTCACCGCATCGAGCCAGACGCGGCGCGTGCCGGTGCTCTCTGGCGTTGCGTCGGTGAGTTGCACGTAACATGCTGTTCCCGTTGCACACTGTACCGTCGCAATCTTATTCCACGCCCCAGCGTTGGTAGTCTGATCCCAGGTGACATTGGTGTCGCCATTGGCGTGATGCACCTGGTAGGTGGCCGCGCTGGTCGCTGGGAGCGCGTCCGTCACCTGCGGATACCAGATGTAGACGTCGTAGAACCCGGCCTGCGACAAATTGGGCTGCCACTTGCCCCAGTCGAGCGCCTGGTTCTGAGTGTTGTAGGTCCAGTAGGTGTGTTGGTTGTGGGCACTGCTGCTTGTTCTCGAGGCCCAGGCCCCACTTGACTCGTATTTGCTAAAGCAGGCACTCTGATCATCGCAGATCACCTCGGTCAGACCATTGTCAATGGGGGGAGCCAGATCAAAGGCTTGAGCGTAGCTGTAGTAGAGTATCCAGAAGAGGTAGTTGCCCCCAAAGCCCACGTGACCACCACCTCCCTCCCCGACCCAAGGGGTATAGGTGTAGAGGGCGGCGGTCGCACGATTGGCCGGGGTAACGCTCAAGGGGTCTGAGGTTTGCTTGGTGCGGCCAGGGGCCCATCCCGACCGGGTTTGTCCATTCGTGTCAATTTCCTGGAGATACGCACGCAGCGTAAGCGTTGCCGCGAGGATTTGCCGATCAAAGCCCTTGTATTGCTGGTCGCAGCCGGCGGTATCAGGGCAACCATAACCCAGCGCATAATCTAACTGGTTCTGGGTCGGGTTGGTTGCTGAGATCAAGCCTTGTTCCATCTGAAGGCGCGCCAGGATCTGCACGGGATTGATCTGGTTGCGGAGCGACTCTTCGACGATGGCCTGACTGGCGAGACGGTTGTCGGGTAAGCGATAGCTGCGCAGAAAGCTACCCCGCGCCTCAAGAAACGTCTGCACCTGCGTTATCGTGACACTTGTATCACTCAAATATTCGCGATCTGAAATCAGGTTATGGCGATCGAAGTTGGTCGCACTCTGAAGTTCTATCTGTGATGATTGATACGCTAGCTCAGCCGTTGTCGTTAGCGCATGCTCATGCCCTTGTTGATCAAGAAAGGTGACGATGTAGCGGACAGCCCTCGTTCCAGAGACTGGAACCTCGACGAATGCGCTCAATGATAGCGGCTCTCTGGTTATTTTTTGCCAAGCGTTCAACTGAACAGCACGATAGACATGGTAGCCAACCGCATCTGGTTCGTCATCCCAGTTTAACTGGACATAATGGAGCGTTTGCCAGATAGTGAGCGGGCGCACTCCAATTGGTGGTGTAAAATCGGCAGTGAAGATGGTACTGTAGTTTTTACTAACAGATGGTATAAAGACACGCCAAGACTGGGGTATGGTTGGCGTAGGCGATGGAACGATGGGCGTTGGTGTGAGCGTACTTATCGGGGTATTGGTGGGAGCCTCTGTCGGCGTGTCGGTCGGGGTATTGGTGGGAGCCTCTGTCGGCGTGTCGGTCGGGGTATTGGTGGGAACCTCCGTTGGCGTGTCGGTCGGGGTATTGGTGGGAGCCTCTGTCGGCGTGTCGGTCGGGGTAGTGGTGGGAGCCTCCGTCGGCGTGGCGGTCGGGGTAGTCGGGGTATTGGTGGGAGCCTCTGTCGGCGTGTCGGTCGGGGTATTGGTGGGCAGCGGGCTGTCGGTCGGGGTATTGGTGGGGGTTGGTGAACTGGCGTCCGTAACCTCGACGGCGAGGGTGCCAAGGGCGCCAAGTACCGAGGCGCCCCCCGAGGTCACGTCGCTCTCGCGCTCGAGCGAAGGCACGCCCTGGTTAAAGCTGAGGGTGCTTGCCCCTGGAACAGCGAGCGCCCGCAGCTGAAAGGTTGCCACGGTAAAGGTGCCACTGGGGAAGGGCTGGTTGAGCGCGCCGCGCACCAGGTCAAGCCTGCCGAGCGCATTCTCCACCCGGTTGACTAGTTCAAAGGGCAAGGCCGTCGCATTCGGAGTGACCGCACTCACCTGGAAGCGGGTGGGGTCAAAATCGAGAAAGGCCGCCACGCCATCAATCGGCTCCGTCCCAGCCTGCACCTCAATCGTCACCGTGACCACCTCACCTGGGGCCATCGTCAGCGTCGAAGGAACCAGGCTCAGGGTTACATTTGGCGCAGCCATCAGCCGGGCCAGCGCGAAGCTGAGCCGGGCAAGGATCACCACAACGATGATCACCGTGGAAAGCCAGAGATGGTTCGGTTGTCGCTTGCTTCGCATGGCTGTGCCTCATCATTCATTTCAACAGGGCTTCTTTGCCCCCTGGTATGCTCGGATTGCTTGATCTGTCGGCCAATGTCGTTTGCTTGTGTTGGGCCACCCTGATCTGTCACAAAAGTTTTCTGCCCGCACCGCCGGCCACGAATACTGATCACGAATAAACGAATAGAGGCTGCCCCATGCGCCATTCGTTTCTTCGTGGCCCCATTCGTGGTCGGCGGTGCTACCGGGAACCGTCTTTCCCAGACTCTTTACCGTGTCGTTGCTGCCCGGATCGCCACCGGTAGGTAGACGGTATGCTTCGCCGGGCTCAGCGTCAGCCGCCAAG
>NZ_RYFF01000169.1 GCF_004138165.1 Candidatus Chloroploca sp. Khr17
CCTCACCAGGTGTCACTTTTTTGAGCGGGCCGTTCCAACACGGTAACCGGCCCCTGGGTGCGTGCCAGCACCTTTCCAGCATCACGACGTGTTCGGGACCCGCCAACGCGGGTTTCCCTCGCGCAAAAACCAGCGAAACGTGACCCCTCGTGGTGCGAGCCGATGCCCTCACCATGGGCCATGGTGTGAAACGAGGTGGAGCGGAGGCCATTCCGCAGTATGATGATCGTGCGAAGACTCATCATCGTGGAGAAAGGCCTCACCATGTCCACCTCTGTTCGGTATGATAGCATAGCCACTCGCTTGACCAGCGCCCTCCCCAATCTCCGTCCGCGCCTGTGTGCCCCCTTGGCGTGTGCCTTGGTCGGCATGAGTCAAGCGATCTCCGCCCAACAGCGCGCCGTTGCCGCCGCTATGCCGCTGAAAACCAAACAGCAAAGCAAGATCCAGCGCTTTCGCCGGTTGCTCGACACCGCCACCCTGACGGCCGAGGACATCTACCAGCCGATTGTGCGCGCCGCGTTGACCGGGCTGCGCCGCCAGCGGGTGCATGTGCTGCTCGACCGGGTCGTGCTCACCGAGACGCAAAACGTCCTGGTCGTCAGCCTGGGCTTTCGCCGCCGCTCCATCCCTTTGGTCTGGCGCGTCCTTGAGCACGCGGGCTCCAGTTCGTTGGCCGATCAGCAAGCGGTGCTGACCGCCGCCGTGGCGCTGCTGCCATCTGCGGTGCGGGTCCTGGTGCATGCCGACAGCGAATTCCGCTCCCAGACGCTCTTTACCTGGATCCGTAGCTACGGCTGGGACGCCATCTTGGGCATCCGGGGCAACGTGACCGTGACCACCGACCCGGCGACCAGTGGGCAGGCGCTCACCACCTGGCTGCCCGCGCGGGACACGGTGGCTTATCTGAACAACGTCTGGCTGACCGAAGACCGCTGCGGCCCCACGAACGTGTTGGCCTGGTGGGACAAGGATGACCGAGGGGTGCTGACCTGCTATGCCGTGATGACCAACCTGCCCGCGACCTGGCAGA
>NZ_RYFF01000170.1 GCF_004138165.1 Candidatus Chloroploca sp. Khr17
GTCAGGCTGACCGTCGCGCCGAGGCTGTCCACCCCGGTGAGCGTGACGAGCACATCGGCGATGCCATTCTCGCCGCTATTCTGGACGCCATTGCCGTTGGTGTCGTCCCAGACCAGGTTGCCGAGGCTGGCCCCGCGGTAGAGCCCCGCGTCCCAGGTCAGGTCGGTCTGGCCGGAGGTGAGCGTGATGCCGGTCATCACGCCGCTGGCGTCGGCGTCGGAGTTGCCGGTCGCCTCGCCGATGGTCGGCTGGGTGACGACATAGCCGTCGGGCGTGGTGACGGTGACGGTATAGACGCCGGGCACCAAGTTGGTGAAGGTGTAGATCCCGGTCGCGTCGGTGGTCGTGGTCAGACTGACCGTCCTGCCGAAGCCGTCCACCCCGGTGAGGGTGAGCGTCACGGCGGGCAGGCCGGGTTCGTCGGCGTCTTGCCGCCCGTTCGCATCCAGGTCGTCCCAGACGCGGTCGCCGAGCGTGGCGCGCTGGAAGAGGCCCAGATCCCAGGTCAGGTCGGTCTGGCCGGAGGTGAGCATGATGGCGGGAATGACGCCGCTCGTCGTCGCGTCACTATCGTTTGCGTCGCTGCTACCGGCGTTGCGGGTCGTGACCGCGTAGCCGTCGGGCAGGGTCGCGGTAACGGTATAGACACCGGGCACGAGCTTGGTGAAGGTGTAGATCCCGTTCACATCGGTCGTCGTGGTCAGGCTGACGGTGGTGCCGAAGCCATCCACCCCGGTGAGCGTGAGCGTCACGTCGGGCACGCCTGGCTCGCCAGCGTCCTGCACGCCATTGGCATTCAGGTCGTTCCAGACGCGGTCGCCGAGCGCGGCCCCGCGGTAGAGCCCGGCGTCCCAGGTCAGGTCTTCGTCACCCGAGGCGAGCGTGGTGCTGGACATCACGCCCGTCGCGTCGGCATCACTCTCCCGCGTCGGGTCGCTGCCGACGTTCGGCTGGCTGAAGACATAGCCGTCAGGCGCGGTGACGGTGACGGTGTAGACGCCCGGGGCCAGGGTGGTGAAGGTGTAGAACCCG
>NZ_RYFF01000005.1:0-65482 GCF_004138165.1 Candidatus Chloroploca sp. Khr17
ACAAGCCTCAAGAAACTGTGCTGACGCTAGTATAGCAGACGGATCGATGTATGGTTGCCCAACCACCGCATGACCGCAGGGCTACGCTGAAAATGGGGGAACCACGTTCCCCCACGCCCCCGTTTTCCTGCGTGGTGGTGCGCCGGCAGGCGCATCGTGTGCTGATGCAAAGTCAACGCTCCGGGGGCACCGTCAACGGCTCGGCTACCGTCTGCGAAGCCGGCCTTCGCCGGCTGGATGAGGCCGCGCAGACGGCCTTCGCGAACCGTAGCCGAGGGCTTATGGACTTTCAGAAATTAATCCGCTCCAGCCCACGAAGGTGGGCTTCGCTTCCCCTAGCCGAGGGCTTCAGCCCCACGGCATCGGGCGCATACCGGATTATGTACTGGAACACCATCAGCCCGACGGTGCTCCCGTCAGGATGACTTTGCATCAGCCCTGGGAGCACAGCCGCCCGCTGAGCGAGTGTTTGCCAGCAGTATCATGCAAAGTCATCTGCAGACACTATCTAACCCTCCTGGGACTTTGCATCAGCCATGCCACGCAACCACATAGGGTTGCGCCAGATCATCAACCCTGGTATCCTGCCTGTATTGAGCTTCAATGAGCCGCCGTTGCAAGATCCAGGCAAAGCAATGACCCAGTTTCATCGCACGTATCGACAGACACCCACGATGCCGCCCTATCAGCGGTATGCCCAGGCCTATGATCTGAGCGGTCAGGTGCGTTTTGCGTTGTTGGTTCACATCTATCTGCGCGAGGTTCTTGCCCTGCATCCTGTGCAGGGTCGTCGCTTGCTTGATCTTGCCTGTGGTACTGGCACGCTGGCCTTCTTGATGGCTGAACGAGGGTGGAGTGTCGTTGGGGTTGATGCTTCCGCTGCAATGCTGGCGATGGCGGCCGAGCGTGTCGCAGAGAACCCTGGCGCAACCGTGCAGTTTCTGCAGGGCGATATGCGTACCCTCGCCGGGACAGTGTCGTCCGCCGCTTTTGATCTGGTAACATGTACCTACGATAGCCTGAACTATATGCTGACGCACGACGATCTCGCTGCCTGTTTTGACTCAGCTGCGCGCGCCCTGGCTCCGGGGGGCCTCTATGTGGCTGATATGAATACACGCCATTTTCTTGAGTTTGGCTGGGGTACGTGCGCGATCCATGAGCAATCCGGCTATGTCCAGGTTGAACGGAGCCATTTCGAGCCGACGTCTTCGCTCAGTACGATGCTCTTGACCGGTTTTCTTGGTGATGAGACCAGTGGCTACGAACGTTTCGATGAGCTCCACGTTGAACGGGCGTATTCGCCTGATGAGGTTGCGGATTTGTTCAAACGCGCCGGGCTCACTGTCGAAGCAAGCTATGATAGTTTTACGCTGAGTTCGCCTGGGCCAGAAACCCAGCGGATCTTTTGGGTCGCTCGCAAGTCCCAGTAGGGCTGATCGGTTCTTCCCTGCACGATCTTGCCAGCGAAGGTGAGAAGTGTGGTTCACGAAAGCTTTCATCGGGTTGCCGCAGCATGCTAGCTTTGCTGGCATGCTGCGGCAGCAAAAAAAGAAATACCCATATGACAGTGCTCCCTCCAATTGAAGAAAAAGCTCGTTATGTTGAGCGTATGTTTGCCCGGATTGCGCCGGGCTATGATCGGGTCAATCGCGTCATGACCTTCGGGCTCGATCAGGGTTGGCGTCGGCGTGTGGTTGCGTCTGTTGCGCCCCCGGTTGGCGGGCGTTCGCTTGATGTTGGTACCGGCACGGGCGATTTTTTGCCTGAACTTGCCGCCTGGAGTCGCGATGGCTTGGCCGTTGGGGTGGATTTTACGCTGCCAATGATGGTGGCTGGTCAACCAAAACTCGATGCGCTCGGCGCTCGTTCTAGTCAGTTTGTCGGGGGCGATGCACTCTGTTTGCCGTTTCCCGATCAGACGTTTGATGCGATTACGACGGGCTTTGTGATGCGCAATGTCACCGATATTCGTCAGGCTTTCGCCGAGATGCATCGCGTCGCTCGCCCCGGTGCGATGGTGGCATGCCTGGAAGTGGCACGTCCGCGTAATCCGGTGATCCGTCTGGGCCATCGGCTCTATTTTGAAGGGGTGGTGCCCTGGATTGGGCAGTTGCTCGGCGGCGATCGCCGCGCTTATACCTATTTGCCCCAGTCGGCCCGGGCGTTCCCCTCTCCCGACCGCCTCGCCGATCTGATGCGGGAGGCCGGTTGGAACTATGTCGCGTATCGCCTCTATGGCCTGGGGGCTGTGGCCATCCATGTGGGGGCCAAAATCTGATCTTTTGATGCTAACAATGGCAAGACGATGAATGACTATGATCCGCGTGAGCAACGCGAGAATATGATGCAGCGCCGCCTCCGTAAGGCGCGTGGCGAAGAGGTGGCTGATGAGTTGGCCGCTGATCAGGACTTTGATGATTTCGACGATCCTCGTGTACCAGGTATGGGCTATGATCAAGCGCCGCCCTATCCTCGCTATCGCCGTGGTTCGGGTGGCGGGAGTGGCTGCGCGCAGGCGGTGCTCTATCTGACGATCGGTGCCCTCGTGGCGCTGTTGATCGGTTTTTTTGCCTTGAATCAGTTTGCAGGCCGCATTGGTGACATGTTTGCGGGAGTGCCTGCGCTGCCCGATGTGGCGACGCTGATTGCCACTCCGACGCCGCAAATTATTACGAGTGCCGCTGTGGTGCAGCGTGTGCAGCAGTTGAGCCGCCTCGAGACGGCGTCCTATAGCATTCAGACGGTGATTGATGTTCGCCAGGGTAGCAATATTCCTGTTGTCGGTGATTTTCTTGAGGGCGATGCGCTGTTACTCATTGCACACGGTACCGTGATCGCGGGCGTTGATCTCAATACGCTGACAACCGACGATGTGACCGTTGCCGCCGATGGCCGGAGTGTGACGCTGCGCTTGCCGCCAGCGATGATCTTTGCGACCACCCTCGATAATGAGCGTACCCGCGTCTATAGCCGGAGCCGGGGCATCTTTGCTCCAGAAAACAAAGATCTCGAAACCGAGGCTCGCCGTCAGGCTGAACAGCAGATTCTGCTCGCAGCCTGCGAGGATGGTGTGCTCAGCAAGGCAACCGAGCAGGCTCAGACTTCGCTTACCCAGCTCGTTGGGCTCTTTGATAATATTGCGGTGACGGTCGTTCCAGCTCCTCCAGGCCCGTGCCCCGCCCCGTAAACCTGGTGCTTCGCTCGCACCGTTGCACAACCAGGGCCAGTTCTGCTGGCCCTGGTTGCGCGAAGAGCCACACAAATTACCCTTTGCCCTGTTCGGCCTGCAAGGCTAGGGCGATGCCGCCAAGTAATAGCACAAAGCCGATCAGTTGCAAAGGGGCAAACTGCTCTTGAAAGAGGACAAGCGCAAAGATCGCCGAGCCGATTGGTTCGCCGAGCAGGGCAATCGCAACAAAGGTTGCCGAGAGGGTCGAAAGCGCGTAGTTCAAGGCGGTGTGCCCCAGCAGTTGCGGGCCAAGGGCAAGGGCAAGGATAAGCAGGTAGGCGTACGGTGAAAAGCCGAAGAGTGGTTGCCCTGCGAGCATTGCCCACACCACCAGCACCACGGCTGCGGTGCTATAGACTACATAGATATACGCCAGAATGCTCAGCCGCCGCCGTAGCGAACGTCCGATCAGCAGGTAGCCACTGGCTGTCGCTGCCCCAACAAGCGCGAGCAGATTGCCGAGCATCGGGTTGGGTTGAAGGCTCTGGGCGCTGTCAGAAAAAGAGATCGCGATGGTGCCGAGCAGCGTCAGACTAATGCCCACTATCGTGCGCCAACTCAGGCGCTCACGGAAGAAGAAAAATGAAGCCAGGGCAATCCAGAGCGGATTGGTTGCGACTAGGGCGGCACTCGAGGCCACCGAAGTGTAGGCGAGCGAACTGATCCAACTCGCGAAGTGACCCGCCAGAAAGCTACCCGAGCCAAGCGCCAGCAACAGATCCCGTCGACTCAAGCGCTGCAACTCGGGGCGTGCCTTGGCGAGCACCAGCGGCGTGAGAATCAGCGAGGCGAGCACCAGTCTACCAGCGGCAATGCTGATCGACGGAACGCCTGCCGCCTGCGCATACCGAATCATAATCGAAGCCGTCGAAGCGATCAAGACACCACTAAAGAGAATCAGGTACGGCCACATCGAACGCTGCATCGTCAGTTCACTTCGTTTCTCGGCTACGTTGAGAGCGGTTTAAAAAATCTTGCACGGCCTCGTCAATGCTCATCCTCCCGCTCATAATGCGGTCGTGATAAGCAGGCACAAAATCAAAGAGTAGCGATTGTCCCGTCTGAAGTTCACGGATCATGAGCCGACTATGGGCTCCGATCGCTTCGGTCATCCCGCTCGTGTGAAAGAGTTGCTCGGTTGCGGCCACATCATAGCGTAGACGAACAATCTCGGCCTGCCATCCTGTGCGCTGGCGACTCAGGCGGGCATAGGCGGCCCGCTGATCGCCGTCAAACGGCAGCCCGACCGAGCCGACATTGACAACCAGCGTTGGCCCAAACCGGCGTACAAAGGGAGCGTGGGTATGCCCAACACAAAAAATGTGGGCGCGTGGATCAATTTGTTCACGCAAGATCCCGGCGGGGGCGAAAGGGTCAATGCCATCGCGATCATGGCGTACCGAGGCATGGTAGACCATCATTGTCGTACCGTCGAGGTTGAGGGTGAGGTCAGTCGGTAATGCGGCAATGGCGGCGATCTGATGCGCCACCTGGGTATGGGTCCAGGCAATGACCCGGCTCACTTCAAACTGCGGCCCGCTGGTGGGGAAATCGGGGCGGCGATGCTCCTCATCATAGTGCAGCACATAGCGCTCGTGATTGCCGCGCATCACCAGCCAGCCATGCTCAGCCGCAAAACGCCTCACCAGGTCAAAACAGGCCCCCGAGAGCGGCCCGCGATTGAGGATATCTCCCGCTACAATGACCAGATCGGGTTCCCATCGTTCAAGATCCTCCACAACCGCGTGCAACGCCGCCAGATTCCCGTGAATATCCGCCAGAAGCGCAATTTTATCCATAGAAAAAGCTACTCAAGCCAGGGTATGCTTCAGGTCACTCTCTTGAGTATATAGCAACCTTCGGGAATTTGTGACGGCTCCCAAGCGTAAACGCTTGGGCTTCAGAGACTGCCGCCCCAGTCTCGTGCTCCATGGAGCACATGGGTGGGGGGTGGCCTTTGAATGCACTTGCCTGTCCCGGCTCTCAGGTTGGCCCCTTCCGCCGAACCAGTGCGCCACATGACCTTGAACCTTTTACCGAGCAGAGGCTTGTCCGCTCGAACCGGCAAGGCTCACTTGGGTAGGTGCGAACACCCATGCGTATGATAAGACACGTACGCCTGTTCGTCAAGGGGCTGAAGCCGCTGAAGTGCGTGAAGGGCTCATATCCCAGCGCTGAAGCTGCTGGGCTTTACGCCCTATTTTCGTAAACGCACCCTATGCGGGCTCTTCCTTGCCATTGTTTTTCGGCGGGCGCAGCCCGCCGAAAATATGGTATAGTCAAACCTAGAAATATTTGACTGAGCAGATACTGGGCACTTTTCTGTGCGCGAAGGAGGCGGCCTGTGACCCGCAGACGTGTCGTGCTGATCACGCTTGGGGTGATGATGAGCCTGTTTATGGCTTCGATGGAGAGCACGGTGATTGCGACGGCCATGCCGACGATTGTGTCTGAACTCGGGGGCATCCAGAGTTACAGCTGGGTCTTTGCGATCTATATGCTGACCTCGACCACGGTGGGGCCGATCTTTGGCAAGCTGTCGGATCTCTATGGGCGTAGACCAGTCTATATGGTTGCGATTGCCGTCTTTATGCTTGGCTCGCTCTTCTGTGGTCTGGCGACCAGTATGAGCCAGTTGATCGCGGCGCGTGCGGTCCAGGGTGTGGGGGCCGGTGGCTTGTTGCCGCTCGCTTTCATTATTGTGGGCGATATCTTTACGCTCGAGCAACGCACCAAGGTGCAGGGGCTCTTTTCGGGTGTCTGGGGCGTCAGTTCGATCCTGGGGCCATTGGTCGGCGGCTTTCTTGTTGACCGCGTGGCCTGGCAGTGGGTCTTTTGGATCAATTTGCCGGCGGCCCTCGTTGCCGCAGGCCTGGTCTGGATGGCCTGGCGCGGTGTCCCCCGCCCTGCAGGCGTGCGTCCTGCGATTGATTACGCTGGTGCGATCCTGTTGAGCATCGGGGTCGCTTCGTTGTTGCTCGGCCTCAATGAGCTTGGCAGCCTCCAGAGCAATGTCTTGCTAATGGTCGCTGTGGCAACGCTGACTGCACTTTTTCTCGTTGAACGCCGTGCCGAGGCCCCGATTTTGCCTCTCCACCTCTTTCGCTGGCGGCTCTTTGCCGTAGCCTGTGCGCACGGTGTGCTCGCTGGCTGGGTGCTCTTTGGCGGCATGAGCTATGTGCCACTCTTTGTCCAGGGCGTACTGGGGACGTCGGCGACACAGGCAGGCACAACGCTCACCCCGATGCTGCTTTCGTGGGTGCTGTCGAGCATCGTGGCGAGTCGGCTCTTGTTGAAGGTCGGCTACCGTACCTTGATTATCACCGGCATGGTCGTGTTTGTTCTTGGTGCTGGCTTGATGGCCCGCGTGAGCCCCACCACAACCCAGCTTGAGATCATGGTTGCGCTGAGTCTGATGGGCCTCGGGATGGGCGCTTCGATCCCTTCATTCCTGATTGCGGTGCAGAGCAGTGTCAACAAGCCCGATCTCGGCTCGGCAACGGCGATGCTTCAGTTTTCACGTACGATTGGCGGAACCTTCGGCGTTGCTGTGCTCGGTGCGATCCTTGCGTCGCAGTTGACGGCGATCCTGCTTTCGTATGGCCTCAGCCCGGAGGCAGTGCCCCTTGATGCCCTGATCGGCGAAGGTGCTACCGGTGCCGCCGAGTTGAGTGCGCAAGCCCGCGGTGCGCTCGCGCTGGCGATGAGGGCAATGTTCCAGACAACCTTTGTCGTCGCGGTGCTCGCGCTGCTGGTCGCCTTGCTCACCCCACGTACCCAGATCCAGTCGTCTTCTCAACCCGATCCTGAGCACGCTATCACGGCCGATTGAGCCAGAAAGATGCTCGATTTGTGCAAAATGTACAAATGAAAAGCCTCTTGACTTGTTGCTTTTGACCAAAAGATCGAGTATACTAACTACAACAAGGCGGCAGTGCTGCTGCACAACTCAGGGTTAGGGCAACGGTGCCAGAACTCGTAACCTCGACAATGAAGACAGAAGGAGATATCACCATGCGGAACGGTAACTACGAAAATCTTTCGGTTGATGCTGTGGCTCGTCGCCTTCCCGAGTCGCGTGAATACTTGCGTGAAGCCCGTATCGATCGTACAACGCGTATGTCGCTGCGCGAGGCGGCCAATTCCACCGGGACCAACTCGGATGAACTGCTGGCGCAGATCGAGGCTCGCCTCCGCCGTGAGGCTCGCCGCACGCATATCCAGCCCGTTGAGTTTGTGATGGTCTACGAAGAAGAAGATGAGATGTCGTTCGTCTAATTCCTCCTCGTTCGTTTGCTATCTGCGGGCCGTCCAATCTGGACGGCCCGTTGTTATTCTCCTTATGTGTGCTGACGCCAACGGCCAGTGAAGCTGGCCGTTGGCGTCAGTACACATAAGGCTTCCTCGGGGCCGCAGGCCCCCAACCCCCTCCCGGCAAACGTGGTACTATACAGCGGTGTCTAATGTCGAGAGGAGACCCGTATGGTCAGGAGTATCGGTGGGATTGCTCAGGCATCACGGTATCAGTTCGCGAATGGCATGATCGCCCTCGTGCATCGCAATCCCAGTACACCTACCGTCAGTGTGCGGGGCGAGTTGCGCTTGGGGGCGGTTGATGAGCCGGCTCTCGCTAATGGCCTGGCGTTGCTGACCGGCGCTGCGCTTATTCGTGGTGCCGGTGAGCGTACCTTTCAACAGTTGGTCGCCGAAACCGAGGCCCGTGGCTGTGGAGTCAGTGCCGCCGGTGGGCTCCACGCGACGAGTTTTGGCGGGCGGGCGCTGGTGGAAGATTTGCCCCTCATCCTTGAACTCCTGGCCGATATGCTCATCCATCCGACTTTTCCGCGCCACGAGGTTACGAAGCTGCGCAATCAGTTCTTGATGAGCTTGCGTGAACAGGAAGAGGAGCCGATGACTAGGGCGTCACGGGCGATCCATACGTTGCTCTATCCGCCCGAACATCCCTATAGCCGCCTCGCGACGGGGACGCTTATGACGGTGCAGGCGCTAGAGCGTGATGATCTCGTGCGTTTTCATGGTGCTTATCATCCCCAGGATGCGATCATTGCTGTGGTTGGTGATGTTGAGCCTGACGCTGTCTTTGCGGCCCTGGAACGCCATTTTGGCTCATGGAACCCCGGCAAATCACCGCCCAAAACGACCCTGCCCGCTGTGCCGCCGTTGCACGAACCGCAGCGTTGCGATATCGTGATGGAGGGCAAGCTCCAGTCTGATGTGATCTGGGCTGTCCACGGCCTCGCCCGCAATGATCCTGATTTTTATCCTGCGATGCTCGCCAATCTGATCCTTGGCCGCTTGGGGCTCGGGGGGCGACTTGGCGAAGAGGTGCGTGAGAACCAGGGTATGGCCTACTATTGTTCGAGCAGCCTCGATGCTGATCTGGGCGCAGGCCCCTGGTCAGCCGTGGCTGGGGTCAACCCGCATGATGTCGAACGAGCGATCGAGGCGATGCTGCACGAGATCCGCCTTTTTGCTCGTGAAGGGCCAACGGCGCAAGAATTGGCCGATGCGCGCGCTTTTCTTACCGGGATTCTTGTGCTTGGCCTTGAGACCAACGATGGCATGGCCGGAACCTTGCTGGCGATGGAACGCTATAACCTTGGGCGCGATTTTATCGAGCGCTACCCGGCGTTGCTTGCCGCTGTTTCCCACGAAGAGATCCTGGAGGTGGCCCGGCGCTATCTCGGTGGTGCTGGCTATGCCCTGGCCGTCGCGGGTCCACCGTCTAACTAGGTAGTCTGTCAACGAAGTTTCCCGGTCTTCTGGAGTGCCGGCTTATGGTTTTCCAGAAATGAATCCGCTCCAACCTACGAAGGTTGGCTTCGCTTCCCATAGCCGAGGGCTTATGGTTTTCTAGAAATGAATCCGCTCTAGCCCACGAAGGTGGGCTTCGCATTGCCTAGCCGAGGGCTTTAGCCCGACGGCATCAGGCGCATAGCGGATTATGTACTGAAAGACCATTAGCCCGACGGCATCGGGTGCATACCGGATTATATACTGGAAGACCATCCGCCGGTACTCCCTTCGGCAGCAGAGCAGAAAATGTACGTTACAGACTACGAAAACATGCCCAAGGGAGGAACGTTGATGATTGTTGCAGGTACCCGCGATGCTGTGCTGAATCAGGTTCAGGCGGTCAATATTCATGGCACGATCCTCTATGATCTTGCCTATACCCACGTAGGCGAAACCCAACCCCGCCAGGCGCGCCTCGGCAGTGAGAGTCTTTATCCCGAACCGCAATCAGGTGATCTCATTCGGGTGCAGTATATGATGAATGTCGCTACTACGGTAGAGCGTCGTACGCGGTAGATAAGGACTCAATTCCTATCGGTACACTCTATCATGTGGTTACGACTCGTGCTAAAATAACAGCGCGTATCGATGCGCTTTTTTGGCATATCCTCTGTTGCTCTCCTCCCGATGGTATCGCCGTTGCCCCGGCGGCGGCACAAGGAGTTCGGCATGGCTCCGCGCAGGCACACTCTTCTTCTCCTCACGGTCGTTGCTCTCGTCGTTGCTTCGTTTGGTCTGGTCACCCTCCTTCCCGCGCAGTCTGGTCGTTCCGAGGTGGTCTTTTTTGTTGACACCCTGGAAGATCTGGATGGTACCAATGGATGTGTGGAACCTGGCCCCGGTCGTACCTGTAGCCTCCGTCAGGCGATTGTGAGTGCGAATGCGCATCCAGCAAATAGTGATTATAAAGTCATTACCTTCCGTTATTTTACCGATGGCCCGCTCTCAACCGAGGGTGGCATTGTCCGGCTTGACCCCTTGAAGCCGGTGTTGCCCAAGCTTACGACGGATCGCGTTGAAATTATTGCGAACGATCTCTTTGGGATTCCCAAGATTCAGCTCGATGGCAATGGCCGCGACGTCGGTTTTCAACTCGCTGGCAATGAGGGGTTGATCCGGGGCCTGAGTCTCTATGGCTTTTCGGATTTTGGGATTGAGGAATTTCTTGGTTCGGCGATTTATATTACGGGCAATAATAATCGTGTCGAGCGCTCGTTTATCGGTGTCAATCCGGATGGACAGACGATCCCTGGGCGGCAAAATTTTAGTGGCGTTCGGATCGAGGGCAGTGCCACTGGCAATGTGATCGGTGGGGCCGGTGGGCCTGGTGTGGCGAATTATATCAGCGGCAATACGCAAAATGGGGTCATTATTCGCAATGCCTCGGGCAATTTTGTCCAGAATAATTTCATTGGCATTGTACGTGAGAATCAGTCAACGACCCTGGTTGCGCGGGGTAATGGGCAGTATGGGGTGCAAATTGCCAGTATTAGCAGTAGCCTCAGTACCAATAATGTGATTGGTGGTACGAGCGCCGAACTCGCCAATGTGATTGCGGATAATGGTCAGGCCGGTATTCTGCTGCGCGGTTCGGGTACGATTACGAATGCTGTCCAGGCCAATTATGTTGGTCTCGATAGCGCCAATAACGATTTCAGGAATCGTGCCGATGGCTTGCTCCTTGAAGCTGGCGCACGCAATAACCTCATCGGTGGTTCGGGGGCGGCCCCGCTGGTCATCAGTAATAATGTCAACTATGGCATCCATTTGCGCCTCAATGGCGATCTCACGCGTGATAACGTGATCGCTGGGACGACGTTTATTGGAACCCGTACCGATGGGGTGACTGCCTTTGGCAATGGTCGCGGTGGGGTGCTGATTGCCCCCGGGGTCACCGGGACGCTGCTCCAGGGTGCGGGCAATAGTCTGCGTATTGCTGCCAATGCAGGCCCCGGGGTGATTATTGGTGGCATTGGTGAGCTGGCGGCCAATAATCGGATCGAGCAGGCGCTTATCGGCCTTGTGCCAGCCCCTGGCGGTTTCCAGGCTCGCCCCAATGCGCTTGGTGGGGTGGAGGTTGTCACCTCAACGACGACCCTTCTGTCCAATAATCGGATTGGCGGCAATACGACGAGTGGGGTGTCTATTGGCGCTGGTGCAACCGGTGTGACGTTGATGGGCAATATCATTACGGACAATAGCACCAGTGGTGTGGCGATCCAGCCTGATGCGACTGATGTAACGTTGATGGGCAATACCATCAGCGCCAATGCAACCTATGGGGTTCACGTTGGCGTTGGGGTTGAAGGTACGCGGCTCTTGGGCAATACGGTCGCTGATCAGGCCCTTGCTGGGATCTGGCTCGATGGGGCCAGCAATACAACGGTCATTACCAATACGCTAACCGGCAATGCCGCCGGTGGACTCGTCGTGCAGGCGGCCAGCAATACTACAATTACCGAGAATGTCTTTGGCGCGAACGCTTCCTTCGGGCTGCGTGTCAGTGAGAGTATGACCACGACGGTTGGCCTCAATCGCGTCGGGTTGACGATGGATACGCGCACTGCCCTTGGGAACCTCGGTACGGGTATCGAGGTCTTTGATGCGCAGACGACCGCGCTTACCAATAATTTTGTGGCGAGCAATGCTGGCGCTGGCATGGTGATTACGGGAACCAAGACCCGTGCGACGAATGTGCAAGGCAATGTCACTGGTTTGCTGCGTGATGCCGAAGGGTTTGCCCGTGTGGCGAGCCCCAACCTCGGGCCGCAGATCCTTGTCGCCGAGGGGCCGTATCTGACGTTGATCAGTGGCAATACGGTCGCGGGTGATAATGATCCGCTCACTGCCTACCCTGGGATTGTGATTTCGGGGACGCAGACTTTCACCGCGACGGTTGAGGCCAATCGCATTGGTTTTGTGCCCACCGCACCACCCGATGGCGAACCCTTTCTTAGCTTTGGTCATAGCGAGGGCATTGTCGTTGAGGGGGCGCACTATGTCCAGATTCGCAATAATAATCGCATTCGTCGCAATGATGGGGCTGCAATTCGTCTCACTGATGTGATGTCGGCGACGGTGACTGATCATATGGCGGATCGGGCGATCTTTGAGAATGGCCGTGGTATTGTGGTGACAGGTACGTCGCAGTTTGTGACGCTGGCTCAGAATGAGCTTGTGGCGAACCGTGGTGATGCTATTGCGCTTGAAACGGTCAGCCAGATCGCTGATGTGCTGGTGCGTGAAAATACGCTGCGGGCCAACGAGGGCTTTGGTATTCTGCTCAACGGCAATGTCCAGCGGGTGAAACTCCCTGGCAATCGGCTCAGTTTCAATCAGGCCGGGGGCATCAATTTTGTGCGTGCGGCTCCTTCGCCCGCCGCCACCAATCCGAATCATGATCTTGCCCCGCCTATCATCGATCTCACTGGCACTGATCCGATGCGCCTGCGCGTCTTTGATAATGGAACGTTCCAGGGACGGGTGATCACCGCGACGCTGGAACCCGGGGCTTTGCCCGCGCCCCTCGATGGCTGTGTCACCTGTACGATCGAAGTTTTCCGCCCTGATCCTGAATCGCTCGGCCAGGGTCTGACGTCGCTTGTGACGGTCACAGCCTCGCCCGAAGGCCTCTATAGCGGCCAGTTCGAGAATCTGACCGACACCCTCGAGTTGCTGCTCATCGCCACTGATGTGCTCAGCAATAGCTCTGAGTATGGTGCCTTTCCGGTGCGACGTGGCATGGTCTTCCAGGAAGCAAATCTGATCCGCGAGGCGATCCCCGGCGAGACGGTGCTCTTTACGCTTGCCTTGTCGAATACGGGTACCTTGAACCTCGTTGACCTGCAGGTCGATGTGTCGGCTCCGCTTGAGGGTTGGACGCTCGTGACGAATCCGGTGACGAGTACCCTTCTGACCCTCGCAGATGGTGAAGTCAAGCAACTGACGTTCGCGTTGACCTTGCCCCCAGGGGCGCATCCGAATGCACGCGCTGGTCTGGTCAATGTGCTGAATGTGACGGTTAGCAATGCCTATGGCTCACCAACAACCGCTCGGTTGGAGACACGTGTTCGGGCGCAGCCAATCCTTCAGGTTGATCCACTGGTGGCCGTGGGCGCTGCCCGACCCGGGGCTTTGGTCGAACATCAGCATACGCTCCGCAATCAAGGCAATGTAACGGTTACGGCCAATCTTGCCGCTGTGACCCGTGATGCCATCGGGATCACCGAACTCTGGACAACGACCTTGCCGACGACCACGGTGACGCTCGCGCCCGAGACCGAGGTTACTCTGCCCGTGCTGGTGCGGGTGCCCCCTGGTGCCCAGGTGCTCGATCCGTTGGGCAATCCGGTGCAGGCGACCACGAGCGTCACGGCAACGGTGCCAGCTTTTGAGGGGGTGAATCCGTTGCTCAGTTACCCTGCGTTGACCCTGCCCTTTACCGCGACAACCCGCGTTGGCCTTGCTCCCGATGCTGACCTTGAACGCGACGAGACCGCCGAGGCTGCGGCCGGTGGCGAGGCGATCTTTACCCATACGGTGATCAATCAGAGCAATGGGACGGCTTTTTTCTGCCTGATTGCTTCGACGACCAAAGGCAGTACGGTGCGCTTCGAGTCGGCCACCCGCGATTTTGTGGTTGATGCGAATGGCTGCTTCCGCCTCGATCTGGTCAATGATGGCAGCCAACAGCCCCCGCTCTTCCGTGAAGCCCAGTTCCGGACCATTGTCTCGCTTGATCCACGTCTGTTGCCCAATGAGCGCGAGCTTGTCACGTTGACCTTGCGCGAAGCCTCAACCGAGCAAGTCATAAGCGATGCAACGCTGGTCAATCAGATCACGATTGTGCGTGGCAACCGGCTGCCAAGGGTATGGTTACCGCTGGTGCAAAAATAAAGGAGGAGCGCCGTGGCATCACTCAATCGTCGTCTCGCGCTGGTGCTCATGCTGGCGCTGCTCTTCGCGTTGCTTGCTCCACTGCCGGTGCCCTGGTCGTTTGTCGCTGCTCAAGAGAGCATTGTCGTCAGTAATCTCACTGACCTTGACAATGGTGGGGCGAATGATTGTGGCGCTGATGGATGTAGCCTGCGCGAGGCGATCCGTCTGGCGAATGACCGCGATGGGCTAAATAGCATCACGTTTAGCGTGACCGGGACGATCACCCTCGAAACGGCCTTGCCCATCTTGACTGATGATGCGACGACGATTGATGCGACCAGCGCCGATCCGGCGGCGATGCAGCCCAACGTGACGCTGAATGCCCTGGGCATTGCGCCGGGCTCGCACGGGTTGCATCTCCAGAGCAACAACAATGTGGTGCGGGGCCTGGCGCTTATTCGTGCTCCGGCGGGTATGTCAGCGGATATCGCTGGGGCGGGCATCTTTCTTGATGGCGCGAGCGGCAATCAACTCTATCAAAACTGGCTTGGCCTCGCTGCCGATGGTTCGGCCCAGGGCAATCAGGGCTATGGCCTGCTCATCGGCAATGGGGCGAGCAATAATGTCATTGGGGCTGACCGTGATGATCAACGCAATGTTTTGACGTCAAACGTCATGGGCGGCATTCGCATCAATTCGGCGAGCAATAATGCCTTGAATCAGAATAATCTGATTGAGGGCAACTATGTTGGGACGACGCCTACGGGTGATGCTGCAGGTAACAATGGGACACGTACAGATAGCGCGGGCCTTAGCCTCCGTGCCGGTGCGGTCAATACGATAATCCGTAACAATGTGATCGGGGGGTTCCCTGAGTCATTTGGTATTTTTATGCCCGGCGTTGATCAGGTGTCGACCAATGCACTCATTGCGCGGGATACCGTGATTGTAGGCAATACGATTGGGGTGACGCGTGGTGGCACACCCATCCCAAATAAATTTGGTCTTCAGCTTGGCAGCAATGCCTATGGCCCACGCAATACGACGATTGGTGGCCTCGATCCACTTGACCGCAATATCATTGCCGGCAATACCAACTACGGTATTCGTTTCCTTGATACCGGGTTTGTCTGGGGCGATGCAACTATTCTTGGCAATCTGATCGGTTTGACTGCTGATGGCACGCCGCTGCCCAATGGCACAAGCAGTGATAGCTCCTCCGGGGCGCTCTTCATTGGTCTGCTTGGCGGTGGTACCGCCCAGTTCCCGCCGGGGCGCGTTACCGTTGGCCCCAATAATGTGATCGCAGCAAGCCGCAGTTTTGGTATTCATGTTCGTTCCAGTAACCATGTCATCAAAGGCAATTATATTGGGACAAGTCTCTCCGGCGATCGTTCTGAAACGGGCCTGACTGCCCATGGTGGGGCGAGCATTTTTCTTGAGCATGGTACTGGGGTTACCATTGGTGGGACGACCATTGCTGACCGCAATGTGCTTGCGTATGGCGGCTCGCAGGTCGGTGGTGCGCGTGCCGCGATCCTGATCAATCCGGTGGCGCTGGGAACCAACCGCTGCAATGGTACTTGTACAACGAGCGGCCATCTGATCGAAGGCAACTATCTTGGGGTTCGTCCCGATGGTGTGACGCCGTTGAATGCCGCGTCGCCTTCTGGTACCGAGGGGATGCGCATCTGGCGCACCACCGGTGTGACGGTGCGCAATAATGTGATTGGTGGGGTTGGCCAGGGTCTCGCCCTGGGGGAACCGAGCACTGTCGCTGGTGCCGTCACCAATCTGCTGATCGAGGGCAATCTGATTGGTGCCCCGGCAACGGGCGAGTTGCCGCTTGATGCCAATCTCGCCGCCGCACCGCGCAATTTCTCGGTTGGCATTCGTCTCTACAATGGCTCAAATAATGTGATCCGTCAAAACCTCGTTGCCTATAATGGCTCCGGCCAGACGTTTGATGTCGTACCTGGTATTTTGATTGGTTCGCTGTTTGATGGCAATCTCGCGAGTAATAATGATCTGATTGGCAATCGTCTGGTGCGCAATGGCGGTGTCGATGCACCGGGTGTCCTGATCCGCGGCGCGACCGGCATTCGGATTTCGCAGACGACAACCGAGTTTCATCAGGGGCCGGGCATTGCTCTGCTTGACGGCGGCAATGTCGGGCGTACCCCGCCGACGCTGGATCCGCAGTTGCAGCAGAATCCCGACCCTGCCCCCCCCAGTGTCACTGGTTCGACTGATCCCGCGTGTGGCCCCGGTTGCACGGTCGAGATCTTTACGACGTCGCGTGGCACCGAAGCCGACGAGGGGCCGATCTATCTGTCCTCCGGGGCAACGCTTGCTGATGGTACCTTCAATATCCCGTTGCCCGTCTGTCAGCGCTATCTCAATGCAACAGTGACTGACGCCGCTGGCAATACGTCGCCTTTTAGTGCCCGCATTGACCTCGGCGTTGATCATCCCTGCGCGCCAATTGCGTTTGATCTCGTCGCCGATCCTGCTGGTACTGAACGCGCGGTGGCCCCTGGCGAGCAGACGACCTATCTGCATACGCTCAATAATGCTTCCCCGATCACCTTGACCTTCTCGGTGGCCCTGACTTCGACCCAGCGCTGGGCCAATGGGCCAACCCTGGTTACGGTGCCCCCCAATGCGTCAACCCCGATTTCGGTGACCGTGACGGTGCCCGCTACCCAGACCGAGGCGGCCACCGAGACAACGAGCGTCCGTGCGCTCGTTGGAACCGCTCGCTCGTCGAATGTGGTGACCAATACGACTACGGTGCGGCTGCCTGGCCCGGCCTTCCCCGCGCTTACCGGTCCTCTGACGACGACGCTCGCCGGGCCGACGACGATCTTTACCCATACGGTAAGCAATGTCGGCGATGTGGTCGGTGATTTTACGGTCAGCAGTACCGGTTTTGTGGGCGATCCGCCGCCCGGATGGTCGGTGGCCTCGGTGACGCCGGCGTCGTTTACTTTGACTCCTACGCAGACGATGACGGTCACGGTGCTGGTCAATACGCCTGGTGCTCCCCCCGCCGGCCCGGTGGTCTTTGGGTTGCGGGCCTTGGTGACGGGTGACGAGACGCGGCTAGCCCAGACCGCCAATACGATTGTCGTGCCGGTGGTGCGTGGCTTGGCCTTTACCCCTGCGGCGCTACAGCGTGTGACGACCGATCCTGGCGCAACGGCGCGATTTACCTATGTCCTGACCAATACCGGCAATGCCGCTGATAGCTTTGCCCTTGCGACCTCGGTACCACCTGCTGGCTTGACCCTTACGGGCATAACTGCGACGCCGAGTCTGAGCAATCTGGCTACCGGCATCTCTTCGACGGTGCAACTGAGCTATGCGGTGGCGGATGCTGCGCTCGCCGGTACTTATCCGTTGACGGTGACGGCGCGTGCCACTGGTGGCGCTGATCCGCCTGCACCGGTGCTGCGCTCGCTTGAGGTCGTTGTCCGTGGGAGTGGGGCGGTGACGCTTACCCCGCCGCTGGCCGCGCCGCCCGCCGTTGATCTCACCGGCGCGACGCAACCCGTCGCAGTGACGACGGTCTTTACGGCGACCAATTCGGGCAATGCGTCGGCGCCGATCTTGCCCGGGCCGGTGACCGGTCTGCCGTCTGGTTGGACGGGGAATGTGACGGGCAATGGCTGTCCAGCGACCCTCCCCGGTCTTGCGCCAGCAGCATCTTGCCTCTTTACCGTGACGGTCACCGTGCCGCCTACCGCTGATGCCGGGGTGACTGATCTCACGGTCGCGGCTACGGCAGATAATAGCGCCCGAACGAATCCGGCTGTGCCTGATGATACTGATGAAGCGACGCTCCGTGTGCAAGTTGCGGTGGTGCGCGGGGTGGCGCTGCGTCCTGCGAACCTTGCGCAACAGGCCTTGCCGGGCGCGACGGTGACGTTTGTGCATACGCTCGAAAATACCGGCAATGCGCCCGATAGTTATACGCTTACTGTGAGCCAGACGGCGACATTGCCCGCCTGGACGCTCAGTCTGACGCCAACAGCGGTCAGTGACCTGGCGCGTGATGGCACACGGACGATCACGACCACCACGGTGGTGCCGGCGAATCTGCTGGCGGGGGAGGTCAAACAGTTGACGGTGCGGGCCGCCGGGGTGAACAATGGGCCGACGGCGGAAGTGACCGCAGCCGTGACGATCGGTTCGCTCGTGGCGGGCGAGTTGCTTGACAGCCCGCGTGGCAGCGTTGATCCCGGTGCCACAACGACCTATACGGTGACAGTGCGCAATACAGGGACTGAACGCACCAGGTATACCCTCGTCTTGAGCGATACGCTGCTGGGATGGCGTTCTGAAGTTGGCTCGGCGACGCCTGCGTTGCTGCCGGGGATGACCGGCACGCTGGTGATCAGTGTGACCGCACCGCTTGATGCTCTCCCCGAGGCGACCAATACAACGCGGCTGCGTTTGGTCAAAGAAGGCGTGCCCACGGTCATCCTTGATGAACGTGAAGCAAGTACGAGGATCGGGCCAGTGGTACGCGGCTTCCTCTTTACTCCCACAACGCTGCAGCGTGTGACTACCGACCCGGCGACAACGGTACACTTCACGTACCTTCTGACCAATACTGGCAATGTGGCCGATAGCTTTACCATTGTTCCTTCGGTGCCGCCTGCCGGTTTCAGTGTGGCGGGGGTTTCGGCAACACCGAGCCTGAATGATCTTCCCGTTGGTGCTAGCTCGACGGTGCATGTGAGCTATACGGTTGGGGCCGACGTGTTAGAGGGAACCTATCCGTTGACGCTTACCGCTCGGGTGAGCGGGGGCGATGATCCTCCCCCGGATGCCCAGCGTGCTGCTGAGATTGTGGTGCGTGGGCGTGGTGCGGTGGCGCTTGTGCCCGAGATAGCCGAGTTGCCTGAGCTTGACCTGACCGGAGCGACGCAGCCGGTCGTGGTGACGGCGGTCTTTACCGCAACCAATACGGGCAACGCACCTGCGCCGATCTTGCCGGGGCCGGTGACCGGGCTGCCGGATGGCTGGACAGGTGAGGTGACAGACAATGCGTGCCCTGCTGCATTGCCTGGCCTGGCTCCGGCAGCGACGTGTCGCTTTACCGTCACGGTCTCCCTTCCCGCCGATGCTGATGGGGGTGTGACCGATCTGACGGTGGCAGCCACGGCGGATAATAGCGCACGCACCAATCCGACGGTGCCGGATGCCACTGATGAAGCTACGTTGCGGGTGCGTGTGGCGGTCGCACGAGGCGTCGCGTTGCGGCCTGATGGTCTTGCTCAGTTAGTCGGCCCCGGTCAGACCGCGACGTTTGTCCATACGCTCGAAAATACGGGGAACGCCCCCGATAGCTTTACCCTCAGTGTGCTGCAGCCTCAGGCTGAACCAGTCTGGACGGTGGCGGTGAGTCCTTCGCTGGTCAGCGATCTGGCGCGTGATGGAACCCGTACCATTACCACGACAGCGGTGGTGCCTGCGACGGCGCTGCCGGGTGAAAGTGTACGCCTGACGATCCGCGCTGCCGGCGTCAATGCTGGCCCGGTAGCCGAAGTCACAGCGCTCGTGACGGTTACGGAACGGGTTGTGCGTGATTTTGTCTTTACTCCTGAGCCACTTCAGCGCCGGACAACGGTTCCCGGCACGACGGTGATGTTCACGTATGTCTTGACCAACACCGGTAGTGGGGTCGATAGCTTTGCCCTTGATCCCTCGGTGCCGCCTGACGGGGTGACGCTGCTCGGCGTGACGGCGACGCCGAGTCTGGTGAATCTGCCGGCGGGCACCAGTTCCGAGGTACAGGTCAGGTATGCGGTCGCTTCGGCGGCGCTGGCGGGAACCTACCCGCTGACGATCACGGCGCGAGCGGTTGGTGGCCTTGAGCCGCCTGCACCCGCCGTGCGTTCAATTGAACTTGTCGTGGTGGCCGGAGGCTCGGTCGTGTTGAGTCCTGATCTGGTTGCACCACCCGAGGTTGACCTTGCCGGGGTAATGCAGCCAGTCACGGTGACGGCGGCCTTTACGGCGACCAATACGGGCAATGCGGCTGCGCCAATCGTGCCCGGGCCGGTGACTGGTCTGCCCTCTGGCTGGACAGGTGACGTGACGGGCAATGGCTGTCCGTCTGGTCTTCCCGGCCTTGCGCCAGCGGCGTCGTGTCAATTTACCGTGACCGTCACGGTGCCACCGACGGCTGATGCGGGGGTGACCGATCTGATCATTGCCGCCACGGCAGATAATAGTGCCCAGACGAACCCAACGGTGCCTGATATCACTGATGAAGCAACGCTCCGTGTGCAGGTTGGGGTGGTGCGCGGCGTTGCGTTGCGCCCTGATGATCTGGCGGAACAGGCCTTGCCAGGCGAGACAGTGACCTTTGTCCATACGCTCGAAAACACCGGCAACGTGCCCGATAGCTATACGCTCAGTGTGAGCCAGACGGCGACTCTCCCGGCGTGGACGGTCAATCTGACGCCGACCGAGGTAAGTGATCTGCCGCGTGCTGGCACGCGGACGCTCACGACAACGACGGTGGTTCCGGCCAATGTGCTGGCAGGTGACGTTCAGCGGTTGACCGTGCGTGCGGTTGGGGTGAACGATGGCCCGACGGCGGAAGTGACCGCTATCGTGACGATCGGGTCATTGGTTGCGGGCGAATTGCTCGACAGCCCCCGTGGCAACGTTGATGTTGGTGGAAGCACCACTACCTATTTGTTGACGGTGCGCAATACAGGGACTGAACGCACCAACTATACTGTGGTCTTGAGTGACACGCTGCCGGGATGGCGTTCTGAGGTGGGTGCGGCGACGCCCGCCTTGCTTCCGGGGATGACTGGCACGCTCACGATCAGCGTTACTGCGCCACCCGAAGCTCTTCGCGGTGATACGAATACAACCGTCTTGCAACTCGTTGAAGAGGGTGCGCCGACCTTCATCCTCGATGAGGGTGAAGCCGTCACGCGGGTCGGGCCGCTCTTTAGTCTTATGCTGACGCCCGATACAGATCTGACCGGTGCGCCAGGCACGCTGGTCGAGAGCAGGCATACCCTGACCAACCTTGGTTCTGCCGAAGGGACGTTCCGCTTGCGCGTCGTTGATTCGCTGGGCTGGTTTACCAACGTCACCCCTGACCTTGTAACCCTTGCTCCTGATGAAGCGATCGAGATCCTTGCATTGGTACGTATCCCTGAAGGGGTGCGGGTTGATACACCGAATGTTGCGATCGTGACCGCGCAACAGCTTGACACTCCGGTGCTGGTTCAAGCGCAGGCGCGGATCGACCTGCGCGTTACCCTGGTTGCCGGGCTCAAACTGGCCTCGTCGCAAGTACGCCGGGTGCAACCAGGGCAAGGCCTGATCAGTATGAGCGATCTTGCGGTAACCAATCTTGGTAGTGGGAGCGATACCATCACCCTGACGGTGGTTGGTGAGAGCGATGGCTGGGAGGTTGATCTGAGTCGTAGTAGTGTGTGGGTTGATCATACGAGTACCGCCCGCGTTTCAATGCGCGTCGTGGTACCTGAACGCATTGCGCCTGGTACCATTAAAACCCTGCGGATCGAAGGTCGCTCGACCAATGACGAAACCGTTACGGATGCGATCGAGTTATCGTTGATCTACTTTACGGGTGGGCAGACGCCTTCACGCGTCTTCCTGCCGCTGGTGCGCCGATGAAGACGATTGCGGTGATCCACGGACCAAATCTCAATATGCTCGGGCGACGCGAACCCGCGATCTACGGGCATACCACGCTGGCTGACATCAATGCCGCCCTGACCACACGCGCCGAGGCGGCGGGGATGCGCCTGATCGCGTTTCAGTCTAATCACGAAGGCGCTCTGGTCGATTTTTTGCAAGGCGAGGGGTGGGAGGCCGACGGAGTGATTATCAACCCTGGTGCGCTCACGCACTACGGCCTAGCGCTACGCGATGCATTGGCCGCGCTGAGCGCCCCGATCATCGAGGTACATATCTCGAATGTCTACCGCCGCGAACCATTTCGCCACACTTCGGTCGTTGCGCCAGTTGCCACCGGTCAGATCACCGGTCTGGGCTGGCAGGGGTACATGCTCGCGCTTGAATGGCTCATCATGAGTTGAGCCGCTAATTGGCAAAAGAATTGAGATGATAAAACCACAAAAACTTCGACCGGGCGACAAGGTTGCGACTGTTTCATTGTCCTGGGGTGGCCCTGGGGCAATACCTCATCGCTACGAAGCTGGTAAAAAACAGCTACAAGAGGAATTCGGGTTGATCGTCGCAGAGATGCCTCATACGCTCAAGGACCCCGATTGGTTGCATCGCCATCCTCAAGCCCGTGCTGAGGATCTGATGGCCGCGTTTTCCGATCCTACGGTTACAGGCATTTTTTCCACTATTGGCGGAGATGACTCCATCCGGCTGCTTCCTTATCTAGACCTGGAGGTCATTCGATCAAACCCCAAAGTATTCATAGGTTATTCCGACACTACGATTGCGCACCTGGCTTGCTTCAAGGCCGGCTTGGTCACGTTCTACGGCCCAGCAATCATGGCCGGCTTTGCCGAGAATGTGGGCATGTTTCCCTATATGATTGAGTCGGTGCGCAAGACCCTTTTTCACGCAAAATCAGTAGGGACCATTGCGCCCAACACCAATGGGTGGACTGTAGAGATGCTTGATTGGGCCAATCCTGCAAACCAAACACAACGGCGGAAGCTCAAGCCATCGACAGGATGGCGTTTTCTGCAGGGGCGAGGTGTTCAACGGGGGCATTTGATCGGGGGCTGTTTTGAGGTGCTAGACTCGTTACGCGGAACTGACTTTTGGCCGGAAGCTGATGCTTGGCAAGATGCGATTCTATTCTTGGAGACATCCGAGGATGCACCCTCGCCAGAGGTAGTCAAATACGGTTTACGTACTTATGCGGCGCTTGGAATCTTGCAGAGGTTGTCCGGGATACTATTTGGCAGACCTGGCGGGCAAATCCCAGTCGAAAAGCATGAAGAATACGATCAAGCACTCTTGCAGGTAGTTGCCGAAGAAACAGGAATGGATGAGCTTCCTATCATAGCTGGAATGGATTTTGGGCATACGGATCCAATGTTTGTGTTGCCTTATGGTATCCAAGCCGAGATCGATTGTGATACTCAACAGTTTGCCATTATAGAAAATGCAGTAACCGACTGACATTAGCCCGTAACGCCATTCCGGCGGTTTATCCAAATCGTGCATAGGCGGCAACCGTGCGGCGTCGCTCCATACAGGGCCGATTGAGGTGGCCTCATCGCGGTATTGCACGGCTAAGGCTGATCGAGGCCGCCGAATCGCTGTCGAATTCATGTTGGGCGACTCAAGTATGTCCGTGCTAGCTGGATGCGCTTCACCGGACAAAGTGAATAGATACATATTGAACTACTTGTTTGTCGTGACGAATATAAATGCGCCTTGCTGAACGCGATATGCAATCTTGAAACTGCTGTGTATATTATGTTATATTAGGGCATATTTGATACGCTTGCTTGATACTAGAAAGGTATAGTACATGAATAAGCTCTCGATAGAATATCAGAAGAAATTTGGGGCAAATTTGATTTTTAATTCGTCGGTTTTTGCCAACATAGATCCTTCGGTCAAACTCCACGATGAGACGAAGAATCATCCTTTAAGTAGCTCTGCGTCTTGCTTGAATGTGATTAGCTCTTTACTTAATGATCCAGATGGATTAATAAAGTTCCTTAAATCATGTGGGTTGGAAATTGAAGAACTTTACAGGTTCTCTGGCGCTACTTCTTTTGAAGGAAGAAACTACAATGACAAAGGCTATGCCATTTTTGAGTGGGTTGGGCCTCAAGAATCTCCAATTAATGAAAAAGGAGGTGGAAGAGGTCAGAGTCGTACAAGTATTGACGCTTTTTTGCTAGGAAAAGTTGATGGAAAAACAACTCAAATACTAATTGAATGGAAGTTTACAGAAGGATTGAGTCGCAATATTACACTTGGGCGGTTTTGTGGTCAAAAAGGTATTGAACGGCTTCGGCGATATTCGTTAATTCTAGCTGAGTTACGCAAAAGTAAAGATTTTCCATTTGATTTTGACGAAGAATATCGGATAGGTAAAATAGAATCTATACTTGGTTTATATGACTTCTCACCAGATCATTTGTATTAATTATTAAGGATGACTCTATTAGCAAAGAAAACGACAGGAAGAGTCTTTGGGAAACATATCTTTGAAGACTATAGGGTAGTTCACCTGACACACTCTCATAATGACCACATTAACATCCTTCGCCCAGAATACCTGATACTCTCCCCTGGCTTAAAGCAGTTTTCAGGACAGTTATTGCATGATGTTTGGAAAAATATCTTATCACCAATAGATCGAGAAAAATTTGTTGGCGCACACTGGGATATGTCTATTCATACAATAGAAAATCAGTTGCTTAGAAAATATCTAGAAGACAGATACGTTTAAAACTACGAAAATAGAAATTAATAAATACTTAAAAGTATTACTAAATCTAGCAGCACATGGCCCAGCATCGACTCGCAGTGGACGCTGCGGGCGCGGCCTTGAAGCTGGCGGTTTTCTGCAACGCCGTCGCGTGCTGCCAGCCATGCCCGTTAGCGAACCCGCCCGCGCCGCCGCTGAAGCCCGGCTTAGGCATTACAAGGAGATTGCGTGACAGTTCTACGACCAATCACAGAAGCCGAGTACGCAGCTTGGCTTGAGATAGTTATCCCGGCCTATGCCGAAGACAAGGTTTCCTCTGGCCAATGGCCAGAGGATTCAGCGCTCGACTCAGCTCGAAAGGACTATGCCGATCTGCTGCCAAATGGAAAGGAGACCGACAAGAACCACATCTTCACCGTTCTAAGCCCAGAAGGGTTTCCGGTCGGAACGTTGTGGTTTGTCGAGCAGGAAAGAGCGAACAGCCGCATCGCTTATGTCTACGACATCTACATAAAGCCTGAGCACAGAAGGCAGGGTCACGCTTCTCGGGCCTTTCAGGCTTTGGAAGTGGAAGTTGCAAGACTTCGCCTATCGGGAGTCGCATTGCACGTCTTCGGCCATAATCTTGCCGCCCAAGCGCTCTACATCAAGTTAGGCTATACCGCCACGAATATCAACATGTTCAAACCGGTGTTCAGTGATGCCTAACACCTGCCTCTGCACGTAACGTAGCTCGAACGTTAGCCAACCCTTTGCAAGCTCGGCATGTCGCGCTACAATGGTAAACAGAATCCGTTTGGCAAGGTTATCTTGTGGACATCCAAGCCATCATTGATGCTATCCGTTACAATCGTGTTCGGATCACCGACCACGCCGACGAAGAAGCCCAGGCAGACCGTCTCTCCTTCGATGAAATCTTCTACCACCTGCCACCTCACTTTCATGCAGAATATCAAGACTTCGAGGCGACCATTGAGATCGCCAGTGGACTGGTTACGGGCAGGATGCCTAGACGCGCCTTGAATCTGATCTGGTCATGGTTGGACGAACATCGCGACGAAGTTATGGAGAATTGGAAACGGGCGCAAGCGCGACAAGCACTCAAACCCGTGGAACCGCTCCGTTGAGGAGGTGAAATGTTTATCCATGTAACAAATGTGCAATACCTGGACGGCTATCGGCTCCAACTGCACTTCAACAACGGCGTTGAGGGTGTTGTCGATCTAGAACCAGAACTCTACGGAGAGGTCTTCGAACCTCTGCGCGATCAGCAGGTGTTTCGGCAAGTAGCCTTGACCAGTCGCACGATTGAATGGCCCAACGGCGCGGACTTTGCCCCCGAATTCCTGTTGTCATTGGTGCAGAAGACCGAACATGTCGCCGCATGAGCGGCGACGCGCAAGCCGCCTGATGCGGTCTGCGACAGTTCAACGTGAGCGCAACGGTGGAATGCAGCGGGTCTCTGGGCTCAGCCCCGATCCGGACGACGCACGCGTTTTTGCGTAGGCCGCCGCCCAACACCCCGTCCAGCCGACCGGAGCATGCGCCTGGTTTCGCATGCTCGTGCGCGACGATAGCGCAGAACCAAGGACGCAACCCCGGACACGGAACAAAGCGTGGGCCGTTCTCAGCCCGCGACGCCGCATCGAACCGTAGACGCCGCCGGGCGCAACAAGCGCAGCAGGCAGCGTGCGTCGGGCATACCAGGCGATCCATGCGACCAGCGCCGTCGAGGGGCACCTGCACAAGCGCCCCATCGCACCGACCAGGATCGTGCATAGGCAGCAACCGTGCGGTATCGCACCATACAGGGCCAATTGAGGTGGCCTCATCGTGGTATCGCACGGCTAAGGCTGATCGAGGTCGCAGAATCGCCGTCGACTTCACGTTAGGAGCGACACTTTACCTTGTCCGATTTCAAACCGATTTTTGAAGTACCATCCCAATGTGAGTACATCTGTTTATCTCGCGTCGCCGCCATCTGTTCTGGCACCCTTGCTTGCTGCATCTCCCCAGTTGGTGTGCTTGCCTTTCGCGGTGTCCCCGGCTATACTGCGTCTATGAAGTTTGCATGGGATGAGCAGAAGAACCAAAGCAACATGCGCAAGCACGGCTTTAGTTTCGCCGATGCTTGGGAAATCTTTGCAGCACCCATGCTCATCGATCTGGATGATCGGTTCGATTACGGTGAAGATCGCTGGATCGGAATCGGTCAGTTGCGATCACGGATTGTGGTGGTCGTCTACATTGAACCAGATGAAGCGACAATTCGGATCATCTCGCTGCGAAAGGCCTTGAGCCATGAGCGACAAACCTATGAACAAGCCTTCGGAAACTGATTGGGCGCGCATCGACGCGATGACCGATGCGGAGATCGACACATCGGACATTCCGCCGCTCACGGAAGCGTTTTTCAAACGGGCCAAAGTACAGATGCCACGGCATCTGATTGCGGTGACCGTGCAGGTTGACCCTGATGTGTTGGCCTGGTTCAAAGCGCAGGGTGAGGACTACGAGCAACGTATGCATGCCGCCCTCCGTATCTATGCGGAAGCCCATAAAACTGCCCAACCCTAACCGTCCGTGCCGCCCAACCCTGATCGGTATGTGGCCGAGGGATATTGCGCATCATTTATGAAAAGTACCAGCGCAACCACACGATCAAATCGCCAGAAAGCTGAGGGTTGGCCTGGAAAGGCATAACTCATCCCAGAGTCGAGCTTGTAGCGAGCCGCATGGGGTGGCTTAGCGGTGGATAGACGGCACATAAGCACCATCACCGACCAGAAGCGTGGATAGGCGGCAACCGTGCGGCGTCGCACCATACAGGGCCGATTGAGATTGAGGTGGAATCATCGCGATATCGCACGGCTAAGGCTGATCTAGGCCGCAGAATCGCCGTCTACTTCATGTTATGTGTTTTAACCCTGCACGAATTCATGAAAGCTGAGCAGGGAAGTTAGCTTTTGAGCATAAAAATATTGAAAAGATATTGAGGTAATATGGCGATCAAGAAATCTGAGCTTTACTCATCGCTTTGGGCGAGTTGCGACGAATTGCGTGGCGGGATGGATGCCAGCCAGTACAAGGACTATGTCCTGTTCATGCTGTTCATCAAGTACATCTCAGACAAGTACGCTGATACCGATGATTTTGCGCCACCGGTCACCATACCGCCAGGGGCCAGCTTCAAGGATATGGTCAAGCTCAAGGGCAAGAGCGACATCGGTGACAAGATCAACACCCAGATCATTCAGCCGTTGATCGACAACAATTCCCGCCTGGCTCGCAGCGATTTCCCCGACTTTAACGATCCAAACAAACTCGGTGAGGGCAAGGCGATGGTGGATAGACTCACCAATCTGGTGAGCATCTTTCAAAAGCCTGAGCTGGATTTCTCAAAAAACCGCGCCGATCACGACGATATTCTGGGCGATGCCTATGAATATCTGATGCGCCACTTCGCAACTGAAAGCGGCAAAAGCAAAGGTCAATTCTATACGCCTTCCGAGGTCAGCCGCATCATCGCGAAGGTCATCGGTATTTCACCGCGGAATGCCGTCGCTTCCACCACGGCTTATGACCCGACATGTGGATCGGGATCGTTGCTCTTGAAGGTGGCTGCCGAGGCAGGCAAACACATCACCCTCGAGGGGCAGGAAAAGGATGTAACCACCGCCGGTCTTGCCCGCATGAACATGATCCTGCATGACTTCCCGACGGCCAACATCCTCAATGGCAACACGCTCGCCTCTCCCAAGTTCAAGGATGGCGAGAGCTTGCGGACCTACGACTTCGTTGTCGCCAATCCGCCGTTTTCGGACAAAACCTGGAGCACCGGACTCACGCCCACGACTGATCCATACCAGCGCTTTGAATGGGGTGAACCGCCCGCTAAACAAGGCGACTATGCCTACCTGTTGCACATCATTCGCTCGATGAAAAGCGCAGGCAAGGCGGCCTGCATCCTGCCGCACGGGGTGCTGTTTCGTGGCAATGCTGAGGCGGCCATCCGTAAGCGGCTTGTTCGCTCGGGGTATCTGAAGGGCATTATCGGGCTGCCTGCCAACCTGTTTTACGGCACCGGCATCCCTGCCTGCATTCTTGTGCTCGACAAGGAAAATGCCCCGGGTCGCAAGGGTGTATTCATGATCGACGCCTCCAAGGGTTTTATTAAGGACGGCAACAAGAACCGTTTGCGGGAGCAGGATATCCATAAAATTGTCGACACTTTTAACAAGCAGACCAATACGCCCCGCTATGCCCGCATGGTGCCCTTTGACGAGATTTCCGGCTCCAAAAACGATTACAACCTTAACCTGCCGCGCTACATTGACAGCACCGAACCGGAGGACATTCAGGACATCGACGGTCATCTGCGCGGGGGGATTCCCGACTGGGATATTGAGGCCCTCAGCGATTACTGGAAGATTCTTCCCAATGTTCGTCAGAGCATTTTCCAACCGTTACGCCCCGGCTATTCTCAACTCTCAATTCTCCATTCTCAATTAAAACAAGCCATTCTGAGTCACAGCGAATTTACGGCATTCAAGACGAGTGTGACCAAGAGCTTTGATCAGTGGCGCACCCTCAACACGCCAGCCCTGAAAGGCTTTAACAAAGAAGGACACCCCAAAGCGCTGATTGAGACCATTGCCGAGGACTTGCTGGCAAATTTCCGTAAGGCCCCGCTGCTCGACGCCTATGACATCTACCAGCACCTCATGGACTATTGGGCTGAAGCCATGCAGGACGATTGCTACCTGATTGCCGCTGACGGGTGGGTGAAGGGAGCGCAGCCCCGCGAGATCATTCAGGTCAAGAACAAGGACAACAAACTCGTCTGGCCTGAGCCACACGACTACCTGAAAGGTAAGCGGCGCTTTAAGTCTGATCTTGTTCCCGCGCCGATCCTGGTCGCCAAGTACTTCGTTGCCGAGCGTGATGCCATCGACGCGCTGGATAACCAACTCGCCATGCTTGAGCAGCAACTCGACGAGATGCGGGAAGAGAACAATGGCGAGGACGGGTTGCTCTCCGAGGTGATCGAGGGCGAAGGTGACAAGCAGAAGATCACGGCGAAGGCCGTGAAGGCGCGACTGAAGGAAGTCGGCAAAGACCCGAATTTCGCTGACGAGTGCGAAGCGCTTGTGGCCTATGCCGACTTGATGGAACAGCAGTCCGACGCCAAAACTAAGCGCAAAGCCGCACAAGAAGACCTGGACAAGAAGATCGACGCTAAGTACCCCAAGCTCAGCGTGGACGAGATCAAAACCCTGGTGGTGGATGACAAATGGTTGGCCACGCTGGCCATGGCCGTGCAGGGCGAGTTGGATCGCGTCTCACAGACCCTCACCACCCGCATTCGTCAGCTTGCCGAACGGTACGACACGCCGCTACCGAAATTGGTGGACGAAGTGACGGACTTGTCTGCCCGCGTCGATGAACACCTCAAGCGAATGGGGGCGGTATGGAACTAAAGCCGGGATACAAGGAAACCGATCTTGGTCCTCTTCCAAGCGATTGGACAACCGCAAAGCTCGAAGAGATAGGGTTGGTCGTTAATGGTCTGACCTATGCGCCATCGGATGTGCGGTCGTACGGTACCCTTGTCCTACGTTCCTCAAACATCCAGAACGACGCGCTTGCGTTCGAGGACAATGTCTTTGTCGATATGGAGATTCCAGAACGGATCATGGTGCGACCCGATGACGTCCTGATCTGCGTACGGAATGGCAGCCGCATACTGATCGGCAAGACGGCACTTTTGGATGAGCGCACAATAGGAATGGCTTTCGGTGCATTCATGGCGGTATTTCGGAGCGACCACGGCCGATACGTCAACTATCTATTCCGGTCGCACATCATGAAGCGCCAGATCGACGAACACCTGGGCGCGACCATTAACCAGATCACCAACAAGAGCCTCAAGTCTTTCCAGATACCTGTTCCTTCGACTGACGATGAGATCGACGCCATCGCTACCGCCTTAAGCGATGCCGATGCCCTACTGGATGGCCTCGACCGGCTGATCGCCAAGAAGCGCGACCTCAAACAGGCCGCCATGCAGAAACTCCTCACCGGCAAGACCCGCCTGCCGGGATTTGAGGGCGAGTGGAAACCTCTGAACATGGCGCAGGACTCAACGCTAAAAGCGAGAATTGGTTGGCAGGGATTAACAACAGCCGAGTATCTCGAGTCTGGACAATACGCTTTGGTAACCGGAACAGATTTCTTTGATGGAAAGATAGATTGGGATGGTTGTCATTTTGTTGAAAAAGTACGATACGACCAAGACAAATATATTAAGCTTCAAATCAATGATGTTTTATTGACTAAGGACGGGACGATTGGCAAAGCTGCATTTGTCGATAAACTGCCCTATCCAGCAACATTGAATAGCGGTGTCTTTGTTATACGACCTAAAAATGGATCATACGTACCGAAGTATTTCTTTTATATACTTCGGTCTCAGATATTTGTCGACTTTCTCAATAAGCTCCAAGCGGGTTCAACAATTTCACATCTCTATCAGAAGGATTTTGTGAATTTTGAATTCCTAGCCCCAGTAACTGTTGAAGAGCAATCTGCCATCGCCACCGTCCTCTCAGATATGGACGCCGAACTCGCCGCCCTTGAACAGCGCCGCAACAAAACCAAAGACATCAAACAAGCGATGATGCAGGAACTGCTGACCGGCAAGACCCGTCTCGTGACGCCAGGAGGGTCTCATGTCTAATAAACCTCGCCCCGAGCGGCTGACCCAGAATCGCGTGATTGCCGTGTTTACCGACACATGCCGGTCGGACTGTCTTGGCTATCACCATCTGGGTGATTGGAGCAAGCGCCCAAACAATGGAACAGCCAATCGACCCATCGAAGCGGACTATCTCAGGGCGAACCTCAAGAAGCGCGGCTATTCAGATGCCCACATCTCCGCCGCCCTGCAAAAGCTGGAAACCGCCGCCGACACCACTGGCGTCACGCTCTACCAGGCCAACATGCGTACCTACAACCTGTTGCGCTACCCGGTGAAGGTACTGCTGGCACCGGGGCAGGCGCACGAGGATGTGCACCTGATCGACTGGGAGCATCCGGAGGAAAACGATTTTGCCCTGGCCGAGGAAGTCACCTTGAAGGGCGGCTATGAACGACGTCCCGATCTGGTTTTGTACATCAACGGTATCGCCATCGGCGTGATTGAACTCAAACGCAGCTCGGTGGAAGTGGCCGATGGCGTTCGCCAGTTGATCACGAACCAGGAAGAAATCTTTAATATCGGCTTCTTCAGCACGGTGCAGCTCGTCTTTGCGGGCAGCGATTCTCAGGGGTTGCGTTACGGCACTACCGGCACCCCCGAACAGTTCTTTGTCCAGTGGAAAGATGAAGAAGGCGGCAGTGCAATGGAGCCAGGCACCTTGCTCGATAAGCCTCTGGCTCAGATGTGCGGCAAAGAGCGACTGCTGGATCTGATCCGTAACTTCATCATTTACGACGCAGGCCAGAAGAAGGTGCCCAGACCCCACCAGTATTTCGGCGTTAAGGCTGCCCAGGAACGGGTCCGGCAGCGCGAGGGTGGCGTCATCTGGCACACCCAGGGCAGCGGCAAGAGCATCCTCATGGTGCTGATCGCCAAATGGTTGATGGAACACGATCCCGATGCGCGAATCCTGGTCATCACCGACCGCGACGAGTTGGACAAGCAAATTGTGGGCGTGATGCGCAACGCCGGGGTGATCGACGAGGAGGCACCGTCGCCGCGCATTACCTCAAGGTCGCAGTTTGTCGAGAAGCTCGGCGCTACCACTCCGCGCCTGCTCTGTGCGTTGATCCACAAGTTCGATCTTGACCTTAAGAGTGACCCGCCGCCGATTCATGGGCGTTTTTACATCTTTGTCGATGAATGCCACCGGACCCAGGGTGGCGATATGAACAAACAGATGAAGCGGTGGATGCAAGACGCCATCTTCATCGGCTTTACCGGTACCCCGCTGCTGCGCAAAGACAGAAAGACCACCCGTGAGGTGTTCGGTACCTATATCCACACCTACAAATTCCATCAGGCCGTAGCCGACAAGGTGGTTCTCGATCTCAAGTACGAAGCCCGCGATGTGCCGCAGCGCCTGACCTCACAGAAAGCCATCGATGCCTGGTTTGAGCAGAAAACCAGAAACTTGAACAATTTCCAGAAGGCGGTTCTGCGCAAACGCTGGGCAACCATGGAAGAATTGATGAGCGCGGGCGAGCGCAAACAGCGCATCATTGCCAACATCATCGAAGATTTCGGCCTCAAACCACGCCTGAACAATGACCGTGGCACGGCGATCTTGGTGGCAGCTTCCATTTATGACGCCTGTCACTATTTCCGGCTTTTTCAAAACACTTCGTTTGGGCAGTACTGCGGCATCATCACCTCTTACGAACCGAACCACAACGCGATTTCAAGAGAGCCTGCCAACAGCGATGAGCGCTACAAGTTCGACACCTACACCCAGCATGTATTGAAGAACGGCCAGACGACCAAGCAGTATGAGGATGAAACCAAGCGGCGCTTTATTGAAGAGCCTGCCAACTGCAAATTGCTGATCGTGGTCAGCAAGCTGCTGACCGGTTTCGACGCCCCCTCATGCTCCTATATTTATCTCGACAACGAACTGCACGACCACAACCTCTTTCAGGCCATTTGTCGCACCAACCGTCTCGATGGAGACGATAAGGATTATGGACATATTGTCGATTTCAAGGAGCTTTTTGGGGACGTGCAGCAGGCCATTGCGGTTTACAGCTCGGACGAGTTGGACATTGACGAAGGCAGCGGTGGGAGCAACAACATCCATCTCAAGGATTGGTTGAAAGAGGGAAAAGCGAAGCTCGACGCTGCCCGCGAAGCCTTGAAATATCTCTGTGAGCCGATTCCTGCGCCGCGTGAGGTAGAGCAATATCTGCAATACTTCTGTGGCGACGCCAATGATCCAAACGCGCTGAATGACACTGAGGCTCTGCGTATTTCGTTCTACAAATCGGTGGCCACATTTGTTCGGGCATTTGCCGCCATTTCTCAGGATCTCGACGAAGCAGGATACTCCGCTGCCGAGATCACCTCGCTGAACAGTGAGTTTGAATTCTTCAGTGAGATTCGCGCCGCGATCAAGAAGCACTCCGGGGAAGAGCTTGACATCAAGCCTTATGAGGAGGACATGCGCCACCTCATCAACACCTATATCCAGGCCGACCCTGCTGCCCCTCTGGGAGCGGTGGATAACTATTCGCTGGTTGAGTTGATCATCGAGACCGGCATCCATGACGCCATCGCGAAGAAGCTCAACGAGAAGGGAAAACTCTCAAAGAATGCTGTTGCCGAGGGCATCATCAACAACGTTCGAAAGACGATTATTCGCGATCAGTTGACCGATCCCAGGTTCTACAAAGAAATGTCGAAGCTGCTTGATGACCTCATCAAGCAAAAACGCGATGACACGGAATCCTATGAAGAGTTTCTCCGCAAAGCTGAGGCGTTGGTTAAACAGATGGCTAAGGGGCAAGCTGATGAGGGAATTCCTGCTGAATTGGTTGGCAAACGTGAAGCGATAGTGATCTATAACAATCTGCCCTCGATCCTTGCCGGTGGTGTAGCCCCCAACGAAGTAAGAGAGCCGCGGGCTGAATATGGGAATACAAGGCTTTCCCTGACCCTTGAAATCGATCGTGCCATGCGTGAAAAAGCGCCGGCAGGCTGGCGGGGTGACGACGCACGAGAGAAACAAGTCCTCAATGCGCTCTTCCCGCTCTTGAATAAGGACCGAAACATAACAACGGCCTTGTTTGAACTCATTAAAAACATGCCGGGGTACTGATGGCCGAGTTTATTCACATAGGTGATATTTCAATTGCGGTGACGAGGAAGGACATTAAAAACGTTCACCTTTCCGTCCACCCGCCAGAGGGCCGTGTCACGCTATCCGCCCCAATAGAAACGCGCCTTGAGGTGGCCCGAGCCTATGCCATTACAAGACTCAGTTGGATACGTGAGCAGCAGGAAAAGCTGCGCAATCAGGCTCGAGAAACACCACGGGAATTCATCGAACGCGAAAGCCATTATCTCTGGGGTCGTCGACATCTGCTGACCGTGATTGAACGCGACACCAAACCCTCCGTAACAGTCGACCATAAACGGATCACGCTGAGTGTGCGGCCAGGCAGTGACCATGCTAAACGAGCGTCGATTATCCACGAATGGCATAAGGGCCTATTGCATGAGTTTGTTCCTACCCTGATTAGCAAGTGGGAACCGAAGCTCGGTGTGCAGGTAACAGCCTATTTCCTCCAGCGGATGAAAACCAAATGGGGAAGTTGCAATCACAAGGCTGGGCATATAAGGTTAAACACCGAACTCGTGAAGAAACCCAGGGATCTGATCGAATACGTTGTTGTCCATGAGATGCTCCACTTGATAGAGCCAACTCACAGCGACCGTTTTATTTCGTTACTCACCGATCATTTCCCAACATGGCGGGAAGCCAGAGCTGAACTCAACGAGTTGCCATTAGCCGCAGAAGAATGGAGGGAGTAGCTACTTGGTTTCACGACTGCAAAAGTTAGGCAAACGGCAGGTTAGATGCGATTTACACATAACAAGGCGCTGCAATCGGACGGCAATTCCGGCTGCGCTCCATTGCCGCCGGTGAGCTTGGTTGTTAGGCGTCCGCAGTTCATTGCATGCATCAGATGAATGTATCCTCTCCAAAACCGCTAGCCAGAGGGTGACAGCGGAGCCAACATCTGGTACACTCCCTGCATATGCAGATTCCTGACCTCAACCCCACCACCATTCCTGATCTGGCCACACGCCAGATCGTGATCCAGTTGCTGAACGTCATTGAGACGCTCGCGGCTGAGAACGCGGCGCTGCGCGTTGAAAGCCAGCAGCTGCGTGACGAGGTGGCACGGCTGACGGGGCGGTCGGGGAAGCCGGACATCAAACCACCCACGCCACCCCCGGCCCCGCCTGACGATCATTCCTCGGAGGCCGAGCGCCGCACGCGCACGCCCCGGGGCAAACCCAAGAAGAACGCCACCCTGATCGTCACCCACGAGGAGCGCTGCGTGGTTGACCCCGCGACCCTTCCGCCGGATGCGGTGCGGCATGGCGTGACGGATGCCATCGTGCAGCGGTTGCGGATCAACGTGGAGGTTGTCCGCTTCGTGCGTGAGGTCTGGTATGTCCCCAGCACGAACACGACCATCACCGCCCCGTTGCCACCGGGCTACCGGGGCGGGTTCTGCCCCACCATTCATGCACTGGTGCCGGCCCTTGGACATGGCGCGAACGTGAGTCAACCCGCGTTGCTGACCTTCCTGCGGGATGTGGGCCTGACGATTGGCACCGGCACGGTGGCGCGGATGCTGCTGGATCCGGATGGCTTCTGGGCCGACGAAGCAGCGGCCATCCATCAGACGGGCCTCGCCACCGGCTCGTGGGTCGCCACCGATCAGACCTCCACCCGCGTGGATGGGCAGAACGAGGTCTGCCATGTCGTGGGCAATGCGCTGTTTACCAGTTACCACACCCGTCCCGGCGGCACGCGTCAGGATGTGTTGGCCGTGCTCTGGGGCCAGGAACTTCGCTATCGCCTGAACGACGAAGCGCTGGCATGGCTGCAGGCGAGCAGTCTGCCCCGCACCCTGTTCCGGCGGCTCCGGGAGGCGCTGCCCCACGCGATGGACATGACGGCAGCGGAGCTCCAGCAGCACCTGACCACGGCGGGGATCACGCTGAACGCGCAGCAGCAGCAGCAGGTGGGGGATGCCCTGGCGGTGGCTGCCTATCATGCCCAAACGCAGGTACCCGTGCTGGGTTGGTTACTCAGTGATGATGCGGCGGTCTATGACCACCTCACCGACACACACGCGCTGTGTTGGGTGCATGATTGGCGGCATTATGCCAAGCTTGCCCCGCGGGTGCCGCAGCATCAGGCGAGCCTAAAGGCATTTGGTGATCGCTATTGGGCATTCTATCGCGACCTGCTGGCCTACCAACAGGCCCCAACGGCGGCGGAACGGGCGCGGTTGGAGGACGCCTTCGACGCCTTGGTCGAAGATGTGACCGGGTATGCGGCCTTGGATGACCGCATCAGCAAAACCGCCGATAAACGCGCACAGTTGTTGGCGGTGCTGAAACATCCCGATATTCCGTTGCATAATAACGCCATGGAACTGGCGGCTCGTCGCCGGGTGCGCAAACGGGATGTGAGTTTCGGCCCCCAATCGCGAACGGGGGCGCGGGCCTGGGATACCTTCCAAACCCTGGCGGCCACGTCGGCGAAACTCGGCGTGGGGTTCTTTCACTATCTCCGCGACCGGATCGTCACGCCTGCAACCACGCCGACCTTCGCCGAGCGACTGGCCCAGCGGGCAGGTGTCGCGGTGCAACCGGCGGCCTGATCCAGCGGTTTTGGGGAGGATACTACACTTGTTCCATTTGGCGGAACCAATGAAGGAGATGCCTCATGAGTCAGATTGAATTTGAAACAATGATAGATAAGGATGCGATTACCGTACCATTAGAATATCGTGGCCGCATTCATGGCCGTGTACGCGTCATTATTATCACTGATGAAGCAGAAGATGATATTGACATGATCGAATATCTGATGCAACATCCGCTGAACGCGAATAACGCAATACCGCTTACACGAGACGAGATATATGACCGAGTCAAATAACCCCCCGAACGTCTTTATTGACACAAACATCTGGATATATGCATTCGTTGACGCACAAGAGAAGACAAAAACACAACGCGCGCGAGCGCTTATTCGTCGTGAGCGAATGATCTCTCTTAGTACACAGGTCATTAACGAAATAACAAACAACCTTCTGCGCAAATATGACGCGACAGAAGATGTGATACAGCGCCTTGTTCGTACCATGTACCGTAAATATCAGGTATACACGTTTACAGAAGACCTCCTCCTCAATGCATCACGTCTACGCACCACGTATAGCCTGTCTTTTTGGGATAGTACCATTGTCGCCAGCGCTCTGGAGAGTGGAGCAACAATTCTCTACTCAGAAGACATGCACGATAGTCTCATCGTCAACAATCAGTTGCATATTAAAAACCCCCTGAAAGAATTATCATAAAGAGTAGCCAGCGTATATAAATCAGGCACCTCCTTCCTAACCTTACTGGGACTTTGCATCAAACCTGCCGCATGAGCGCCGACGCGCAAGCCGCCTGATGCGGTCTGCAACAGCGTAACGTGAGCGCAACGTGGCATGCAGCGGATCCCTGGGCTCGGCCTCGATCCGGACGACGCACGCGTTTTTGCGTAGGCCGCCGCCCAACACCCCGCCTAGCCGACCGGAGCATGCGCCTGGTTTCGCATCGAGTGTTCGTGATCACCGGCGGCTGACAGCTAACCGGTCGGCGGCCACGATCACGCCCATTCCCCGCAAACGAGGTACCGATATCCGCTCTGTGAGTTGACCATGAGAATTGCCATCGGCCACTACACGATTCGCGATTGGGCGTTGGATGATGCTGAGGCACTGGCTAGATATGCCAACAACCCCAACGTTGCGGCGAACCTTCGCGATGGATTTCCGCATCCGTATACAACGTCTGATGCCGAAGCCTTCTTGCGCAATGTAACCGCTCGATCGCCACGTACCATCTTCGCGATTGCGCGTGACGAGGAGGCCATCGGGAGCATTGGCCTGATGATCGGCAGCGATGTTCACCGATTCACAGCGGAACTTGGGTATTGGCTGGCAGAGCCCTTCTGGGGCAAAGGGATTATGACGTCTGCGGTTGCGGCCATCACTGACTATGGATTTGCGCAGTTCAAGCTGAATCGCATCTATGCGGAGCCATACACATCCAACCCAGCTTCAGCTCGACTGCTGGAAAAGGCAGGCTATCGGCTTGAGGGCACGCTCCGTGCAAGCGTGGTCAAACACGGGCGCGTGCTCGATCAATTCATGTATGCCAAGACCAATGTACAATAACCAAGGATCGTTGGATCATCCTCGGCACATCGGACGTGGGTCGGCTCTTGTGTGTTGACCATACCGATCAGGGCGATCACCTCCGCATCATTAGCGTGCAGACGGTGAAACCTAACGAACAAGGATGATGTGGCGGCTTCGCGCCACATGAATCCGTAGTTCGTTGGGCCGCAAAAGTGGAGGACATGAGACACGCAATCAACATCGCGTTCGACTTTCGTAGCGATACGCCTGTGGGAAAGGATCCGGACGCCGCGAGCCCTACGCTGCGGCGCTACCACAAGCTTCTGTGGAGCAAAATGTTGCCTGGAGGAGTTCCTTAGCGGCCTAACAACTACTCCAACCTTGACCCAAGTTGAAGAAGGAATTCGCCTGGTGCTCGATGTGTAGCAAGATAGGCAGTGTAAAGAATAATCTGAAAGACGAAGCGTATCATTACTGACAGGGATACCTACCGTAACGCCGTTCCGGCGGTCCGTCTTTCGTTATTGTTTTTCCATCTATGCTATACTTTCCTCAGCACTGTTTGCTAGAGGGCACGACAGAGGAGGTGCATGATGACACCGAAGATGGCGATCCTTATCGTACGATCCCCAGATATTTTGAGTGGAACCCCGGTCTTTGCCGGTACGCGGGTACCAGTCAAAAATCTGCTCGATTATGTCCGGGCAGGCGATACGATTACGGATTTTTTGGATGATTTCCCGTCGGTCAGCCGCGAGCAAGTCGATACGATTCTCGCTCGGGTCGAAGCACTTGTCCTGGAGATGAATGATGCGCGTGCTGCTTGACGAATGTCTGCCGCGAAAGCTAAAAGAAAGCCTCGCTGGACACGAGGTAACGACAGTTCAAGAGCGCGGATGGTCGAGTAAGAAAAATGGGGAACTTTTGCGCCTGATGAATGACTCTGTGGATGTGTTTCTAACATCGGATCAGAATTTACGTTACCAACAAGATCTGAGGAGCATTCGCTACGGTATCATCGTGCTCGTTGCGCGTGATAACCGTCTTACCACCCTTCAGCCATTTATGCCACAGGTGCAACAAGCCATACCGTGCATGCTTGCTGGCGCGGTGATGGAAATTGGATCACACGAAGACTAACACTATCCTCTAGAGATAGAAATGCCGCTTTCCAATGCGGTATTTTTATCTTCCCTGCAACCCCCGGCCCAACATCGCACTGGAGCCGACGCCGCTGTGCGGCCCCAAACCTGGCGTTTTTTTCAAACCGGTTCTTGTGCCACCGCTCACTTTGACCTATAGGTGCCGCAGCGGCGGGGCTAACTACCGGCGTTGGGCGGGGTATCATTCCCTGTCGCTATCTGCGTGTTGTCTCACATTGGCCGTGATCCGCAAACTTCTGGTATGCTATCACCACCTGACCCGGGATATATTGCCGCGCAAGGGCTGCTATTACCAAAGGAAGAATGGTAATGCAGCGCGGAGATGTTTGGTGGGCGAACTTTCCCGACCCAAGTGGCTCAGCGGCAGGGTACTGTCGGCCAATCTTGGTCATTCAGGCTCGGGATTGGTTGCAAGGGTTCAGAGACCGGCAAGCCAGAGCAAAGATTCGTGTCCGGCTGAATCGAATTCGATTGGGGAATTTCGGCGATTGCAAAAGCGTGGGACGTGGCGTAAGCGAGTTACGAATCCCACATGGGCCAGGTTATCGTGTTTATCTTGGGCGCAAAGACAATACGGTTGTCATTTTGTTGTATGGGGGCGACAAGAAAACACAATCTAGAGACATTGAATTAGCCCAAACGTACTGGGATGACTATTTGCGGAGGATAAGATGAACCCAATAACTGCAAACTATGAAACTGGACTGAAAGCAACCCTGGCAGACCCCGAAGAAGCGGCTGCTTATCTGAATGCAGCGCTTGAAGAAAATGACCAGGAAGTTTTTCTGTTAGCTTTACGCGACATTACTGAGGCGCATGGTTTTTCACGGGTGGCGCAAGACGCTTCATTGAACCGAGAAAATCTTTACCGAATGCTATCGCCTGCTGGAAATCCGCAACTATCCAGCTTGAAAACGCTATTACATAGCATTGGGCTGCGTTTAGCCATTGAAGTGGAAACGCCATAAAGGGATTGAATGACCCAACGGTGTGGACTTTGCCCCCGAATTCCTGCTCTCATTGGTGCAGAAGACCGAGCATCTCGCCGCATGAGCAGCGACGCGCAATCCGCCTGATGCGGTCTGCAACAGCTCAACGTGAGTGCAACGTGGAATTTCGTAGTTCGTATAAGTTGAATTAGCCGACAATCTATGAGTCAGGCATAATTAGGAGGGATCCGTTGCTCATCGATATCCAGACACTTGTCGCATTTATCCCGATCGTGCTCGTCCTCGTGCTCATCCCAGGGCCGGATATGGTCTTCATCACGGCCAATGCACTCTCCTCGGGCAAGCGTGGCGGTGTGTTCTCGGCACTCGGATGCACAACTGGTGCTTTTACCCATGCGGTGCTTGCTGCCTTCGGCCTCACAGCTATTGTCGTCGCGTGGCAGCCGGCTTACGAGGTTGTTCGCATCGGTGGCGCACTCTACCTCCTCTACCTCGGCGTAAAGTTGCTTTTTGCGAAGGAATCGCCGCTGTCGGTCTCAGATGCCGGAGTTGGTAAATCGGGCATAAGGCTCTTTCGTGAGGGCTTGATCAACAACCTAATGAATCCTAAGGCCATCCTCTTCTCCCTCACATTCCTGCCCCAGTTCGCCGACCCAATACGCGGTCCGATCTGGGCGCAGATCATCATCCTCGGGATCGTGCTTGCGGTGATTATGCTCGCGATCGAGATTCCGATCGCCGTGACAAGCGGTCACTTTGGCCAGTGGCTCACCTCGCGGTCGCAGGCGGCCTCACTGCTTAGCAAAGCGATGGGAGCTGTGCTGATCGGTCTCGCTGTTTGGGTGTTCCAGAGCCGACGCATCGCGCACTAGGTAAAAATCAGGACGTTCTTTATTAGAATACTCGTTAATCTCTTGACAGAGTAAGCAGATATTACTCGTTCTAAAGACAAATTAGGAGCAAGCACCTGACGCCGCTGGCGCGTCCAGGAACCTGGTGCGTTCTTCAAGCGCGTGGCGTGCCAGCGCGCGGCGCCATCTATCAATGTTGCCAGCGGCGCAGCTGAAGGCACGGCGTTGGGCAGCCACTATCACGCTTCGGTGGGCGGAAGCGACGTGGCGATGTCGTAGACGAGCACTTGTACGTCGAGGCCTTCGCTGGTCAGTAGGTCGATCGTGTATTCGTGGGTCGCCGCTTTGATCGCCGTCTCGACGCCTGCGGGGGCATAGACCCGGATGCTTGCTTCTTCTTCGGATGCACGGGCAATGCGCAGCACTGCCTCGGGGCAGATCGTCGTGATGCGCTGACTCAGTTCGGTGATGGCGTCTTCCAGGGTCATGCGAAGATCCTCTCGTGGGCAATGCAGAGGGGGCAGTCCGTACGGAACTGCCCCCAAAGAAGGTGCTACCTAATACTTCGCCATGGTCGGATCGACCTCGTCGCTCCAGCGGAGGACTCCGCCGACCAGGTTTTTGACCTTGCGGAACCCGGCGGCTTTGAGCATCTCGACGGCCTGACCACTGCGGGCACCGCTGCGGCAGTAGACAACGATCTCGACTGAACTGTCGAGCTTATTGATCTGTTCAGGAAGCTGATCGACCGGAATAAGCAGATCGGTTCCTTCGATGCTGGCGATCTCAACTTCATACGAATTGCGTACATCGAGCAGGAACGGTCGCTCGGGTGTCTCAAGCAACGCCGCTAACTCGACCGGGGTAATCTCATACTGGCTACTCAAGGTCTGTACCTCAGGGACAATGCCGCAAAATTGTTCATAGTCAATCAACTCGGTGACGGTCGGGTGGTCACCACAGACGGGACAATTGACATTGCGGCGCAGCTTCAACTCACGAAAACGCATCTCAAGGGCATCATAGAGCAGCAAACGACCGATCAGCGGCTCACCAATGCCGGTGAGCAACTTGATCGCCTCGGTTGCCTGCAGCGTGCCGATAACCCCAGGCAAAACACCGAGGACTCCGCCTTCCGCACAGGACGGTACCAGGCCGGGAGGCGGCGGTTCGGGATAGAGGCAGCGATAGCACGGCCCGCCATCTTTGGGCGAAAAGACCGTGACTTGCCCCTCAAAACGGAAAATGCTACCATAGACATTCGGCTTGCCGAGCATCACCGCAGCATCGTTGGTCAGATAACGCGTTGGAAAATTGTCGGTACCGTCAATAATTATATCGTAAGGCCGCATCAGGTCAAGTGCGTTCGCCGAGGTGATCGGGGTCTCGTAGGTTGTCACTTCAACCAGAGGGTTCAGATCGTGGAGCCGCCGTCGCGCCGACTCGGTCTTGGCAAGGCCAACCGTCGAAGTGCCGTGGACAATCTGGCGTTGCAGGTTGCTCTCGTCAACGACATCGAAGTCAACCAGCCCGATATGCCCGACGCCCGCTGCGGCGAGATAGAGCGCCAGGGGTGAGCCGAGGCCACCGGTACCGATGAGCAAGACACTCCCCTGCTTCAGGCGGCGCTGGCCCGCCATCCCCACCTCGGGCATAATCAAATGGCGACTGTAACGCCGGATCTCTTCATTCGACAAGACTGGTGGTGCCATGTCACATCCCTCCGGCGATCGCAGGAATAATCGAAACCGTCTCGCCATCCTTCAGCGGGGTCGCTTCGCCCTGCAGGTAGCGAATATCCTCGTCGCCGACATAGACATTCACAAAGCTGCGGAGCTTGCCCCCATCAAAGATATGCTTGCCAAGGGTGGGATACTGTTCCACCAGGCCGTGCAGGAGCGCACCCACCGTATCTGCTTCAAGGGCCACCGTCGCGTTATTCCCTGCATACTGGCGCAGGGCCGTTGGAATCGTAATCGTAATCGCCATGATTTTTTCCTTATTTGTGCTGGCCATTTTCGCTAGCCTAAACGTAAGTGATCTGTCAACGAAGTTTTCTGGCGTCCTCAGCCGTCCACGAATGGGGTCCACGAATGGGGGCCACGAAGAAACGAAGAGCGCATGGAGCAGCCCATATTCGTTTCTTCGTTATCAGCATTCGTGATCGGCGGCGCTACCACAAAACTTACTTCACACACTAGTAAGTGTAAACAGTACTCCTAAAAACCCCTACCGCTGCTCTTCAAGGACAAGAGGCTCCTCGACGAAGGCCTCGCCGCCATCAAGCAGGCACCACGAGGCAAGCCTGGTGGCGTTGCCGTCTTCTACGGCTTGAATGGCAAAAGCAAAGCCCGGGCCGGCAATCGCCTGGGCCCCGACCCGGTCGCGTTCCGAGGGTGTTGGTGGATGATCGGGATGCGAATGGTAACACCCAACGATGTCGAGCGCACGAGCCTGCGCGGCGCGGTCGGCGCGCATGTAATCGCGCGGATCGAGATAGAACCGATCCCGTCGCGAGGTTGGATCGTCGGTCTCGGCCAGGCTCATCTGACCTGCCCAGCGGTTCTCGACCGGAAAGGCTTCGCTGACGACTTTATCTTCACCGTCGACGTGGCCGAGCAGCAGGCCGACACACTCATCAGGGTACGTTGCTTCGGCGTGGCGGGCAATAGTGGTTGCCGCCTCAGAGGCTACACGGATCATTAGATGCCTGCCCCTTCGATCAGATCGCTATCTTCCCAGAAACGCTCGCTGAGATACCGGTTGGCGCTATCGCAGAGAATAGTGACCACCACGCCACGCTCTAGTTCACGTGCTACTCGCAAGGCAGCGGCTACGTTTGCCGCCGCCGAGATGCCTACCAGCAGGCCTTCGCGGCGCGCCAGGCGGCGTGCGATGGCAAAGGCCTCTTCGCTGCGGACTTCGATCACTGCATCAGGCGCGTTGGGGTTGTAAATGGCTGGCACCAGACGGGTCGAGGCCATATGCTTGACGCCCTCGAGGGCATGATAGGGGCTATCGGGCTGCACCGCAAGCATCTGGATCTGCGGGTTGAGCTCGCGCAGGCGGCGACTGCTGCCCATAAAGGTGCCACTGGTGCCCAACGCGGCCACAAAGTGGGTGATTCGGCCACCTGTCTGCGCCCAGATTTCGGGGGCCGTCGTCTTGTAGTGGGCCTGTGGATTGGCCGGGTTACTGTATTGGTCTGGATAAAAAAACCGCTCGGGTTGCCCGGCAACCAGTTCCCGAATCGTCGTGATTGCCAGATCCATGCCTTCGCTCGCGTCGGTCAGGATCAGTTCAGCCCCGAGGGCGCGCAGCGTACGGATGCGTTCAGGGCTGGCGTTAGCCGGCAGCGCGAGCGTGACACCATAGCCCAGCGCCGCCCCCAGTGTCGCATAGGCAATGCCGGTGTTGCCACTGGTGGCATCGGCAATGCGCATGCCTGGGCGCAACGCACCGCGCCGCTCGCCGTCACGCACCATCCATAAGGCGGGCCGGTCTTTCACCGACCCCCCGAGGTTGTACCACTCGGCCTTGCCGTAGACCTCGACCCCCGGGGCAAGCCCCGTTGTCAGGCGAGTCAAACGCAAGAGCGGCGTATTGCCAATCAGATCCAGTGGCGTTGTGCTCATACCTTTAAACCTTCGCGTCTCAGCGCCTTTGCGTCAATGGCGACGCCGATAGGCTTGCACGGCCGCTTTCATCGTGTTCAAGGCGAGCGTTGCACAACGTGGCCGTGCTCGAACAACTTCGCGGCCCAGGAGATCGAGCACCGCATTGTCTTCCATGTTCTCAATGGCTGCCAGCGGCGCATCCTGGAATTGTTCGCTGAGCAGCGAGGCTGCCGCCTGACTGATTGTGCAGCCTTGACCCTCGAAGCTGAGCGCTGTGACATGCTCCCCACTGGCCTCAACCTTGAGATAGATGGTAATCATATCACCGCAATCAGGAATGCCTCCCGATAAGGTGATATCTGCTTCGGCGAGTGGCCCGTGGTGACGGGGATGGTCATAGTGCTCAAGCAGCCGCTCAATAATAGCCTGGCGATCCATTGGTGTCTCGCTTGGTCATCGTTTAACCCTACGTTGCGGTTGGTGGCAGCGGCTAGCCTCGCTAGCCGCTGCCACCAACCGCAACTAGACCTCCTACCCCCGTTCGATGGGGAGGCCAACCGCGTTGCCCCATTCGGTCCAACTGCCGTCGTAGTTGCGTACATGTGGGAAACCGAGCAGATAGGTGAGCACAAACCAGGTATGGCTCGAGCGCTCGCCAATGCGACAGTAGGTTGTCACCTGCTTGTCGTCGGTTACGCCCTGACTTGCATAGAGCGCCCGCAGTTCGTCGGTACTTTTGAAGGTACTATCCTCATTGACGGCCTGCGCCCAGGGGATGTTGACCGCAGTCGGGATATGCCCCCCGCGGAGCGTGCCCTCCTGCGGATACTCGGGCATATGCGTGCGTTCGCCGCTGAACTCCTGCGGACTACGGACATCCACCAGCGCCGTGCCAGCGGCGTGCTTGATCTGCGCACGCACTTCGTCGCGAAAGGCGCGGATCGTCGTATCATCGCGCTCGGGGGCGTGGTAGCTGCCCTGTGGATAGCTCGGCACGACGCGGGTCACCTCGCGCCCGTCGGCGATCCAACGCGCTCGCCCGCCGTTGAGCAAGCGAACATCCTTGTGGCCAAAGAGCTTGAAGACCCAGAAGGCATAGGTTGCCCACCAGTTGTGGCGATCCCCATAGAGAACCACGGTCGTAGCGTTGCTAATCCCTTTGCTCGCCATCAACTCAGCGAAACGCGGTGCATCAAGATAGTCGCGCACAACGGGATCATTCAAGTCGCCAACCCAATCAAGCTTGACCGCACCGGGAATGTGTCCTGTCTCGTAGAGCAACACATCTTCATTGCTCTCGACCAGGCGCACCCCCGGGTCGTTGAGATGGTCAGCTACCCAGGTGGTGTCAACCAGTACTTCGGGATGGGCATATGCATTCATCGGAAACTCCTCGCCAAAAGCTTCATATTTGAAAGAGGGAAGGCATTGCCTTCCCTCTTTTTCAGTATACCGCTGGTCTGGCATAAAGTCAAGTTCTTACGTAGAATACTCAACAAATAAGGCATCGCCCTCAGCATAGACGCGATACGTCTTGACCGGCTTGTAGGCCGGCAAGGTACGCGCCTCGCCGGTGCGGAGGCTAAAGAGCGCCCCGTGATGGGGACACTCGATACAGAGCATGTCGGGATCAAGCTCGCCCTCGCTCAACGAGGCCTCATCGTGGGTGCAGGTATCATCAATCGCAAAGAGCTCGCCCTCAACGCGAAAGACGGCAATCGCATGGCCCTCAACCGTAAAGGCCTTGCCACCCTCTTCTGGCACCTCGGCTAGTGTTCCAATCTGAATTGCGCTCATCGACTCTCTTCTTCTTCAACAAAGTGGTTCGCCCGCTAGCCTTCACCGGTAGGCGAAGGGCTGCGGGCGGCAACCCGCTAGCCTTAGCCTACCGATCCCTCCATCTCCATCTGGATCAGGCGGTTCAACTCGACCGCGTACTCCATCGGCAACTCGCGAGTAAACGGCTCCATAAAACCAAGCACAATCATCGAGAGTGCATCGGCCTCGGGCAATCCACGGCTCATTAGGTAGAAGAGTTGCTCGGCACCGATGCGTCCGACGGTCGCTTCGTGGGCGAGGGTGCAGCGATCCTCTTCGATCTCGATGAAGGGGATCGTATCGGAGGCTGACCGCTCATCGAGGATCAGCGCGTCACAGTTGACGTTGATCTTGGCCCCGTAGGCCCCACGGGCAACCTTGGCGAGACCACGGTAGGTCGTTTTGCCGCCATCCTTGCTGACCGACTTGTTGGTGATGCGGCTCGTCGTCTCGGGTGCCAGGTGAACCATCTTGGCCCCGGCATCCTGGTGCTGGCCCTTGCCGGCATAGGCGACGCTCAACACTTCGCCCCGTGCCTTGCGGCCCATCAAGTAGACCGACGGGTACTTCATCGTCAGCTTGCTGCCGATATTGCCGTCTACCCACTCCATGCTCGCCTCTTCGTGGGCGACGGCACGCTTGGTCACCAGGTTGAAGATGTTGTTGGCCCAGTTCTGGATCGTGGTGTAGCGAAACTTGCCACCCTTTTTGACGACGATTTCAACGACAGCCGAGTGGAGCGAGTTGGTCGAATAGATTGGTGCGGTACAACCCTCGATATAGTGCGCCTCAGCTCCTTCATCCACAATAATGAGCGTGCGCTCGAACTGGCCCATATTCTCAGCATTGATGCGGAAATAGGCCTGCAGCGGAATGTCAACCTTGACGCCCTTGGGCACATAGACAAACGAGCCACCCGACCAGACGGCGGTGTTGAGGGCGGCATACTTGTTATCAGCCGAAGGAATGATCGTGCCGAAATACTCCTTGAAGAATTCCGGATGCTCCTTCAACGCTGTATCAGTATCAAGAAAGATCACGCCGAGTTTTGACCACTCTTCGCGCAGCGAGTGGTAGACCACCTCAGACTCGTACTGCGCACCAACACCCGCGAGGAACTTGCGCTCGGCCTCGGGAATGCCCAGTTTCTCGAAGGTGTCCTTGATCTCCTGCGGCACCGCGTCCCAATCAGTCTGCGGGCGCTCACCGGCACGCACGAAATAGTGAATCTCGTCGTGGTTCAGATCCGCGAGTTCGTGGTTCGCCCACATGCCTGCCAGGGGCACTGGCTTCTTATTGAAAATATCGAGCGCACGCAGGCGTCGCTTCAGCATCCACTCGGGCTCATCCTTCATCCCCGAAAGTTCCCGGACGACCCGCTCGTTCAGCCCCTTGGGCGCCTTGAACAGATAGTTCTCTTCGTTCCGAAAACCGTACTTGGTGTAATCAAACTGGAGATTGGTTGCTTCTGCGACCATTTTCTATCCTCCTGAAATATATCTTGTTACAAATCGTCGTCGTCCTCATTGAGGTGATCGATGCCATAGAGCCCAGCCTTGAGGGCCTTGAGCGAGAGTAGGGCGCATTTAAGCCGGGTCGGATTCCGTGTGAGTGGAATCCCGATCAAGTCAAGCAACTCCTCTTTGCTAAAAGCTTTTGCTGTCTCAACCGGCATGCCTTTAAGCTCATCGGTTAACAGTGAGGCCGAAGCCTGGCTGATCGCACATCCACGACCTTCAAAACGTACATCAGTAATGATATCATTTTCGATCAGTAATTCAATCCGCACCCGATCACCACAGAGTGGATTATGTTCTTCATGCGAAATATCCGGTTCTGTGAGGCGTCCAAAATTATGCGGATACTTGGCGTGTTCAAGGATCTGTTGTTGATAGAGATCATCCATACCCTGGCCCGTTCTTATTGAAAGAGCTTACTTGCTTTTTCGAGGCCGACCGCGAGCCGATCGATCTCTTCGGGCAGATTATAAATATAGAAGCTAGCGCGAGTGGTCGCTGGCACATCAAAGTGGCGATGCAATGGCTGCGTACAATGATGCCCTGCCCGCACGGCAATGCCCTGCCCGTCGAGAATCGCGGCGACATCGTGGGGATGCACGCCCTCGAGGGTAAAGCTAAAGGCACCTCCACGTTGCTCAGTCGTCAATGGGCCATAAAGCGTCAACCCTGGCACATTGACCAGCCGCTCGAGCGCGTAGGCCATCAATTCGACCTCGTGCTGATAGATCGCCTCCATCCCAATGGTGCTGAGGTAATCAATCGCTTCGCCCAGCGCGATCGCCTCGCCAATCGCTGGCGTTCCGGCTTCAAAACGTGCCGGCACATCGGCATACGTACTCTGTTTCAGCTCGACCACTTTGATCATCGAGCCGCCCCCCATGAACGGTGGCATCGCCTCCAGCAGCTTGCGGCGCCCCCAGAGCACCCCGATGCCAGTCGGGGCACACATTTTATGCCCGCTAAAGGCGAGAAAATCGCAACCGAGTTCAGCAACATTGACGGGCATATGCGGCACACTCTGGGCACCGTCGACCAGCATGACCGCCCCAACCGCGTGCGCACGGTCGGCGATCAAACGCACCGGATTGATCGTTCCGAGCATATTGGACTGCTGCGTCAGCGCAACTAATTTGGTCTGTTCCGTCAATTTCTGGTCAAGCTCTTCGAGCACGAGCCGACCTTCCCCATCAATGGAAAGATAATCGAGGATGGCCCCGGTACGCTGCGCGATCATCTGCCAGGGCACGATATTCGAGTGATGTTCCATCAGCGAGAGCAAGATGTGATCCCCGGGACGCAGATTGGTTGCGCCCCAGGTTTGAGCCACCAGATTGATCGACTCGGTTGTATTGCGGGTAAAGATGATTTCGCGCTGACTGGCGGCCCCGATGAAGCGTGCCACCTTGCCTCGTGCGCGCTCGTAGGCAAAGGTGGCCTCTTCGCTGAATTTGTAAACCCCCCGATGCACATTGGCGTTGTAGCGGCGATAGTAATCTTCTAGGCAATCAATCACCTGCCGCGGTTTCTGCGACGAGGCCGCGCTGTCGAGAAAGGCCAGCCGATGACCATGCACTTCTTGCTGGAGGATCGGAAACTCACGCCGAATCGCCAAGACATCGAATTGGGTTAAAGTTGACATAACCACTCGCTTCGCAACTGGTGGGCCTTGGCCCCAGTGCCTAGATCTTCGCTTCAATCACCGCTTCGAGCTGGTGTCGCAGCGCTTCAACCGGGATCGTGTCGAGGGCCGGGCTAAAGAAGCCCATGACGATCATACGGCGTGCTTCATTTTTGCTGAGCCCGCGGGTCTGCATATAAAAGAGTTGCTCGTCGTCCACATCGCCGCTGGTCGAGGCATGACCGCCCTTGAGCACACTGTTGGTGTCAATCTTGAGCCCCGGGATCGAGTCGTTGCGTGCCCCCGGTTTGAGGTGCAGCGCATGCTCTTCGAGCCGTGTGCTGGTTGCCGTGGACTCGTGCTCGATCTTGATCATTCCATCAAACACACTGTAGGCCGTATCGTTGACCACCGTCTTGAACTGCATAAAGCTCTCGGCGTTGTGGCCGATGTGGCGCAGCCAGGGTGCGGTGACCAGCACCTGCGAGCCATTGGCAAAGGTGGCCCCGAGCCAGTTGACGCGTGAGCCATTGCCCTTGAGCGTCGTCTCGGCTTCGATATGCTGCACTTTCGCCCCGAGCGCCAGCGAAGTCCACTCGAGCGAGGCGTTATTGCCAAGCACAGCCTTTTGTCCACCGATATGATACACTCCATCGCCCCACTGTTGCACACTGATAAAGCGCACGGTGCTATTGGGGCCAGCGATAAGCTCGGTAATCGGCGCGGCCAGCGCCTGTTCGCTGCGATCCGCCGAGATAAACTCTTCGATGATCGTTGCGCTGGCGTTGGCTTCCACAATCACCAGGGTGCGCGGCATGATCATGTGGTGGTCGGCAGGCAGCGTGTAGCGCACATGGATCGGCGTATCGGCAGCGACATTTTTCGGCACATAGAGCAAGGCGCCATCGGCCCAGAGGGCGGCGCGCAAGGCACTGAATTTGTGATCAAGCGGCGCAACGGCGCTATCCATATGCGCCTTGATCAGTTCTTCGTGGCTGTTGAGCGCCTCTCGCAGTGGTTTGAAGACGACGCCCTGCTCGGCCAGCGCTGCATCCCAGATCAATTCGGTGCCAACGGCACCGCTGAGGGTCAGGGCATCAGGTGCCAACCCGCTCAAGTCAGTTCGGCGCCACTCGGGTGGCCCTGATTGGGCAAAAAAAGTCCACGCTTCGTGACGACGCTCGGCAAGCCAACCCGGCTCGTGCGCGGCGTGAGCCTGTTCGACAATCAGGTCGGCGGTCAAGTCTTTGAGAGTAATGCTTTGCTTCATCTTACGCTGCTCCAGCCAGTTCCTCGCGGAGCCAGTCGTAGCCCTTCTCTTCCAGCTCCAGGGCCAGTTCGGGGCCACCATCACGCACGATGCGTCCATCCATCATCACCGAAACAAAGTTGGGCTTGATATAGTTGAGCAAGCGCTGATAGTGCGTAATCACGAGGGCTCCCAGCTCTGGCCCGGCGAGGCGATTGACGCCCTCAGCGACGATGCGCAGTGCATCAATATCGAGCCCCGAGTCAGTCTCGTCCATCACCACCATCCCTGGCTTGAGCATGGTCATCTGCAGGATTTCGAGGCGCTTCTTCTCACCACCGCTGAAGCCTTCGTTGAGGTAGCGACGGGCAAAACCTTCGTCCATCTCGAGGGTTTTCATCCCTTCGCGCAGCATCTTGCGGAATTCCGCCATCGGAATAGCGGTCTCTTTCGGATCTTTGCCCTCCTCGGCCCGATGTGCATTGATCGCGGCGCGCAGGAAGTTGGCGACGGTCACCCCAGGAACGGCCACCGGGTACTGGAAGGCCAGGAAGAGACCCAGTTTGCTGCGCTCATCGGCTTCCAGTTCAAGAATATTCTGCCCACCATACCAGATCTCACCGGCGGTTACTTCGTAGTCAGGATGCCCGGCAATAACATGCGCGAGTGTGCTCTTGCCACTGCCATTCGGCCCCATAATGGCGTGAATGGTTCCGCCGCGTATGGTCAGATTGACGCCTTTGAGGATCTCGTTGTCGCCAATGTTCGCGCAGAGATCCTTGATGACCAGATCGTTGCTCATGTGCTCCTCATTACAAAAAATCAAAACTCTTACTCAGACTGAACTGGTACAAGCGGAATTACTCCGCTTCGTACCACAAAACGACAGGTGTGCGACCCTTCCCGGATGCTGCTCTCAAGCTGTAATTTCTCGCCAAGGACAAACTCGATCATCTGCCGCTCCATCGAGCAGACTTCAGGATGATCCTGGGCAATGTCATAAAACGGACACGCAAAGAGGCGAATGCTGTCGCCACTCTCGGCTACTTCAGCCGGGACACCGCGCTGTTCAAGCAGGCGACGTAACTCACCAAGACGTTCAGGCACATCGTTGCCTGCCATGCGGTCGGCATACTCGTTGGCCAGGCGTCGGCTCACCCGTTCAAGCAGTTCACCGACTTTATCAGGGCCTTCGAGCGCAATCAGTTCACGTAACAAGCCATTGATGAGGCGATCGTACTGCTTGGGAAACCGGCTATGGGCTTCGTCGCTGAGCATGTAGATCAGGCGCGGTCGCCCTGGTCCGTACCGCTCGGCGCGTACTGCCACGAGCCCTTCGGCCTGCAGGTGAACGAGATGTTCACGAGCGGCAGTGGTGCTGACCCCAAGCACCGTCGCCAGTTCTTTCACGGTTGCCTCGCCCTGACGCTGCAAGTGCTGCAGGATCTGGCCCGAGGCGCTGGTTGTGGCATAACCGATGACGGGCATAGCTCTTATTCGCCTCTTGCGAAAGCCACTGCCTTCGCTGGCGCCCCACTTGGGGCGCATTATGAACTCAATGAGAATGTGTGCTCAACGTATAGACCTATTGTACCGACCTCACTTCTTTTTGTCAATAAAAACGGAAAATACCTTTTTTATTCAAACCGGCGGCGATTTTTGCGGCGCGCTTCGGCTTGTAGGTCGGCGACGCGATCCGTTTCATCTACAATTTCGCCGGTGATCACTTCGAGCACATCTTCAAGGGTGATCACTCCGGCCACCCCGCCATATTCGTCAATGACCACCGCGAGGTGTTGGCGGGTCTGCCGAAAGACTTCGAGCAGCCGGTCGGCGCGTACGCTCGCCGGAATCAAATTGGCTGGCCGCATAATCGTCGTAACGAGTTCGTCGCCGCGGCCTTCGAGCAGGGCGGCCAGGATCTCTTGACGCAAGGCAATGCCCCGTACTTCGTCAATCGAGTCGCCGATGACCAGCATGCGGGTGTGCTCTGAGGCGAGCACGCGCTCACGCGCTTCGGCAAGACTCTCATCGGCGTAGAGGTACGAAAGGCTGACCCGCGGGGTCATAATATCTTCGGCAATGGTATCGTTGAGCCGAAAGACGCGCTCGATCATCTCAGACTCATCGCGCTCAATGATGCCCTCCTGTTGCCCGATCCGCGCCAGCAGCCGGATCTCGGCCTCGGTGGTGGTCGGTGCTTTCCAAGTGCCCACAATCGGCGCAACAAGGCGCTCGATCAGCCAGACAAGCGGTGTGAGCAGCATGGTCAGCGTTGCCACCGGGCGCGCCGCCACCAGTGCAATTGGCTCAGAATAACGCTCTCCAACATTTTTGGGGATAATCTCGGCAAAAATAATGACCGCCAGGGTCAACCCGGCGGAAAAGGCTCCAATCCATTGACTGCCAAAGACCGTTGTGGCTAGATCACCAACAATAATGCTGCCCCCAATATTGGCAATGTTATTCAAGACCACAATGGTGCTGATGGGGCGGCCCATATTTTCACGGATCTTGAGCAGAGTTTTTGCCGAAGCACCCCCACCTTCGGCGAGTTGGCGTACCCGCACAAGGTTGGTCGAAAAGAAGGCTGCCTCGACTCCCGAACAGAGGGCCGAGATGATGAGAACCAGGGCAATGAAGAGAAAGAGTTGCTCCATAGGATGGTGCTCCGCATGTTCTGTTCAGGTACGTCCAACGCCAAGCAGGTACGTGTAGAGTGCGACGCCCGAGCCGAGCGCGACGACATATTTGACGGCCAGGGGTAGTGCCGAAGGTGAGATAAACGCCTCGATCAAGCCTGCAATGATCAAGAGAGGAATGCAGCCGAGGATCAAGATCAGGGCGCGGCGTGCGGCGACTACCAGGGCGGCTCGCCGCGTGAGCAAGCCAGGCCGCAGGATCGCCCAGCCCAGTTGCAACCCGGCCCCCCCCGCGATAAAGATGACACTCAGTTCAACCACTCCATGGGCCGCAATGAACCCCCAGAGATTGCCAGCAAAGGCAAAACGCTGGGCGGCACCGGCAATAATGCCAAGAAAGAGCCCATTCATGATCAGAATGTAGCCCGTATAGATGCCTAGCGTCACGCCTCCTGCAAAGGCGCGAAAGGCGACGCCAATATTATTGGTCATGATTTCCGCCGAGGCGATTGAGCGACCTTCTTCGTTAATGCGCAACCACCATTCGTTGCCCGCCTGGACTTCACCAACGACAAGTTCGGCCCCTGGCATCAGTACGCCGGCCAGCGCCGGATCGTTCATCGTGAGGCCAAAGCCGATAAGCGCTGGCACAAAGAACATTAGACAGGCGATCAGCGTTGCTTGCCAGGTAGCGCGAAACGTCTGGGGGAGTTCGGTGCTGAAAAAGGCCCGGATCCGTGTTGTGCCACCAGCCCCACTCTCCCGATAGACGGCACTATGCCCGCGGGCAACCAACCCATTAAGAAAGCTTACAATCGCGTGCTCCGGCAGATCGCGTCGAGCCGTCGCCAGATCGGCAGCAGCCTGCCGATAGAGCCGCCCAAGTTCACGTAGTTCGCTCGCCGACAACCCCGCGAGGCCCGCGCCGGCCTGTTCAATCAGGCGATCGAGGCGTTCCCAGTTGGGCCGACGCTGCGCAATAAACTCATCGTGGCGCATAAGCTCTAATGATGGTTCCGCTCGCTAGGGGGGTACCGCTTACTGCTGCAGCCAGATTTCCCGGGGTTGGTCCGATCAACTGAACTTCGAGCCCTGGGCAGGCCGTCACGAGGCGCCACATCAGTTCGAGTTTGCTGCGCATCCCGCCGGTGACATCGACCCCGTGTGACCCTGAAGCCCCGTGCAACACGGTGGCAAGATTGTCGGCACTGATCACGGGAATGCGCGTCGCCGCCGGGTCGCGGTGCGGATCAGCCGTATAGACCGCATCTTCGCCTACGAGAATGATCCGGTTGGGGGCGATGTTGCTGTTCAGCGCCAGATGCGCGAGCAGCAACTCGGTCGAGATGATCGCCGTCCCCTGCTGATGATCAAAGGCGACATCACCGTGGATCACGGGCAGCAACCCCTCTTCTAGGGCGTGTTCGACATGGCCTGTCGCCCACGACGCAATCTGGCCGCCCTCGGCCCAGAGCGTGGCCGAGGGCTGGAACGCCATCGCGGGCAGGCCAGCGTCGAGCAAGGCATCAACCACAATGCGATTGAGGCGTAGCGCGGCACTGGCGGTCATCGCCAACCCAAATGGCTCAACCCCGGCGGCGCGACCGCGATGCACCCCGTAGCGGGTCGCCGCGACATGCCCAAATGAGCCACTGCCATGCCCCAGAAGCACGCGCACCTCGGGCCTAAGTTGGCGGGCCGCCGCTAGTTCAGCCGCCAGTTGCCGGATCACCGGCAGATCGGCCGCCTCCTCGCCGCGCTTATCAGTAATGACGGAACCACCAAGTTTGATAAAGGTATACACACCGCACCTGATGGCTACGCGGGCGCAAGCCCACTAAAAAAAGAATAACACCCCAAGCACTGTGATTCCCCACAGCACCACACTGCTCGCCAACGGCCTATCGCGGAGCAACAGATCTTCGGGCGCGCCGCCTTCACCGCGTTGATAGATCAAATAGAGATACCGGAAGATCGCGTAGATCACAAACGGGATCGTCATCATCAACATTGGGTACGGTTCCTGCGGGGCCACCGGGGCCAGAAAAGCGGTAATGCTGTAGGCCATAATGATGCTTGCCGTCACAATTGACATCATCTGGTCGAGCATTGGCACCGAATATTCCTGCAGAATCCGGCGATGCTCACCTGCGCCCTGCTCAAGCAGGGTCAACTCGTGGCGCCGTTTGCCAATGCCGAGGAAGAGCGCCAGCAGGAGCATGCAGAGCAGCAGCCACGGGGTAATCTCGATATCCAGGACGGCGGCACCAGCTACGGCGCGCAAGACAAAACCAGCTGCAAGCACGAGGATATCAAAGATAACCACATTTTTGAGCCAGTAGGTATAGAGGAAGCCCTGAATGACAATATAAAGCACGAGCACCCCAAGAAAGTCGAGATCGAGCGGGGCGGGTGGCGGATCGCGATCAAGCACGATGGCGAGCGGAATGATGGCAAGCATCAGCACGGCTGCTGCGGCGATGCCTATGCGTGGATCGAGACGCCCTGACGCAAAGGGTCGCTCACGTTTTTTAGGGTGGGCGCGATCCTTCTCGATATCAACGAGATCGTTGACCAGATAGATGGCACTGGCGGCCATCGAAAAGGCGATGAACGCCCCAATCACCCGCAAGAGTGGCCCGGGTCCCGCTTCACCCCAAAATTGCCAGAGGCGATCCTCAGAAAAAGCTAGGGCCGCAAAGACAAAAGCGTTTTTTACCCACTGCCGTGGACGCATCGCTCGCAATAGTTCCCGCAAGGGATTGACGGTTCCCGTTGTGAGCGTCGGTGTCGCACGATCGGTCGAAACATTATTCATACAGCGTAAGAGGGTTACTGTGGTATCATGCCTCAAGATTGTATATACTATGCACAGGGGATTGTACTGCATATCTGCGTTATGCGTCAATCACCTTAAACTTTCGCGCCCCTGCGCCTCTGCGTCAAATAACCCGACGTATTTGCAAGGTATTGGATCCAGCCTGGAGACAGACCAATGCAAGAACTCTTGATCGCGACCCGCAATCCCGGCAAATTGCGCGAGTTTGCGGCCATTTTTGCCGGACTCGATCTGCAGTTGCGGACGCTTGATGAGTTGGGCATTGTCGATGAAGTGGATGAGACGGGGGCTACATTTGCCGCCAATGCGACCCTCAAAGCTGAACAGTATCGTGACCTGAGCGGTTTGCCGACGCTTGCCGATGATAGTGGCCTCGAAGTGGCGGTGCTCAATGGGGCACCGGGCGTCTATTCGGCGCGCTATGGCGGCGTCACCGGTGAGGCCCAGTTATGCTATCTGCTTGACCAGTTGCGTGATGTGCCCTGGCATGCGCGCCTCGCCCGGTTTGTCTGCGTGATTGCCCTGGCCCATCCCTCGCATCCAACCGAACTGGTGGAAGGGGTGCTGCCAGGGGTGATCGAGTGTGAGCCAAAAGGCACCGAGGGCTTTGGCTATGATCCGCTCTTCTATCTGATTGATGAAGATAAGACGATGGCTGAATTGCCCCCCGAACGGAAGAATGCTATCAGCCATCGTGCCCGCGCTGCCCACGCTGCCCGCGCGATCCTCGCTCACTGGTTCAGTCCACAGTAACAAGGCGCTGAAAACAATCACCGCGAAGCCTCAGGGCTTCGCGGTGATTCGGTGGAAAATTCCTATTGCATCGGCTCTGGCGTTCGGCTATAATGGGCAACGCTGTGGCCGGTGCTTAACGAACTTTAGACATCGTACGAATACACTGCGTACACGCCTTGACTTGTACCGACGAACCGTCCTTGTTGGTGATGGTTGTCTTCTGAATGTTGGGCCGCCACATCCGGTTTGTGCGACGTTTCGAGAAGCTGACGTTGTGACCGAAGGATGGCTTTTTTCCGCAGATTTGACACTTTGCCATTGGGTAACTCCAGGCTTTTGTTTACAAGGATTTCAGGATACTGATTTTTTCTTGCGAGCGACGGTTAGCATCTTGCGTATCCGCGCACAAACAGATATCCGCACACCTTGTTCAATAGATGCACATCTCTGCGAGACTATACCATACTGATGGATCTTTGGCAAACCAATGCTTCTGGGCGCGCTTTGCGATAAAGGTTGTAGGGCAGATCGGTAGGTTCTTTTCATGACCAAGATTAAGATTGTGACCGATGGATCGGCGGATATTCCTCCTGATATAGCCCATGAATTGGGTATTGAGGTCGTGCCAATTCTCGCTCATGTTGACGAGAAGGTGTATCGGGTTGGTATCGACCTGAGTGATGATCAACTCTATGATCTTATTGTGAGTGGTCATCACCGGGTGCGGATGGCAACCCCTTCCTCTTCGGTCTTCGAGCAGGTCTATCGGAGCATGATCGGGACGGTGGATTATGTCTTTTCGATCCATCTGGGTACTCGTCTTGGTTCGGTGCTTGGTGAGGCTGTGGCCGCCAAGCAGCGCCTCCCCGCTAGTACGACGCGTTTGCAACTGGTTGATAGCAAGTCGACGTCGCTTGGCCTCGGTTCGGTGGCGATCAGTGCTGCCAGCGCCGCCGCTGATGGTGCCCATCCCGAGGAGGTCAGCCGTTTGATCCACGCGACGATCCGCCATACGCACGTGGTCTTTTTTGTCGATACCATGGAGTATCTTGAGGTCACTGGCCGCCTGACGCTCGCTGGGTCGGTGCTTGGCTCGATGCAGCGCATCAAGCCGCTGATGATCCTCGATGAGGGCGAGATTGTGCCCTACGAGCGTACCCGTACGCGCGCGAAGGCGATCGAGGGCCTCTTTACCTTTGTTGAGGATTTTCCCCGTGTCCAGGATGTGATCGTGCTCTATGCGACAACCCCCGAAGATGTTGAGAAGTTGCTTGAGAAGCTCGATCCTATTTTTCCTCGTGAACGCGTGCAGGTGGCGCGCTTTGGCCCCGCCGTTGCCGCGCATCTCGGCCCCGGTGCGATGGGGGTGACGGTCTTTGAGGGTTTTGAAGAGGGTTAGGGCGGCGCTACGTTGGGGGTTATGCAGGATCGCGACCATATTATTAGCCTCGGGCGTCTCCTCGCCGCTGAGTTGCGCCGGGGGTGCGATGATACCGCTGCCGAGCATGGCCTCGACCACTTCCTTGCGCAGTGGCAGGCTCAGGCTGCTGGTGCGCTCGATCTCCCTGCCGTTCAGGCGACCTTTGCCCTGCTCGCTGAGTATGGGGCGCAGTCAGTCCTTGAGCGCCGTGCCCGCGTGACCCGCGCTGTCGAGGATCTGCGCGGGCTCTTTCGGCACGAGACTCCGCCTCCTCCGCCCGCGCCACCGGCTAAAAAGAAGCGTACGCGTCCGCCCGCTGCGCCTCCTCAACCACCCGCGCTCGTTCGCACTGCCGCCGATCTCGCGCTCGCTGATCCCCTCGATCTGGTGCCGGGGATCGAGCGCCGTGACGTTACCGCGTTTCGTCGCCTTGGCCTTAAGACCGTTGAGGATCTGCTCTACCATGTGCCCCATCGCTACGATGATTTTTCGTCGCAGCGCGGCATTGCCGATCTTGAAGTCGGTGCGGTTGGGACGCTTATTGCTGAAGTAAGCGATGTCCGGCTCGTCGGCGGTGGGCCGCGTTCACGGGTGGAGGTGACGTTTCGTGATCCGAGTGGCACGATCCGGGCGATCTTTTTTAATCAGCCCTGGTTGCCCAAGCAGTTGACCGTCGGACGCCAGATTGTGCTCAGTGGCAAGGTGTCGTCTTATCAGGGGCTGCGCCAGATGACGAGTCCGACCTGGGAGCCGTATGTGCCTGATGGGACGATGCTTCATACCGGGCGCCTCGTGCCCGTCCATCCGCTCAGCAAGGGTCTGCACGAGCGCAATGCGCGCAAGACGATTAAGTTTGTTGTTGATGCGCTGACGCCGCGCATCGTTGATCATCTGCCCGAAATGAGTCGCCAGCGCTGCAAGCTGTTGCCCCTCGGCGAGGCGTTGGCGCAGATCCATTATCCTGATACGCCCGAGCAGTTGCAACAGGCGCGTACCCGCCTCGGGTTCGATGAGTTCCTCTTTATTCAGCTCGGGGTGCTGCAGCGCAAGTTGCTCTGGCAGGGCGAACTTGGCTACCAGTTGACGTTTCTCCCCGATCTCCATCAGCAGTTGCTGGATCATGTTGGCTTTCGCCTGACCAAGGCCCAGCAGCGCGTGCTTGACGAAATCTTCCGCGATATGGCCCGGCCCCTCCCGATGGCCCGTTTGCTCCAGGGCGATGTTGGTTCGGGCAAGACGGTGGTGGCGGCGGCGGCGCTGGTGCAGGCGATTGGCAATGGCTTTCAGGGGGCGTTGATGGCCCCCACCGAAATCCTGGCTGAACAGCACTACAAGGGGCTTAAACAGTTGCTTGGCAAGCTCGCGGTGCCCCGGGCCGCTCGCCAAGAGGCCGAAGGTGAGACGTGGAAGGATCGCCTTGCGCCTGAAGAAGCCGCCAAACTCGCCGAGATTAAGGCGCTGCTCGGGATGACCGATGAGGAAGATATGGCCGGTCAGGGTGTCCGGGTCGCGCTCTTGACCGGCAGTCTCGGTATCAGGGCGCGCCGACGGGTGCTCGAGGGCATTGCCAATGGTGAGATCGATCTGGTTATCGGGACGCACGCGCTCATTACCGAAGGGGTGCGGTTTCAGTCGCTTGGTCTGGTGGTGGTTGATGAGCAGCACCGCTTTGGCGTCGAGCAGCGTCAACGTCTGCGTGATAAGGGCTTTAATCCCCATTTGCTCGTGATGACGGCGACGCCGATTCCGCGTACACTGACGATGACCATCTATGGCGATCTCGATACCTCGATCCTCGATGAGTTGCCGCCGGGCCGCGAGCCGATCCGTACGCGCTGGGTGCGCAAGGCGGAACGCTCGAAAGCCTATCGCCACCTGCGCCGCGAAATCGAGCAGGGCCGCCAGGCTTTTGTGATCTGTCCCCTCGTCGAAGAGAGTGAGAAGGTCGATCTGCCGTCGGCGGAAGAGATGTACGAAACGCTGCAAGGCTCGGTCTTCCCCGATCTGCGTGTGACTCTGCTGCACGGGCGGATGTTGCCACGCGAGAAGGACGAGGTGATGCTGGCGTTTCGTGACCACGCCTACGATATCATGGTCGCAACGGCAGTGATCGAGGTTGGCATTGATATTCCCAATGCCTCGACAATTCTGATCGAAGGGGCCGAACGGTTTGGTCTGGCCCAGTTGCACCAGTTTCGTGGCCGCGTTGGACGGGGCGCACACAAGAGCTATTGCATCCTGATCAGTGATAAAGATGATAATGCCATCACGCGCCAGCGCCTCGAAGCGATGGAACAGACCAACGATGGCTTCAAGCTCTCGGAGGTTGATCTGCAACTGCGTGGCCCCGGTGAGTTCTTTGGCACGCGCCAGAGTGGGACGCCGGATCTGAAGGTCGCTCGCTTGGCCGATACCCGTCTGCTCTACGCCGCTCGCAATGAAGCTGAGTTGATTCTGAACGATGATGTCCGTTTGAGCAAGCCTGAACATGCCCTTTTGAAACAGAAAGTAGACGCCTTCTGGGCCGAAGCCGCGAAGGCGGGATGAACATTTCATGCATACACTTTCCCTGCCAGCGTTGCCAGGTGGGGCGGCGGTGGTTACACGGTGGCTCGTTGACCCCGATGCCCAGGTGACCGTGGGCACGCCCCTCGTGATTGTGGTTACGTCGTCGGTCGAGGTGCTCATTCCTGCCGATACGACCGGGCGCCTGTGCGATCCTGTTCCCACAGGGATGCGCATCGCCCCTGGCGCAATTCTGGCCCGTATCGAGGCTGAGCCTGCGTCGGCCTTGCCTGCTGCCCCTGCGCGCTGCAAAGCGACCCCGCTGGCTCGCCGCATCGCGCTGGCGCACGGCCTTGCGTTGCATCAGATCACCGGCACTGGCCCGCACGGCCAGATCCGGGCCGCTGATCTGCGTGTCCTGCTGCACCCGCCCGCGACGCTGGCTGCCGAGCATCCTCCTGCGGAGACCGGGGAGGATGGGCAATGGCAGCCTCAGGACGGTACGCCTCTTCCCCTCACCGGCACTGGCCCGCACGGCCAGATCCGGGCCGCCGATCTGCGTGTCCTGCCGCACCCGCCGCCCGCGACGCTAGCTGCCGCGCATCCTCCTGCGGAGACCGGGGAGGATGGGCAATGGCAACCTCAGGACGGTACGCCTCTTCCCCACCTCACCGATAATGAGCGGGATCCCAGTTGCCCTGATGCGGTCCCGCAACCAGCACTTACCCCCATCTCAATTGATCCTGCGCCCGACCTGCGTCCGGTTGCCACGGTGACGATGGCGTTTGACGCAACAGCCACGCTCGCAGCGAGTGCTGCTTTGCCTGCGCATCTCGCCCGTCTGGAAGTCACGCCCTTGCTTGCCCCGGTGGTGCTTGAAGCGCTTGCCGCGTTGCTTCCGGCCTACCCGTTGCTCAACGGTGTGCCTAGTGAAGATGGCAACCTTGTTTTGCGGCGGCGCCTGCACCTTGCCGTTGGCTTGCCAGGCACTGTGCGCTACCAATGGCATCTCGTGCATGATGCTGGCGATCTCAATCAACGTGGCCTGACCAGAGCCCTTGCGCACCAGTCGGTTTCCGCGCTCGATGAGGCGACCTTTGCCGTCGTTTTTCGGCCCGAAGGCGCTGCTGGTTGGCAAGGGATGCCGCCGTTGCCGCATTGCCTGGTTGCCGTGAGTGTCACGCCGCCGGTGCGACGCCTGATTGTCGTCAACGACAGCCTGGCGATTCGGCCTGTTGGCGTATTGACCATCAGCTACGATGCCCGTATCATTGATGAGCAACTGGCGAACACCTTTCTGCGTACCCTCTGTGCGCACCTTGAAGCGCCGTCAACGCGATAAAGTAGAGACATGGCAAAAGTACAAAATATCAAAGGCATGCGCGACCATCTGCCCCAGGCGATGTTGCTCCGGCAGCACATCCTGACGGTGGTGCAACGCGTCTGTGAGCGTCACGGTTTTGATCCGCTGCAAACACCGGTGATCGAGTATGCCGAAGTGCTTGAAGGCAAACTCGGCGACGACGAGAAGCTCATCTACCGGTTTGAAGACCACGGCGGGCGGAGTTTGGCGCTCCGGTATGATCAGACAGTTCCCCTGGCCCGGGTGGTCGCGCAGTATGCGGGCCAACTCGCCTTCCCGTGGCGTCGGTACGCCTATGGGCCGAGTTACCGTGGCGAACGACCGGCCCGTGGGCGCTACCGCGAGTTTTATCAGTTTGATGCCGATATTGTCGGGAGCAGTTCACCGCTGGCCGACGCCGAGATTGTCACCCTCTTGAGCGAGGCGCTGGCCGAACTTGGCTTTCCCGACTTTGTCACCTTGCTCAACCACCGCCAAGTGATCGGCGGCATTGCCCGTGCCAGCGGCCTTGATGAAACAGCGGCGGGCGGCGTCTACCGGGCCATTGACAAATTCGACAAACTTGGCGCAAGCGGGGTTGGCGAGGAACTTGTACGGATGGGCGTCAACATCACGGCAACCGAGCAGATCCTCACCCTCGTGCAGACCGAAGGTTTACCTGCGACCGTGCTGGCGACCCTGCGCGAGCACCTGGCAAGTGACGAGCGAGCCGTGGCCGCGCTCGACAACCTGCAGGCAATCATCGCAGCGCTTGAGGCAATGGGTGTCTCCCCCAAGCGCTATCGCATCGCTCCACGGCTTGCCCGTGGGCTCTCGTACTACACCGGCCTCGTCTTCGAGACCATCACCCCGCACTGGCCGGAAGGCTCATTGCTTGGCGGTGGCCGCTACGACGAACTGATCGGCCAGTTTGCTGGACGAGCGATTCCGACGGTCGGGCTCGCCTTTGGCCTTGATCGCCTGCACGACGTTATGGAAGAGCTAGGACTTGGCCCGCGGTTGAACACAACCGCGACGGCCTTTGTCACAATCTTTGGTGCTGACCTGGCCGGCGAAGCGATGGCGCTTGCCAGTGAATTGCGTACCGGCGGGGTCAACACCTTGTTGAGCCTTGATCCAACCCAGGGCCTGGGCAAACAATTCAAAGAGGCCGACCGGAAAGGTGCCCGTTACGCCCTCGTGCTTGGCCCCGACGAACGCGACCGCGGCGAAGTTGTGATCAAAGACCTGCGTGACGGCAGCCAGCGCAGCGTCGCCCGCGCAGACGTTGTCGCCGCATTGACCCCGTAGGGGCACGGCGCCGCCGTGCCCGAACCGCGCCGCCGCGCCCGCCGCCGTGCCCCTACCGCGCCGCCGTGCCTGCCCGTGCCCGGCGTGGGGGCACGGGGCGGCACCGTGCCCCTACCGCGCCGCCGTGCCTGCCCGTGCCCGGCGTGGGGGCACGGCTCGCCCGTGCCCGCTGCGCCCGTGCCCGCTGCGCCCGTGTCCGGCGTGGGGCACGGCGCCGCCGTGCCCGCCGTGCCCGTGCCCGCTGCGCCCGTGCCCGCTGCGCCCGTGCCCGCTGCGCCCGTGCCCGCTGCGCCCGTGCCCGCTGCGCCCGTGCCCGGCGTGGGGCACGGCGCCGCCGTGCCCCTACGCCGTGCCTGCCCGTGCCCGGCGTAGGGGTACGGCTCGCCCGTGCCCGCCAGTCACGCCGCAAACAGGCGCACTTCCACCACCGCATCAAGGTTCAGCGGCCCATAGAGGTGCGGGAACGCCTCGCCTGGCTCCGCCTCCTCATAGCGCAATTCAGCCTCCAAGCGATCAACCGCCACGACAAGCAGCACCATGTCGGGCTGATGCTTATAAAAACGCTCGACCACCCCGGGCAACTGCACCTCGGTGGAAAAATGGATAAACCCCTCGCTGTCCAGCGACAGAGGTGCATAGAACCCCAGGCGTTGTGCCTCAGCCCAGGCTGCGGCGTGCGCAAGGTGAAGGATCGTCGTCATAGAGAAACTCCTTATAAAAGGGTAGGGCTAACGCCCTCAAAACCAGTGCCGATAGCGTAGCCTCGAACCTTGGCACGACTCGGGCTGATTGTCAAGCCACGCTTGACAATCAGCCCACAATCCGGTAGACTCGCGTTCTGTCACCCAACAAAAAAGTGTATAATAGGGCTATGTGTGGTACCCTACCGCACAGTGGGCACATAGTTTCTCACACGTCAACGCTGAATCCAAACCTGCCCTACGTCAGGGCCAACAACACCGAAAGGAGGTGTCTGTGCCTGTGCCGCTATCTCGATAAGCGTCAGTCAGGTCTGGGTTGGCAACCCTGGGTTACTATGACGTTCGTGTCGTTTCTGATACAGTAGCTTACAGATTGTGTAAGGAGTCCTACGTTTATGAAGCGTGTAAGTCTTTTGGTTCTCATTGCACTGCTTGGGGCGCTCATCGCGGCCTGTGGTGGTGCTCCCGCAGCCCAGCCGACAGCGGCTCCGGCTGATCCTGCTGCGACGGCCGCGCCCGAGCAGCCCACGGCCCCTCCGACTGAAGAGCCGACCACGGCTCCGTCTGGTGCAACAACGATTAAGATTGCTTCACAGAGTCCCCTTAGCGGCCCGCAGGCCGCCCTTGGTACGGGTATTCGCAATGGTGCCCAGTTGGCGATTGAGCAACTGGCTCAGCCGTTGATCGATCTCGGCTTCACGGTCGAGCTTGCTCCGTTTGACGATCAGGCTCGTGCTGAGGTTGGCTCGGCCAATGCCAAGAATATCGTCTCGGATCCCGAGATTATGTGTGTCGTGGGTCACCTGAACTCGGGTGTGGCGCTGGCCTCGCTGCCCGATTATCAGAATGCCTCGCTGGCGAT
>NZ_RYFF01000005.1:65928-212087 GCF_004138165.1 Candidatus Chloroploca sp. Khr17
CACCCTCGGTGGCCGCACCGGTGAGCCAGTTCCCCAATGCCGCGCAGTTTGCGACTGACTACGAGGCGCAGTTTAATGGCCCAGCAACACCCTTCTCGGCCCAGTCGTATGACTCGGCTGCCTTCTGTGTGGCTGGCATTCTTCAGGCCGCCGTTGATGCTGCTGCTGCCCCGACGCGTGCCCAGGTGGTTGACGCGATCCGTGGCTTGCCGACGCTTAGTGGCATTACTGGTGACTACAAGTTCAATGAGAATGGTGATCCCGAGGTTGCGACCTACTTCGTGCTCCAGGCCAATATTGTTGACTGGAACGAGAATGCCCTGATCACCCGGCTGGATATTGCGCCGCCGCAATAGGTTGTACGCAGTGGACAAGCGTGTGTACCAAGCACGTCGTGGTCACACGCTTGCTCACCTTCACTTCTGGCCTTGTGCGGTGCTCCCGCACAAAAGCTTATCGTGCGTGCGGTATGCCGTACGCACGATACAATAGTCTGGTGAGGTTCATGGCTGCGGAAGCAAACGCCCAAACGTCAGCTCAAGCTGTTCGACGCCCCATCGCTGAGACCCTGCGAACCGTCTTTGGCCCTCTTGTCCAGTTGTTGCTCTTTGTGATTGGCAGTGCCATCGCGTTGAGTTTGCTGGTTATTTTGCTCTCACTGGTGCAACTTGGCGCACGCCCCGATCTCTTGACCCGCACGTTGACCATTCTCCCGCAGGTGCTTATCGATGGTTTGGTGCGCGGGTTTCTTTTTTCGACCATCGCGCTCGGCTATACGATGGTCTATGGGGTGCTCGAGTTTATTAACTTTGCCCACGGTGAAATCTTTATGGTGGGTGGCGTCACCGGGGCGGCGGTAGGTCTCTTTCTGGCGAGTGTTGGTCTCCTGGAAGGGATGAACCCTCTGTTCTTTGTGCTGCTGGTGGTGCTGATCGGGATGATCGTCAGTGGGACGCTGGCCGTGACCGTGGAACGCATCGCCTATCGTCCATTGCGAGGTGCGCCGCGTCTGGTGCCACTGATTTCAGCCATCGGAGTGTCGCTGGTGCTCCAGGATGTTGTGCGCTTGATCATGACCAATTCCCCACTGGGGTTCAATGCGCGCTATCAGTCGCCTGATTTTGGTCCGCCTATTCGCCTCTTTGAGATGACCCTCGGTGATCGTCCCGTGCCGATTATTATCAGTCCCAAGGCCTTGGTCTTCATTACCGCTGCGGTGATAATGCTCATCGTGCTCAATTATCTGGTCAATGCAACCCGCCTTGGTAAGGCCATTCGGGCGACTGCACAGGATATGTCGACGGCAAGTTTGATGGGCATTAATGTCAATCGCATTATTACCCTCACCTTTTTGATCGGTGGAGCCCTGGGTGGGGCCGCTGGGGCGCTCTTTGGCCTCAATGTCGGTACCGTCAACCCCTATATGGGCTTTATTCCTGGTCTCAAGGCGTTTACCGCTGCGGTGCTCGGTGGCATCGGCAATATTACCGGTGCGATGGTTGGCGGGTTGGTGCTTGGCTTCCTTGAGGCGTTTGTGGCGTCGTATCTGTCGCTCTTTACCAATGGTGCGCTCTCTGGAGCGGCCTATGCCGATATTGCTGCCTTCAGTATCCTGATTCTGATCCTGATCTTCCGACCCTCCGGCTTGCTCGGTGAGTCGACAACGCAGAAGGTGTAGCTATGGCGACGATGTCTCCGCCAACCAATCTCTGGGAGCAGGTGAAGGCTACCTTATCGCGTGGGCCGACAGGCTATAGCTTTCTTGGTCTGTATGCGGCGATCTGTACCTGGCTCTTGCTGACGAATCCGCGGACAAGCCTCAATACCGATATTGCCTTTGCCCTTTTTCTGCTGCTGCTGCTGCTTATTTATCGCTCGCAGGTGGCCCTTGGCTTTAAAGTGGTGCTCGGTGGTTTGATGCTGTTTGTTGTCTTGCCCATCTTTGGGACGCTCAATCCCTTCTATATTGATGTGGCGACCCAGGCTGGTATCTTTGTCGCCCTTGCCCTGGGGCTCAATGTGGTGGTCGGTTTTGCGGGCTTGCTTGACCTTGGCTATGTGGCGTTTTTTGCCGTCGGGGCCTATCTCTGGGGGATCATGAGTACTGAACAGATGACGCTCATGAATCCTGCCTGGAGCCCGGTGCCGCCGATTATGTTCTACCCCTTTATCTTGCTTGGTCTGATCGTTGGGGCTACTTTTGGTGTGCTCCTCGGACTCCCGGTGCTGCGGTTGCGCGGTGACTATCTGGCGATTGTTACCCTCGGCTTTGGTGAGGTGATCCGGGTGCTGGCCAATAACCTTGATCGCCCGATCAATATTACCAATGGTTCACAGGGGATCCGTGGCATCGAGCGCCCGCCGCTGATTTTTGCTGATTTTGTGCGCAATACCCTTGGCTTGAACCTTGATGATCAGCAACTCTATCAGCAGTTTTTCTACTTTGCGGTGTTGCTGATTGTGATGTTGACCGTGGTGGTGGTGAGTCGCCTCAAGCACTCACGCATCGGACGCGCCTGGGAGGCGATCCGTGAGGACGAAACCGCCGCGATTGCCCAGGGCATTCCGCTGGTGCGGACCAAACTGCTGGCTTTTGCCGTTGGCGCTTCGTTTGCGGGTGCGATGGGCGTGATCTTTGCCTCCAAGCAACTCTTTATTAATCCGCCGACCTTTGATCTTATTCGGTCGATCAATATTCTGGCGATGGTCATTCTTGGTGGCATGGGTTCGATTCCTGGGGTTATGCTTGGGGCTGTGCTGGTAACGATGCTCGATCTGCAGATCTTGCCTCGTTTGGCGACGGTGCTGCGTGATCTGCAGCGCGCCGGTGCGCCGATTCCGGCGGCTTTTGACCCGACCCAGTATCAGCGCCTTTTCTTTGGTCTGCTGCTGATCTTGATGATGATCTTTCGCCCCACAGGGATTCTTCCCGATGAACGGCGCAAGGAAGAACTGGTGGAAGATCAGGTGGTCGATTTGCCACTCGATGATGGCGAAGTCGATAGCGGTGAGCCACCACCGCCGACCCAGGCTCCACCCGGTAGTGGTCCAATTGCCTAGCTTGTATGATGCGAGGGGAACCTTTATGGCGCTGTTGGAAGCAACCAACGTTACCAAAACCTTTGGTGGCTTGACTGCGGTCAACGATGTAACGTTGATGATCGAAAAGGGCTCGATTGCCAGTGTGATCGGGCCCAATGGCGCAGGTAAGACGACGTTTTTTAATATGTTGACCGGGATCTACAAGCCCGATAAAGGGGCGATCCTCTTTGATGGCACGTCGATCGCTGGGATGCGCTCCGATCGGATTGCGGCCCTTGGGATGCGTCGGACGTTTCAGAATATTCGGCTCTTTAATAATATGACGGTGCTCGAAAATGTGCTGGTTGGTATGCATACCCGCCTCCATATCCCTTTCTGGCAAATTATTGCGAGCGCCCCTGGTGTCCGTCGTGAAGAGACGAAGGCGCGCGATGAGGCTCGCGAACGCCTCGCTTACGTTGGCCTTGATGCTAAACGCGAAGAGCTTGCCAAGAATTTACCCTATGGTGACCAGCGTCGCCTTGAGATTGCCCGTGCGCTCGCTGGTGATCCCAAGTTGATTTTGCTCGATGAGCCGACCGCAGGGATGAATCCTCAGGAGACCGATGCCGCTACGGGTTTGATTCGGCGTCTCCGCGATGACCTTGGTCTGACCGTGGTGTTGATCGAGCACGATATGCGCCTTGTGATGTCGATTTCTGAGCGCATTTCGGTGCTCGATTATGGAACGAAGATCGCTGAGGGCGATGCGCATACGATTCGTTCCAATCCGCGGGTGATCGAGGCTTACCTCGGTAAGGGTGCCGCCGGGGCTGCTGCGTAGGCGAACGATCGGCTACATAGAGGAATATATGGCTCTACTCAAGCTCGAAGATGTTCATACATACTACGGTAAAATTCACGCCTTAAAAGGCATTTCCATTACGGTCAATAAAGGTGAAATTGTTACCCTGATTGGCTCGAATGGTGCCGGGAAGAGTACGACCCTTCGGACGATCTCTGGGCTCCTTGCGCCTCGGCAGGGGCAGGTGCTGTTGAATGATGAGCGGATCGACCGGATTCCGTCACACGAGATTGTGAAGCGCGGCATTGCCCAGTCGCCCGAGGGCCGTCGGATCTTTCCTCGTCTGACGGTGCTCGAAAATCTTGAAATGGGGGCGTATCTCCATAGTACGCGCAGTGTGACCTACCAAGAGGATCTTGAGCGTGTCTTTACGCTCTTCCCGCGCCTCCGCGAGCGCGTTTCCCAGAAGGGCGGTACTCTCTCGGGTGGCGAACAGCAGATGCTGGCGATTGGACGCGCCTTGATGACCCGCCCCCAGGTGCTGTTGCTCGATGAACCTTCTATGGGTCTCGCGCCGGTGCTGGTTGAACAGATTTTTGAGATTATCGAGACGATCAATGCCCAGGGGATGACCGTGCTGCTCGTTGAGCAGAATGCGCTCCAGGCACTCGGCATTGCCCACCGTGGCTATGTGCTGCAGAGTGGCCGGATTATTCTTGAGGATGAAGCCAAGGTGCTGCGTGACAATGAGACGGTGCAGAAGTCGTACCTCGGCCTCGAATAAGGCTTGATCGATCCCCCAACAATGTGAGCAAAGCTCGCATTGTTGGGTTTTCTATTCCCCAACCTCCCGCGGTACCCGTGGCAAAATGCCGGTGACGACTTCGTAGTTGATGGTGTTAAGCCAGATTGCAACGTCGTCGGCGGTAATGACGTCGTCGCCCTGTTGCCCGATGAGCACCACTGGATCACCGCGCCGTACTTCGGCAAGGTCGGTGACGTCAAGCATCGCATAGTCCATGCAGATGCGCCCTACCAGCGGGGCGCGTTGCCCCCGCACGAGCACTTCACGCCACGCCGGGCTACGGCGCAGACCATCGGCATAGCCCACCGGAATGGTCGCGATGCGGCTGTTGCGCCTGGTGATGTAGTTGCCTCCATATGAGATTGGCGTACCTTCCGGGTGGTCACGGATCTGGGCGATTTCACTATGAAAGCTTAAGGCCGGCCGTAGCCCTGGTGGCAGCGATACCGTTGGTGCCGGGGCCAAGCCGTAACACGCAATGCCAGGGCGGATCATGTCAAAGCAGGCCGTCGGGAGGCGCAACGTTGCGGCGCTATTGGCGGCGTGAGCAAGCGGTGGTCGCAGCCCGGCGGCTGCGAGTTCGTCGAGCAAACGGCGAAAACGCTCGATCTGCGTGGTTGTCTGCGCAAGATCTTCGGCATCGGCACTGGCAAAATGGGTGTAGATCCCGACTACTTCGAGCCCGGGGAGTTGACGTAAGCGGCTGAGAAATGGCCCGGTTTCATCGGGGGCCAGCCCGAGACGTGCCATGCCGGTGTCTACTTTGATGTGTACCCGGACGCGGCGCTCTGATGAGGCCGCCGCACTCAGTGCCCTGGCTGTATCGTCGTCAAAGAGCGTGCAGTCTAGGCCGAGTCCGACGATCGCTTCGGCTTGCCACGGTGGCGTATAGCCAAGCACCAGAATCGGCGCAAGCATGCCCTGTTCGCGCAGGGTGCGCCCCTCACCGAGCGTTGCTACGGCCACGGCACTCGCGCCGGCCCCAAGCGCTGCCCGAGCAACACGGACGGCCCCGTGTCCATAGCCATCGCCTTTGAGCACGACCATCAAGGGCACGCCACGTAACTGTTGGAGCCAGCGAATATTCGTGGCAATCGCATCAAGATCAACCCGGAGCCATGTGGCACGGTCAGGTGCCCCGATCCGCACGCTACGCCAGGCCGGTTCTTGCCGCACTAAAAGATGGTCGAGCCGGGGTGTGGTCTGATACCCCGTGAGCGGAGTACCTCCCGGCGCATCTGGCGGATTCGCCATCAACACACGGGCCACAAACCGTTCCATGCGTGCCTCGGCTGAGCCGCTCACCAGCACAAGATCGCCGGTACGGGTCACGGGCATTGCTCGCAAGGCTGCGTCGGTGGTATCAACAATCGTGATCGGCAGATCGTTGCGTACTGTGCGGGCGGCGCGTGCCGCTGTGACGCCCCAGTCACCTTTGAGGATCAGGGCATCGCAGTAGCGGGCGGCGCGTTGGCCGATTGCACTGGCTACGACGGTTGCCTCGTCGAGGGTCACGTCGGTGCAAGGCCCAAGCACCGCAATGCGGCGCCGCGCTGGCAGGGCGGCCAGCGTTGTCAGCGCTGCCTCCACCGAGGGCGGTGACGCATTGAACGTATCGTCGAGCAGCATGGCCCCACTGGGCAAGCGCAATGGTCGCAGGCGCCCGGCCATTGGCTCGATCGTCGCCAGCGCCGCAACACAGGATGCCAACGGCACGCCACAGACGAGACCGGTCGCAACGGCGGCAAGCGCGGCGTAGACCGCAGGTAGGCCAAGAAGGGGGATCGAGGCGCTCTCCACCACCCCTTGCCAGTGCAATTGGAAACGGGTGCCTTCAAGACCATAGCTGATTGCATCTGCCCGCACGTCACAGTTGGGGCCAAGACCATAGCGGAGCAGATGGGGTGCTAGTCGTTGATCCAGTAATCCGTGCTGATCATCGCCATTCATGATCACAATGCCGTTGGTGGGCAAGGCGGCGAGAAGGGCTGCAAATTCGTTGGCTACCTGAGCGAGGGTGCCAAAGCGGTGCAGATGGACGGCCCCAACCGAGGTGACAACCGCAATCTGTGGGGGAAAGAGCACGGCCAGTGCTTCGATTTCGCCAGGGTGATCGCTGCCATATTCGAGCACCGCAAAACGATGCTCACCGCGCAGGCGGGCAAGCGCAACCGGCAAGCCTAGCAATGAATTGAAACTGCGCCGACTCTGAAACGTCGGCTGGGCTGTGGCGAGCAGGGCGGCAATGCTACGACGGGTCGTCGTTTTTCCCACGCTACCGGTGACCCCGATGACCTGTGGTGCGACCGTAGCGAGACGTGCCGAGGCCCAGCGTTGCAAAACCGCTTGTGGATCATCGGTGCGCAGCACCGTCACCCCGGCGCTTGCCGGTGCCCAGCGACAGAGCACGCCGGTGGCCCCGGCGGCAATCGCCGCAGCGATGAAATCGTGCCCATCGGCACGCGGCGTGCGCAGGGCGACAAAACAGGATCCTGGGGTCATCAAACGTGAGTCGTAGCACCAGTCGGCAAAGGCAGTTGCCCCGGGTGGGCCTGCGAGTTGTGCGCCAGCCGCCAGCAGATCGCGAACAAAAATCATGTCACTTCAGATGCCACCCCTGCCATCAATAGCCCGAGCCGCTCGGGCGTCGCCTCGGTGTGGGGCAGGATGGCGGCAATGTTCCCGGCGTGAATGACCGCGATGCGGTCGGCGAGGGCGAGGATTTCGTCGAGATCCTCTGAGATGAGCAGGATGGCCCCTCCCCGTCGCCGCAATTCGATCAGCAACTGGTGAATGGCTGCGGTTGCGCCAATATCAACGCCTCGTGTTGGTTGCGCTGCAACCAGCACTGCTGGCTCGCGCGAAAGCTCGCGCGCCATAATCACCTTTTGAATATTACCACCAGAAAGACTTTTGAGGGGCGTGTGAGGGCCGGGGGTTTTGATCTGAAAGCGCTGGATCAGATCGCGACACGCCCGATCAACTGCCGATCGGTTGAGCAGTGGCCCACGCGCAAATGGGGCCTCAGTATGGTTACGCAGAATCAAATTCTCGGCCACGCTAAATTCTAGTACTGTCCCGTCGCGCATCCGCTCTTCGGGAATATAACTGATGCCTGCATTGGCACGCTCAGCGGGATTGCCCGTTAGGTCTTTGCCAGCCAGTTTGATTGTGCCAGCACTGGTGGGGCGCAACCCGGCAATAACCTCGGCCAGTTCGCGTTGCCCATTGCCTGATACGCCAGCCAACCCGAGAATTTCACCTGCCCGCACTTGTAGGGTCACGCCGTGCAACGCCGGTGTATTGCGGTCGCTCTGGGCTGATATGTCCTGCAATTCTAATGCGATTGATCCAGCCCCCTCAGAGGGGTGCTTCGTGTCGGCTCGGGCGGCAATCACTTCGCGTCCAACCATCAACCGGGCCAGATCACTCCGGCTTTTGCCTGCGGTGGCAAAGGTTCCGACCAGGCGTCCATCACGCAAGACACTCACGCGGTCGCTTAGCGCAATGACTTCGCGCAGTTTGTGTGAAATAAAGATCAGCGCCCGTCCCTCGGCTCGCATCTGGCGGAGCATTGCAAATAGATCATCAACTTCTTGCGGGGTAATGACTGCCGTCGGTTCATCTAGCACCAGCAACTCGGCTCCTCGATAGAGCGCTTTGAGGATCTCAACGCGTTGCTGTTCACCAACACTCAGTTGCCAGATGTAGGCCTTGGGATCAACCCGTAGCCCATAGAGCTCAGCCAGGCGTTGTACCTCAGCCGAAACGCGGTCAAGATCAAGGCGCAACCCACGTGATGAGCGCAGGCCAAGGGCAATGTTTTCGGCGACTGTCAGCGAGGGCACCAGCATAAAATGCTGGTGGATCATCCCAATGCCACGCGCAATCGCATCCTGCGGCGAACTAATCGTCACTGGCTGTTCATTAATCCGCACTTCGCCTGCATCCGGCTGATAGAGCCCATAGAGGATCTTCATCAAGGTGCTCTTGCCAGCCCCGTTTTCACCAAGCAGCGCATGGATCTCGCCTCCGTGTACCGACAGATTGACCTTATCGTTGGCAATCACGCCGGGGAAACGTTTGGTAATGCCGCGCAACTCAAGTGATGTAATCGTTGAGGTGGTGCGTTGCGGTGGAAAAGCCTGCATAGATCGCTTTCTTACAGATCGAGTCTATAGGCCCTCAGAAATCTTGCGTATGCTGGCGAAAACATCCAGCGAAGCTTGGTGTTTTCGCCAGTACGCAAGGGTTTTTAGGCCCAATACTTTTCAAATAAGCTCACGCGAAGACGCGAAGACGCGAAGGGTTACGCTCACCTACGCAAAAACCTTTGCGCCTTTGCGCCAAAAGAGCCGCCTTATTTGCAAGGTATTGTTTTTAGGCCCACCTCTTATGGCAAGACCGTTATGACACCTGAGCTAATCCCCTGGATGGCCGTATCAACGGCAGCTTGCATTTCGGGTGTGACACCTGGGAATGCGCTGTTGAACACGATCTTCAACCCGCCATTTTCAAGGGTCAGGTCATAGGCCGTGCCACCAAGCGTACCTGCCTGGATTTTCGCAATGATATCCTTGAGCACCCCAGTCCAGTCGTAGAGTTGAGTTGCGACAACAATGTCAGGGGCAAGTGAGGCCTGGCTGGATTGCGTGCCGAGCCAGAGTGCGCCACGCTCTTTGGCAACCCCGATGGCACCGACGACCTGTTGTGCTGAACCTGTCAACACATCGGCACCGGCGGCAATGTGCGTACTTGCTGCTTCGGCAGCGGCAGCAGTATCGCCAAACGAACCGGTATAGGTCTTATTGACCGTTGAGTCTGGCTTGACCGAGAGCACGCCTTGCTCAAAGCCATCAATATAGGCTTTGGCATCACCCGCCTCAACTGGCCCGACAATCCCGACAACATTTGATGTTGAAAGCATTGCCGCGATCACACCATTGACATAGCCACCCTCTTCGGCACTGGCATTATACGAAAAGACATTGGTAAAGCCCTCGGCCTCACCAGTATCAGTGGCCGTGCCCCAGGCAAACGAAACCTCGGGGAAATCGCGGGCCACCTCAAACATTGACGTCCCGTACTGGGTGCCGTGGGCAATGACCAGTTGATTGCCTGCCGATGCATAATCGCGGAGCGCCGCCGCTGCATCGGTGACATTGAACATATTCTCGGAAATCGAGATCTGCATCGCCGCTTCACCACCCATTTCGGCCTGAATGCTACGCAATGCATCAATCATCGCCTGGCTCCAGGCTAGATCAGTTTCGGTACTCGGCATGACCACTGCAACCTTGAAGGGTTCAGCGGCAACCGGGGCATCTGTAGCTGCAGGGGCAGCGGGGGCTGCGGGCGCACCTCCACAGGCCGTTAAGAGCACTGCCAGAACAAAAGCTACCACGACCAGCGTTCCACGTTTGAACATACAACTTCCTCCTCATCCGCGATATACCGGGCGCGTCGGCAACACTGACGGATCGCGCAAAAACCACGCTATGCCATGCCCCGATTGAAGGGGCGAGTCAAGGCTGCCGGCTGTCCCGTGCGCCGCGGGGCGAGGGCCAGGGCGATAATGGTCAAAATATAGGGCAGCATCACTGCCAGATCAGACGGAATGCCGATGCCAACCAGTTGGAGCCAGATCTGGAGGGCGCTGACGAGGCTGAAGAGCAGGATGCCGAGCATCACCCCAACTGGACGCCAGCCGCCAAAATAGACGAGCGCCACCGCGATGAAGCCAATGCCGCCCGTCATATTTTCCTGGAAAATATTGACTGCGGAGATCGACAGTGAAGCGCCGCCCATCGCAGCCATTGCCCCTCCCACGGTAACGGTGGCATAACGGATCGCGATCACCGGCACCCCGAGCGTGTCGGCTGCCTGGGGATTATCGCCAACCGCCCGAATATTCAGCCCCCAGGTCGTACGATTGAGCAGGTAAGCCACCATGGGCACAAGGGCAAAGGCAACATAGACCAACAGCGAATGCTTGAAGAGTGCCGGTCCAAGCACCGGAATGCTGCTCAGCCCTGGAAGAGCAAGCTCGGCAAAACCACGCACACTCTGTACTGATCCAAGGGTCAACCGAAAGAGCAGGCTTGACAGGCCTAACCCGAGCAGATACATGCCAATGCCACTGATGCCCTGTTCAGCGCGAAAACTGACACTGACGAGCGCCATCAGCAACCCGAGCAAGGCCCCCACAAAGATAGCGGCGACGACCCCACCGAGCAGGCTCCCCGTGGTGACAACGACAAAAAAGGCGGCAAAGGCCCCCATAAGCATCTGGCCCTCGACGCCCAGATTCAGCACCCCCGAACGCTGGCTGATTGTCTCACCCAGTGAAGCAAAGAGGTACGGTGTTGCCAGGCGGATGGTGGAATGCAAAATTCCGGTCAGGGTCGTCAGGGTAAAGAGTTGTTCCATAGTTTAGAGATCCGGCGTCAAATGTGCATCAAGTGGCGGTTCGTCCTTCGCATGCGCTTCGCTTGGCCGCGCTGCCTCACTCTGCCGCCGCGCAATGCGCTGCTGACTCCAATAGGCACTGCTTACCACCATCAACACCACCAACCCGTTCAACGCCGTAATGAGCGCTGCTGGCACCTGCACGGCTCGTTGCATCTGGTCTGCCCCAACAAGCAGTCCGCCAAATAAAAAAGCGGACGGGATCACGCCGAGTGGATGCAGGCGCCCAAAGAGTGCCACGACAATGCCATTGAAGCCGTATCCACCCGAGATGCCCTCGACAATGCGCCGATGTACCCCCATCACCTCAATTGCGCCGGCCAGGCCAGCAAAGCTTCCACCGAGCACCATGGCAAGCGTAATGACGGTAGCCACTGGTATCCCGGCATAGCGTGCGGCAGCAGGATTGAAGCCGACAGCACGAATGCGATAGCCGAGCGTCGTTCGCCACAGCAGAATCGTGACCGCGATTGCCAGTGCAAGCGCCAGAAAGAACCCCCAGTGGAAGAGGGTGCGCGGGACAACGCGCTCGATCCAGACTTGCGCCGGCAGTGCCGCTGATTGAGGAATGTTGGTTCCTGCTGCAATCTGCGCGGGATCGAGCATCGGCCCGCGCAAGAGAAAATTCATCAACTGAAGGGCAATTGCATTCATCATCACCGTACTGAGAATCTCGTTCACGGCGAGGCGTGCCTTGAGCAGCCCTGGCACCAGGCCCCAGAGCCCACCGGCGAGTGCCCCCATCAGGGCAGTGAGCGGCAATAAGAACCAGCCGGGCCATTGGGCAAAGCTAAGGGCAAAGGCAGTTGCGCCTAAGGCTCCGACGATAATCTGTCCTTCCGCCCCAATATTGATCACTTGGGCTCGAAAGGCAATGGTGACCCCAAGCCCAACCAGAATCAGTGGTGTTGCCTTGGCAAGTGTCTGTGTCAGCCCTGACGCTGTGCCAAATGCACCTCGAAACATCGCTCCATAGGCAAGGAGCGGATCTTTGCCCAGACCAAGCAAGACCAATGCTCCAATACAGAGTGCCACGACAACCGCAATGAAGGGCATAAGTGCGTCAAGCGCAATAGCGCGCCAGAGCCGCCATGTACCTCGACTTGGAGAGGTCAGATGTAGACGCATGGGTTTGCTTTCGCCGAGAACGGTAGCACATCCTGCATAGTAACGTTTCTTTTTCTCCTGTCTATAGGCGATTTATCCGAATATGAAGCACCTCAAACTGGCTAGTTTGCCCTACATCGGCCTTGATCCGGGTTAGCACGGTATAATGAGGACGTTGGCCCTCACCTAATGAAAGGTATATCTCGTATGCGAGTGCTAGTTTACGATACCCATTCCTATGATCGAACTTTTCTCGATACCGCGAATGCCGGGCGGCATCAGCTTGACTATACCTCGGCCCAGCTTGATCTCCAGACCGCGGCTCTGGCCGAGGGCTATGATGCTGTCTGCCTCTTTGTCAGCGACTATGCTCCGGCCCCCGTGATAGAGCGTCTGGCTAATGCCGGGGTGCGCATGATCGCGCAGCGCTCGACCGGTTTCAACAATCTTGACCTGGAAGCAGCCTCCCGTCTTGGCTTGACCTGTATGCGTGTTGGGTACTATTCGCCCTATGCCGTCGCCGAGTTTGCCGTCGGTCTGTTGCAGACGCTCAATCGGCGCATTCACCGTGCCTACAACCGTACCCGTGAATTCAATTTCCGCCTGGCTGGCCTGCTTGGGCACGACATTTATGGGCGTACGGTCGGTGTGGTGGGAACTGGCAAGATCGGGGCCATTTTTGCCCGCATTATGCATGGCTTCGGGTGCCCTATTCTGGCCTATGACGTCCAGGAAAACCCTGATTGTCTTGCGCTCGGGGCAACGTATGTATCCCTGGAAGAGTTGCTCAGTCGCGCCGATATTATTAGCCTCCATGTTCCGCTGATGCCCCAGACCTACCATATGATCAATGCCCAGAGTCTGGCTTCAATGAAACGTGGGGTGATGATTATCAATACGAGTCGGGGTGGCTTAATTGATACCGAGGCCCTGATTGCGGCGATCGAACGTGGTCATATCGCTGCCGTCGGCCTCGATGTCTATGAAGAGGAAGAGGGCAAGTTCTTTCGCGATCTCTCGGATGTGGTCATCGACGATGATGTGCTTGCTCGCCTGATGACCTTCCCCAACGTGTTGTTGACCAGTCACCAGGCCTTCTTTACCCACGAAGCAATGACAACCATTGCCGAGACGACCATTCGCAATCTGACCGATTTTGAAGAGGGGCGCACAAACGAGAATCTGTTGCGCTAGGGCAAGGTTCCAGCCTCCTTTACCGTTCGAAAGTGCGCATCGCATCCTGGTGCGCTCGGCTATTTCCTCTTTTCTATTTTCTGAATCCTTGTCTATGGGGCGTATCTTTTCCCCTTCCCGTGCGGTAGATCAAGTAATTTTAATCACGGGGTAAGGGTATGATTGCCAAAGTCTATAGCTGTGCGGTCATCGGGCTCGAAGGGGTGCTGGTTGAAGTTGAGGTGGATATTGCCAACGGGATGCCGATGTTTGCGGTCGTTGGCCTGGGTGATGCTTCAGTGCAAGAGAGTCGCGAACGGGTGCGTGCGGCGATTCGCAATTCCGGCCTCAACTTTCCCATGAAACGCCTGACTGTCAATCTTGCTCCTGCTGATCTGCGCAAGGCTGGTCCATCCTATGATCTGCCCATTGCGGTGGGCCTGTTGCTCGCCTCGGGGCAGGTGACCGAGAGTTTTGCCAAGACGGTCTTTATTGGTGAATTGAGTCTTGATGGCGGCCTCCGTCATACCGATGGCATTTTGCCGATGGCGGCTATTGCGCGTGCCTGTGGGATGACGACTGTCTATGTGCCCGCTGAGGATGCCGCCGAAGCGGCGCTCGTCAATGGCCTGACGATTATGCCGGTGCCCTCGCTCAGCGACCTGGCGGCTCATATCAGCGGTGAGCGGCGCCTGTCACCCTATGCGCCACGGCCGCCTGCCGCTGGGCAGGCAACGCATTTCCCTGTTGATTTTCAACATATCAAGGGCCAGGAACACGTCAAACGTGCCCTGGAAGTTGCGGCTGCTGGTGGACATAATGCCTTGCTTTGGGGAACCCCCGGTTCGGGCAAGACGATGCTGGCGCGGGCGATGCTTTCGATCTTGCCCCCGATGAGTCTCGAGGAGGCGCTCGAGGTGACCAAGATCTACAGTGTGTGCGGCCAGTTACCCAAAGATACCCCACTGGTGCAGCGCCGCCCCTTCTGTGCGCCGCACCATACGACCTCGCTGGCGGGTCTGGTCGGCGGAGGTGCCGGTCGTGCGCGCCCAGGGATGATCAGCATGGCTCACCGTGGCCTGCTCTTCCTGGATGAACTACCCGAATTTGGCCCCAAGCTTGAGGTTTTGCGTCAGCCGCTGGAAGATCGGGTCGTCACCCTGAGCCGTTCGGTGGTGAGTGTCACCTATCCGGCGGCTTTTATGTTGATTGCGGCCATGAATCCCTGCCCGTGCGGCTGGCACGGTGATCCCGAGCGTGAGTGTACCTGTAGCCCGGCGCTGGTAACGCGCTATCAAAAACGCATCTCGGGGCCACTACTTGATCGAATCGACATTCACGTCGAAGTTCCTCGCATCAACTACGAAAAACTCAGTTCGAATCGTCTTGGCGAGCCATCAGAAGCGATTCGTGCCCGTGTCGCCGCCGCGCGGGTACGTCAGCGTTCCCGCTTGGGGCCTGATGGTTCCGCTTTTACCAATGCCGATCTTGGCCCTGGTCAGATGCGTGAGGATTGTCGCCTTGATGCGGCAGGACATGCCCTGATGAAAGCCGCTGTGCGGCAACTCAACCTTTCGGCACGTGGCTATCACCGCGTACTCAAAGTGGCCCGTACCATCGCTGACCTTGCCGGGGCCGACATCATTGGCCCGGCCCATCTTGCTGAGGCTATCCAGTACCGCCCGCGGCGAAGCGAGTAGGGGTGTGGCCCTTAGGAAAACTTGCATGTGCAGGTGTAAACAGCCAGCATACAAGGGCAAGGGCTACATGGACTTTCCATCCGGGTCAGGTTTGGTATACAATGGGAAGAACGATGGTTCTGCTTGAACTACCCGGAGGTCACCATGAGCACTGAACTTGCGACACCAATTGCGTCTTCTCTGATCTATCCAGATAGCGACGGACAACCATTGTCGGATAATACCCTTCAGTTTGAATGGATTATGCGTCTCAAAAGCAATTTTGATGCGCTCTTTGCTGATCGTCCGGATGTATTTGTGGCCGGGGATTTGCTCTGGTATCCGGTCGAAGGTCGGCCTGATATTCGACGTGCCCCTGATGCGCTCGTTGTCTTTGGGCGACCTAAGGGGTATCGGGGTTCATATATGCAGTGGCGCGAGGATCAGATTGCCCCGCAGGTTGTCTTTGAAGTGCTTTCGCCCAAGAATACTCTGTCTGAAATGGCGCGTAAGTTGGAATTTTATGATCTGTATGGGGTCGAAGAGTATTATCTCTATGATCCTGAACGCAATGATCTGAGTGGTTGGTTGCGCCAGGCTGAGCGTTTGCGCCCGCTAGAAACGGTTGATGGCTGGCTTAGCCCGCGTTTGGGGGTTCGTTTTGTCCTTGATCCTCAAGAGCTTCAGCTTATCCGTCCAGATGGTCGTCCGTTTCTGAGTTTTGTTGAGGTATACCAGCGGGCAGACGAGGCGCAGCAGCGGGCAGACGAGGCGCAGCAGCGGGCAGACGAGGCGCAGCAGCGGGCAGATGAGGCGCAGCAGCGGGCAATGCTCCTAGCTGAACGCTTGCGTGCGTTTGGAATTGATCCCGAGGCAGGCTAGGACTGCGTGTCCGAGACTCTTTTCCGAGACGGGGCACCCGCAAGGGGTGCCCCTACACCGGGCCCGCCCCCCGCCCCGGTAGGTGCGGGTACCCCTTGCGGGTGCCTTGGCCCCGTACGGGCACCGCTTGCGGGTGCCTTGGCGGGGTGCATACACGGAAGATGCAATCGCCCTGCATCAGTTGCTTGCTGTCATCGGGAGCGCATAAACGTGGTATGCTAGACATATGTTTGATCAATCTTCACGTGGCATGCCCATCTGGATCTGGGGGGCTCTCCTCGGTCTGATGTTGATTGCGATCAGCACGGGTGGGCGTATGCTTCCCGGCAGCAATGCTGCCCTCCGCCAGGTTTTTGCGGCGCAACCCCCTGGAACAGGGGTTGGTGCCGGTGCTGATGGGGTTGCTTGGCTCCCTTCTTTTGAACTTGGCTCGCTGCCGACTGAGTTGCAGCAGGGCGCACGCGATCTATTGACGCGCCTCGGCGCAGGTTCAAGTGGACGTCCGGTTGAGCCGATTGCGATTACGCCCCGCCTGCGCGTCGAAGTCAAGGAACTGCGGCCGGTTGCCGATGGCATTGAAGTGCTTGGCTCGATCACAAATCTGAGTTCCGATGATCTGCTTGTGCCGATTAGTGCATTTGAATTGCACGATAGCACGGGTACAACGTATCTCGCCGGAGGTGGGGCGAGTGCCACGCTGCGCTCTGGTGAGAGTACGGCGCTTGAGTTGACGGTGCCGCTGCCTGAAGGCCGTGGTCTGCTCTTGATCACCAATCTGCCCCCTGATCCGCCGGTACAACAACGGTTGATCGTAGTTGAGTAACGTATATGCCAGTCTCCCCTGAAACGATTGCTGACCGTGTTGCGCTTGTACGCGAACGCATTGAGCGTGCCGCCCGCCAGTCTGGACGCGATCCGGCGTCGGTGACGCTTGTGGCGGTGACCAAGACGCATCCACCTGCGTTGATTGAGGAAGTGCTTGCGGCAGGTGTTGCTGATCTTGGTGAAAATCGTGTGCAGGAAGCGGCCTCGAAAGTCGAAACGTTCCGTCAAGCTGGGCACGACGTGCGCTGGCACCTGATTGGGCATTTGCAGCGGAACAAAGCTCGGGTCGCCCTTGGTCTCTTTGATGTTGTCCATTCGGTTGATAGCCTGCGCCTCGCCGAGACCCTGGATCGTCAGTTGCGTGAAACTACGCTGTCAGCAGAGCATGTTTCAGGTCGGCGCTTGCCAATCTTGTTGCAGATCAATGTGAGTGGCGAAGCCAGCAAAGAGGGGTTTGCCTTACCTGGTGGATGCGCCAACAAACCAGGGATGGCGTCCTTGCTAGGTGAAATCGAGCGCGTTGTTGCCTTGCCAGGGCTCGACGTGCGTGGCCTGATGACGATTGCCCCACTGGTTGACGATCCAGAACTGGCCCGCCCCACATTTCGTATGCTCCGCGAACTGCGCGACGAACTTGCTCGTCAGGTGCCGACGGTTCACTGGAACGAACTCTCGATGGGGATGACGGATGACTTCGAGGTTGCTATCAGCGAAGGGGCCACGCTGGTGCGGGTCGGGCGAGCCCTGTTTGGTGAGCGTTAACGGAAGGTGCTAACGCACGTGTTCACGCTGGTGTTGACACTGACCAGGTATGCTGGGTTTCAGGAACCGCATACACTCAAGTGAAAAGACAAAGGAAACCAAACATGACCTGGACAATTGATGCTGGCCATTCGCACATTCAGTTTAGCGCTCGCCATATGATGATCGCGAAGGTGCGCGGGCGTTTTCAAACGTTCACTGGGAATGTCGAGTTTGATGAGCAGAATCCGGCCAATTCGTCGGTAAACGTCGAGATCGAGGTTGCCAGCATTGATACGCGTGACGAAAAGCGTGATGGGCACCTGACCTCGCCTGATTTTCTTGATGCAGCCAATTATCCCTCCATGACATTTGTGAGCAAGCGGATTGAGATGGTGAACGCGACCCACGCCAAGATTATTGGCGACCTGACGATGCGCGGCGTCACCCGTGAAGTCACGCTTGATACCGAGTACAATGGTCAGGCCAAGTCGCCCTGGGGCACCACCAGCGCTGGTTTCGCCGCGAGCACCAAGATCAACCGCAAAGACTGGGGCCTCACCTGGAACGTCGCGCTTGAGACTGGTGGCGTGCTGGTCGGTGAAGAGATTACCATTGAGATCGAGCTCGAAATGGTCAAGATGGTGCTCGAGGAAGCCGCAGGCGTAGCTGCGTAAGGCTTAACGATGCAATAGCAACCCAACGGGTTTATAAAAACATGTGAGTGGCTGCTCGTGGCGTACCCGCGAGCAGCCATTTGGTTCTTTCTTTATGCATGATTCAGAGCTACGCTACGTAAGGCATGTTTCAAACGAGCTTGACCGTTTGCGGTGATTGGAGTGCCCACTTCAGTCGGCTGAAGTAAAAAGTCGACTGAAGAATGAACATTCTTCCACACGCAAAGCCTGTCGTTGTCACCCAAGCGTCAGCTTTTTCGTTTACAATAGAAAGGATTTCTTGAACAATACTGGGAATTTCCCACAGATCAGGATCAATCCAGTATATGAAAGTTATGTCATTTGATGTTTTTGATACGCTGCTGACCAGAGTTACTGGCCAACCCGGCGCAATCTTTCTCTTCCTGGGACGTCAGTTAGCCCAGGAGGGCCTGTTGCCGTGTTCACCTGAGGTTTTTGCCCGTCTGCGCTCAGAGGCTGAACAGCGTGCTTTTGAAAATGCTGGTGGACTTGACTCGCATGTGGATCTTGCGCGAATTTATGAAGAACTCGGCGTTGTTCTCGGTCTTGATGCATCACAGCGTCAGATGATGATGAAGGCTGAGTTGGAGCTCGAAACGCGGTTTCTTCGTCCAATTCCAGCGATGGCTGAACGGTTGGTTCGTCTTCGTGCCTCTGGACAACGCGTCGTCTTTACCTCGGATATGTATCTTTCAGCTCAGACGATTCTTGAGTGGCTTGCCGCTCATGGTCTTGCCACGTCAGATGATACTTGCTATGCCTCGAGCGATTATGGACGCGCAAAGGTTTCTGGCGCTTTGTTTGATCTGCTCGTGCAACGTGAAGGGGTTGCGCCAAAAGAGGTGCTCCATATTGGCAACAATGCGCGTGCTGATTTTCGTGGTGCAAAAATGGCAGGTCTGCAGGCTGAGTTGGTGACTGACGGCAATCTGAATCGCTATGAAGAGGCACTGAGTCATTTTACCTATGCGACGGATGGCCTGGCGGCGCTTTTGGCGGGGGCTTCACGGCTGACGCGTTTAGCGCTCCCAGCTGCTACTGCTCATCAGCGAGCCTTGCGTGATATTAGTGCTGGGGTGGCAGCCCCTCTCCTTGTGGGCTTTACGCTCTGGATCTTATCTGAAGCACAACGGCTTGGCTTGCGCCGACTCTATTTTGCGGCGCGTGATGGACAGATGGTGCTAGAGCTGGCGAAGCGTATTGCGCCTAAACTCGGTCTGGAAGTCGATCTCCGTTATTTGTATAGTAGTCGTCAGGCGTGGTGTCTTCCTGCGATAACTGCTGATGAACAACTCTTACTTCAACGGATCCTTAGTACGTACGAATTGAAATCACTCGAGTTTTTGTCAGTTGAAGGTCTTCTGCATCGAGTGAATATTCGACCAGAGGAAATTGCTGCCCACCTGGTTGCTGTGCAATTGCATCCAGACGATTGGCAACGCAATCTAACCGTGGCCGAGCGCTTGGCAGTTCAGAAAGCGTTGTTTAAGGATCCTTTCCTCAATGCCTTGATTGTGGAACGGGCTTCTGAAGCACGGGCTTTGCTGCTCACATATTTGCAACAGGAGGGGATGCTGGATGGGACGCCGTTTGCGCTGGTTGATCTCGGTACCGGTGGAACCCTCCATATTGCCCTTGAGCTTGTCCTCGCAACAGTTGGTATGTCTCCCTTGACAAGTTTTTATCTTGGGTTTACAAATGAACCAACACATCATACTGGGAAGCTCTTGCCCTACCTCTTTGCGCGCCATACGGGGATGGGTTTCCCTAATGTGATGGGGTTAGTGCAGCTTGTTGAGATTGTTTGTACGGCTGATCATGGCACGGTCTTGGGTTTTCAACATAATGGTGCGCAGGTTGTGCCAATCTTGCAGGAGCAATTTAATACAGCAGCCTATGCTTGGGGCTATGCGTTTGTGCGCGAAACAATCTGTCATTTTGCCGATGTGCTTGAACTTAGCCCTGATCTGGTGAATGTACGTGTTGATGTGCGTCCAGCGGCAGTTGAGGCTATCAGCCACTTTTGGCGTCATCCTACGCGTGAAGAAGCGGTAGCCTGGGGCGCGTTTCCTTTTGATGATGGCTGGGGCAAAGAACTCTTTTTCTCTCCTCTAGCACGGCCCTATCAATGGTCAGATCTCCCGCGCATTCTTCGTACTGGACATATGGCGCATCCTCGCCATAATTGGCAGCGTGGTTCGCTGGTGCTTACGCATTCCAGGGTGCTGCGCAACCTTCTCCGTGCTTTGTTAACGCTCCACGAAGCAATCAAGTCGTCGCGAACCAAGCGTGGCCTCCGATTGCTCCGGCGTTGGGTTCAGCGCTTGATCCGCATACCTCAGGGGATTATGCCCGTTGAGCATCCCAAGAGTTAGGGAAAGCTTGTATGAAGACCCTCTTAGTCGCTCCCTTTAGCCCCTTCCCGCTCGTCTTTGGTGGTGCCATTCGGGTTCATTATCTGATGAAAATGCTGGCCTCCTTTTCCGAGGTTACTTTGCTGGCCTATCGTTCCTGGGCGGATGTCGAGGCGGAAGCGGTGCAAGACTACCTTGAGACGATTTGTCACCGCGTGATGCTCGTTGATGGCAAGCCGGCGGTGACTAATGTTGACCGGGTGCGTTCGGTGTTTTGCATGCGGTCTTTTCAATACGATGTACACTACAGCCAGCATTTTCAATTGATCATTGATGATCTGCTCGCTGCCGAGCAATTCGATGTCATTGTGGTCGAAATGACCCAGATGGGCTATTTTCGCTACCACCAACCAGGGGCTTTGCGTGTCCTTGATATGCAGAATATCGAGTACGAGTTGTTGTTCCGTCGGGCCGAGATGGTTGCCCATCCCCTGAAACGGGCAGCCTTCTGGCTCGAAGCTCAAAAGTGCTACCGCGATGAAATCGCGATCTGTCGTTCGTATGATCTGATCTTTACCCCTTCTGACCGTGAACGTCTGATTCTGCAACGCTTCAAGCAGATGCCCCCCGTGGAGACGTTGCCGAATACGATTGATGTTGATTACTTTGCCTTCCACCCCCAGCGCCCAATAACCAATCAGATCACCTTTATTGGGGCCACGCAAGTTGATGCCAATCGCGATGGCTTGCGCTATTTTATGACGCAGATCTTGCCCTTGATTGAACAGCACGTCCCTGATGTCCGGGTGTCAATTGTTGGCGGTGACCCGCCTCCTGAGATTGTGGCTTTTGGGCAACGACCAAATGTCGAAGTCACCGGCTTTGTGCCAGATGTGCGCACCTATATGGAGCAAGCAACGGTCCTGGTTGTGCCGCTGCGGAGTGGTGGGGGGACGCGGTTGAAAATTCTCGAAGGCCTCGCGTTTGGCGTGCCGACGATTTCGACGTCGGTCGGCGCGGAAGGTCTGAATCTGGTGGCTGGTGAGCATCTGCTGATTGCTGATACGCCTCAGGCGTTTGCGACGCACGTGGTACAGGCGTTGACCGATTCTGCGTTGCAAAAGCGCTTGAGTGTGGCCGGACGAAGGTTTGTCGAGGTACATTATTCGTGGCGGAACGTTGCCATCCAGTTGCACACCCAGCTTGAGCGTGCCTTAGGGTTAAGATCGACTGTTCCAGACGTTCACTCCACTCGCGCCTAGCCGTTCAGGAGGAACGAACACTGTGTATACCATCGGGTTTGTCATCGAACAAGTACTGGGCCATATTACCCATACACAGAATTTGCGGGCCAATGTGGGTGACGATGCTGACGTGCGCACCGAGTGGGTTCTCGTACCGTATGAGGTTGCGGGCCTGGCTCGTCATCTGCCTGTGTATGCAACGAACTGGACGATCCGTGCTGGTCTGGGGGCTCGACGTGGGCTTGCGCACATGGTTCGTGAGGTGCGCCCTGATGTGCTCTTCTTTCATACCCAGGTTCCAGCAATGCTGGCGGTGGATTGGCTGCGCCGCTTTCCCAGCATCATCTCGCTTGATGCAACGCCCTTGCAGTATGATCGGCTCGGTGAGTTCTATGCCCATCAGAAGGGTTCGTTGACGAGCGAACTCTTGAAGTGGCGTCTGAGTCGGGTCTGTTTTGAACTGGCGCGCCATCTTGTTGTCTGGAGCAACTGGGCCAAGCAGGGCTTGATCGATGAGTATGTTGTCCCTGCCGAGAAAATTACGGTTATTCCTCCAGGGGTCAATGTGCGCGAATGGGTCCGCCCTACCCCGCTTACGCCTGATGGTCATCAGTTGAAAATCCTGTTTGTGGGTGGCAACCTCGAACGGAAGGGCGGCCTCTTGTTACTTGAGGCGTTCCGTTCGTTGCGCCACCTCGGGATCGAGTTGCACCTCGTCACTCGTGATCCCGTTGCGCCCGAACCGGGTGTTTTTGTCTACCATGATATGCAACCCAACAGTGATCGCCTCAAGGCGTTGTACCATTGCTGCGATATCTTTGCCTTGCCAACCTATGGCGATTGCTTGCCTATGGTGCTTTCCGAAGCGGGTGCGGCTGGCATGGCCACGGTTTCGACCCGCGTGGGGGCTATTCCTGAGGTGGTACGCCATGCTGAGACGGGTTTGTTGGTTGAGCCTGGCGATGGGGCCGGGTTGACGCTGGCTCTACAACAGTTGGTGCTCAATCCCGCGTTGCGGCTGAGGCTGGCTCATGCCGCCGTCGCGCATATTCGGCAGGCCTATGATCTGCAGGTGAATTCCCGCCTTCTCTTTGAGCTGTTGAAGCATGAAGCGGCTGCGGCCCGTGGGCAAGTGAGGGTGGCATGACCAATCAAGTTCTCTTGACCGTCGCTGGAACTATTCCTGCTGATCTTGTTGATCAGATTGAACGCGGCCAGCGTCCGCGTGCTGACTATCTTGAATTGGCGCGTCATTGCGGCGCTGATCTGATCGATTATGCCCGTGCGCACCACGAGACGGGCCTGTTTGGGCGCCTTCTTGCCAGGCTTGGTGGTGCTGATCTGACCCTTGCCTGGGCCTGTTTTCGGCACCGCCACCGCTATCAGGCGATCATTACTGATGGCGAACAGGTCGGCCTCCCTCTGGCGACGCTGTTCAAGTTCTTGGCTTTGGGTAAACGACCGAAACACTTGATGATAACACATATTATTTCGGTGCCAAAGAAAATGTTTTTTCTTGATGTGTTACGTGTGCAAGATCACATTGATCGGTTTCTTGTCTATGCGACCCGTCAAAAACACTTTATTGAACAACGCTGGAAGCTTGCGCCCGAACGGGTCTTGTTCACGCCATTTATGGTGGATAGCCGTTTTTTTGCGCTGGAACATGTGGAGCCGGCGCATTTGGCGCGCCCGCAGATCTGTGCCGTGGGTCTCGAACGCCGTGATTACCCGACGTTGTTGCAGGCGGTTGATGGGTTGCCGGTTGATGTAGTGATTGCTGCGGCGAGCCCCTGGTCAAAGCGGCAGGATAGCACCGCTGGCCAGCGCATCCCCGCCAATGTGACGGTGCGTCGGTTTACCCAGTACGAGTTGCGCCAACTTTATGCTGATAGCGCGTTTCTTGTGATGCCCCTTGAACCGGTTGAATTCCAGGCCGGGATCACGGCTATCCTTGAGGCGATGGCGATGGAGCGTGCCGTGATCTGTTCGCGTGTGGCTGGTCAGACCGATGTGATCCGTGACCAGGAACATGGCCTTTATGTTGCTCCTGGTGATCCGGTTGCGCTACGCCGTGCGATTGAAATGTTGCTTGCGAACCCTGATCAAGCTGCTACAATGGGACGTAACGGGCGCCTGCTGGTGATGCAAGCGATGAATCTGGATCAGTATGCCGAGCGATTGAATGGCTTTGTGCAGGCGACGCTTGCTCGTGTAGCCCGTACGCCTTCTTCTTCTGCGTAGAACGCTCTTTCTGCTTTCAAGCCTGCCAGGAACACCCCGGGCAGCACCTGCTCGATAGGAGAGTTACCCAATGAAGATTGCCCTGGTTGGTTGCGGTTTTGTCGCTGACTATTACCTCAAGACCTTGCCAGAACATCCTGAACTCACGTTGCTCGGGGTCTATGACCGTAATCAGGCGCGTGCCAGGACGTTTTCGGCGTACCATAAGGTGCCTACCTACGCTTCGTTGCCGGCGCTGCTGGCTGATCGTCAGGTTGACATGGTGTTGAACCTGACGAATCCGCGTAGTCACTATGAGGTGTCGCGGGCGTGCCTTGAGGCAGGCAAGCATGTCTACTCGGAGAAGCCGTTGGCGATGACCTTGTCTGAGGCGCGTGAACTGGTCGAGATGGCTGAGCACCGTGGGTTGCTCATTATTTCGGCACCGTGTAGCTTGCTGGGCGAGACTGCCCAGACGGTCTGGAAAGCCATTCGTAAGCAGGTCATCGGTGCAGTGCGCCTGGTCTATGCAGAAATGGATGAGGGCATGGTCTTTAAGATGCCCTACAAAAAGTGGATCAGCGCTTCTGGGGCACCCTGGCCGTATAAAGATGAGTTTGAGATTGGTACTACCCTTGAACACGCGGGCTATGTGGCGACCTGGTTGCCGGCTTTTTTTGGTCCCGTGCAGTCAATTGCGGGTTTTTCAGCGTGCCTGGTTCCCGATAAGGGTACGCCGCTGGATGTCCTTGCCCCCGATTATGTGTCAGCTTCACTGCATTTTGCGTCAGGTGTGGTGGCTCGTTTGACCTGTAGTTTGCTTGCGCCCCACGATCACTCGCTACGGATTATTGGTGATAAAGGGGTTGTGTATACCGACGATACGTGGTACTACACGTCGCCGGTCTATGTGCGTCGCTGGTTCAATCTGCGGCGCCGTCATCTCGCATGGCCGCGCCGCACCTATCCGCTGGTTGGCAAAGGCACGCGCTATAAGTATCGCGGTACCCAGCAGATGGATTTTGCGCGTGGCCCCGCTGAACTGGCCGCAGCGGTGCGTGAGGGTCGCCCTGCACGCCTCTCGCCGCGCTATTCGTTGCATGTCAATGAACTTGTTCTGGCGGTACAAAATGAATTGCAGGGTGGTGCGACGTACAAGATGACAACGACGTTCGATCCGCTTGAACCGATGTCCTGGGTGTAGGGTGTAGGGCAAGGGGTGAGTTCTGCCGTCGTTGTAGTTGGGAGTGCGTTTATGTCGAAGCAGATTCGCTGGGGAATTCTGGGTGCAGGCCGCATTGCACGTGGTTTTGCGCAAGGATTACGGATATTGCCCGAGGCCAAGCTGGTGGGCATCGCGTCGCGTACGTCTGAGACGGTACGCCAATTTACCCGGATGCATCCGGTCGAGCGGGTTTATGCTTCATATGAAGAGATGGTGCGTGATCCGTCGCTTGATGTGATCTATGTTGCGACACCGCACAACCGCCATGTCCACGATGTGACGCTTTGTCTTGAGCATGGCAAAGCGGTGTTGTGTGAAAAACCGTTTACCGTCAATGCCCGTCAGACGCGTCAGGTGATTGAACTCGCCCGTGCCCGGCGGCTCTTTTGTATGGAAGCGATGTGGATGCGGTTCATTCCGCTGATCCGCCGGGTGGCTGAGCTTGCTGCCAGCGATCAACTTGGCGATCTGCGGATGTTTATGGCTGATTTCGGGGTAGCCAATGCGTATCAGCCCCAGACCCGTCTCTACAATCCGGCCCTGGCGGGCGGTGCGTTGCTCGACCGCGGTGTCTATCCAATCTCGCTGGCCCATATGCTCTTTGGCAAACCCGAAGAGGTGGTAGGGTTGGCCGGGATGACGCGGGAGGGGGTTGATGAGCATTCAGCGCTGGTGCTGCGTTTTCCCAAGGGGCGGCTTGCGGTACTTGCTTCGTCACTGAGTAGCTTTGGCTCGAATGGTGCCATTCTGTCGGGAACCCACGGTAAAATTCAGATCCATGCGCCTTTCTTTTGCCCTCAGCGGATGACGATCGAGCGCTATCAGCCGACTCTTGATCCGGTTGGCGGTGATCTCACGCTCAAACATCGTCTCGTGGAGGCAATCAAACAGAATCCGGTGCTCAACCGGGTCTACCCTGTGATGCGTTCGCTGGTACGCCCACGTCCACGCGATGTAACCATGCGCATCAAGGGCAATGGCTATAACTACGAGGCCGCTGAAGTCATGCGTTGCCTCCGCCTCGGCCTGACCGAGAGTCCGTTGATGCCCCTTGACGAGACCTTGCAGATTATGGAGACAATGGATACGGTCAGGGCCGCCTGGGGTCTCAAGTATCCTGGCGAGTAAGCTAACCAACTTGGCGATTTAGCGCAGTTCAATGGGCGAAAGCCTCCCAAGCGGGGCGTTCTTCCCAGGGCTGAAGTTCCTGAATTTCCGTGCCTAAAGGCAAGCATCCTATGAACCAATCTAGCCTGTCATCCTCGCCCTCCATCGATATTATCATCCCCACCCGCGGTCGTGGTGAGCTGATCACCACGACTATTGCCAGCATCCGCACCCTACGTGACGTATACTTTACGCTTTGGGTGATTGATCAAAGTGATGATGATCGCACTGAACAGTGTGTGCGTCGCCATGCGCTGGAAGATCCGCGGATCTGCTATCGGCGCACCCCCACTGTTGGTGCCAGCACGGCACGTAATCTTGGCGTGTCATTTGGGCAGGCTCCTTTCATTCTATTCACCGATGATGATTGTTACGTGCATCCCGACTGGGCTAGTTCGATGCTTGCCGAGTTGCGCAAACCGTCGATCTGGGCGGTCTTTGGGCGGGTGTTGCCTGCCACGCATGGTGCCGAGGATGCGACTGTGCTTCGCGGTGGTACGGTCGCCATCAAACCAGTTCAAGCGCCACAGGTGTATTCGGGCAATCGCCTTGATCTCAGCTTTGGCCATGGTGCGAGCATGGGCGTACAGCGTGACCGTATGGTGCAGTTGGGGGGCTTTGATGAGTTGCTCGGCGCGGGGGGCCCCTTGCATTCATGGGAAGACCGTGATGTTGGCTATCGGATTCTTGCGGCAGGGGGGCACATTGCGTATACCCCTGCTGCCCTCATTTACCATCGCCAGTGGCGTGATTGGGACGCGATTCGGCGGGTCTTTCGTGGGTATGCCATTGGGGCGGGGGCGTCGGCAAGCAAGTATGTGCGTTGTGGCGATCCCGTGGGGGTCGCGATCTTTACTGAGTGGATGTTCAGTCAAGGCCTGCGCCAGGCTGTCTCGGCGATCCTGAAATGGCGCAGTTGGCCCAAGCTCCAGGTTGCCCTTGAACAGTTTGTCTATCCTTGGTATGGGTTTGTCCAGGGGTTCCGCTATCCCGTTGATTGTACGCATTGCTTGTATCAGACGGGAACACAACCAGCAGAAGTGGTGCAAGCGCCCTAACTCAGACCGCTCTCGGGTGCAGCGACCTTCAGATGCAATCATGTATGGCGGCAGTGCAGTTGAAAATCGGAGCTAACGGGTGCTTCATGCCATCAAAGTCCTGGAACTTGAACTTACCCTCCCGCTCGTTGATCTGATCAATCTGGGGGCTTATCGCCGAGCGCACATCCTTGTTCGGTTGCAGGGCAGGCCGCTCGCCACCATCAGTCTGGAGGTGCAAGACGGTCGGATTCCTGCCACCGCACTGCGTGAGGCGCTGCTGCGCGAATGTGCCTGGATGCTTGTTGGTCAGCATCTGCAAGGCTTGTTGAACACTCCGCCTGCACAGCCTTGGACGCTCGATGATCTTGCGGTAGCGCCCCTGCCTCCGGTGTATGATGGCCCCTGGCCTTCGGTGACGGTGGCCGTTTGTACGCGGGATCGGCCCGAGGCCGTGGTGCGCTGTGTGCAGGCGCTCCTTGCCCTTGATTACCCTGGGGCGCTGGAATTGATCGTCGTTGATAATGCTCCATCCGACGATCGTGTGCCGCGTGCGCTTGAATCATACGCGCCCCACGTGCGTTATGTGCGTGAGCCGCGCCCCGGCCTTGATTGGGCGCGCAATCGCGCTCTTCGTGAGGCCCGTGGCGATATTCTGGCGTATACCGATGATGATGTACTGGTTGATCCGCTCTGGGTCCGTAGTCTGGCGCAAGTCTTTGCCCAGCATCCGGCGGTGATGGCGGTAACTGGCCTGGTGGAGCCATATGAATTGGAGACCGAGGCGCAGTTGGCGTTTGAGCAGTACGGTGGCTTTGGGCAGGGGTATGAGCAGCGCTGGTACGCGATCAATCGGCCGGCCGATCAACCAGCGACGATCTATGCCGCAACCGGCAAGTTTGGCACTGGTGCGAATATGGCCTATCGCCGTGAGCTTTTTGCTTCGCTTGGAGGCTTTGATCCGGCACTTGATGTGGGAACCCTCGCGAATGGGGGCGGTGATCTTGAGATGTTCTTTCGCGTGATCAAGGCAGGCCATATTCTGGTCTATGAGCCGCGTGCGCTGGTCTGGCATTGTCATCGGCGCGAAGCGGCCCAGTTTCATCAGCAGATTGCCAATAATGGCGTCGGGTTCTATGCGTATCTGGTACGGCTTTTTCTGCACTATGCTGACGAACGCCGCCACCTGCTCCGTTTCGCGGTCTGGTGGTTTTGCTCGTGGTATCTCTATCGTTGGGGGCGCTCGTATGTGGCACCGGTCAATACGACCCGCGACCTGATCGTTGCTGAGATGCGTGGAGCTTTGCTTGGGCTTGGTCGCTATCAGCGTGCGGTTCGCGTGGCGCGCCAGATGGTTCGACCCGATGATCTGCCCGATAGGTGCGCTAACCCTTCGCGCCTTCGCGTCAGCTTCTTTGAAAAGGAGTGGCCTTAGGTGGTCATGCTGATGTTGCCGTGGCAATATCCGGATAGAGGTTGAGGATCGTCTCAAGTTTGACGAGTTTCAAGGTACGGAGCACGTCACTCGAGCAGTTGGTAATGCGGAGTTCGCCCTCACGCCCGCGGGCGGCTCGGTCAACCTTAATCAGGGTTGACATACCAATGCTGGCGAGAAAGACGACCTCGCTCATATCAACAATCAATTTCGGATGGTGCTTGAGCTGTTCCATGCAGAGCTCGAGCATCGTTGAAGCTGTGGACGCATCAAAGAGGCGTGGGCTACGAATGATGTGCCATCCGCCCGTACCGGGCTTGGCATCGCTCACTTCGTTCGTCTTCAAGCGACGGTCTTCGGCGGCAGCCGGGCTCGCCATGATCTCAAAGAAGTGGTGCAGATTCACCAGAGTCAGAATTTCGCGGATCGGCCGAGGCACTTCGACGAGCCAGACATCGCCGCCACCAGCGCGGGCCTGATTTGCTAGGGCGACGAGCGCACCCAGCGCACTGCTGTCGAGGAATTCGGCTTCGGCCAGACTAATAATAAGATAGGGGTTGCCTTGCAACAACTGGTTGGCCTGTTGCACAAAGGTTGCCTGATTACTCACATCAAGCCGCCCACGAATACGCATGATTGGTGTCGTCTGCGTTGCGACCGCTGCGACTGGAACCGGTGTTGCCACCGAAGCTTCGTCGCCGTCTGCTGTCACTAGGATCGGCTCGGCAGGTGGGGGAGGGGGAGGCGGAGTCTCGATGGTGGTGGTGACGGGAATCATGTTGATCCCACCGCCGGAACGCATGGCCCACCACTGACGGGCAAAAAAATAGCCGAAGTAGCCAAAATCGTGCAGATACCGCTTGAGGAGGCGCTGTGGTTCTTGCGCCAGACGATAGATCCACTCGAGACCAGTGCGTTGCATCCAGGCGGGGGCGCGACGTGTGACCCCGACGATCATATCGAGGGTGCCCCCGATCCCGATGCAGATCGGCACTTGAAGGGTTGGCGCGTGCATTCGGATCCACTTTTCTTGTTTTGGATTGCCAAACGCAACGAGCAGAATATCGGGGCGGGCCGCTTTGATCGCATCCACGATGCCCTGATCCATCTCGAGCACCGAGGCGGGTGGCGGTGAAAGTACACCGGCGACCTTGAGGCCAGGGTTGCGTTGTTGCAAGATGTCAGCTGCACGGTCTGCAATGCCGGGCCCTGCCCCCAGAAAAAAGATCGAATAACCTTTGTGGGCGGCGCGATGGGCCAGGGTTGGTACCATATCGGCCCCTGTGACCCGGCCTGGCAGGGAACCACCTAGTAGGCGCGAGGCCCAGACAAGCGGCATGCCATCGGCGGTTGCCATATCGGCTTCTTGCAGAATACGGCGTAATTCAGGGTCGTGCAGTGAGTTGACCACAAAATCAGCGTTGACCGTTGCTATCTGATGGGTTCTACCAGTGGTTCTTCCATGGGCAATGAATTTGTCACAGCGCTCCAGCGCTTCTTCCATGGTTAGATTATCAATTGGGACGCCCAGAACGATGAGCAATTTGCGCATGGTGCCACCAGCCTCTGCTGTGCAGTCAATCGAATCGGTTTTTTTAGAGCAACACCAGATCGTGCAGGTGCATTGCTAGCTGCCTCTGGCAATGTACCAGGCTTAGTGAAAGATTTGCTGACAGTTATTGCTGCTCTTGATGAACATTCGTTCATCCATCAGAATGACAGACAGCAGATATGAGGTGCCGTATCCTGGCGATACAGGTCTGCTCTGGATCCAGACTCATTATAGCCTGAGTCTCGTGATTTGGTGAAGGCTGACGACGGTTAGGTGTCGGGCGGAGGAAACCTGCCAGGTGTGCGCCGCCGCGATCCTGGGGGGAGCGGAAGTTTCACCCAAGGTCTGACGGGGATTGCCCGGCCCGCGCCGGGGCATGGGTTGGCACGCACCCATGCAGCGGTGGAGCGCACGGGAACGCCCGTAACCGCGCAGGTGGCACCGGCTAGACCTCACAGGTCTCGCAGACCTGTGAGGTCTGGTCGAGCGGATTCATTTCTGGAAGACCATTAGCCGGCTGAAGCCGGCACTCCCTTCGGCAGCAGAGCAGAAAACTTACGTTACACACTATGTAGCGCCGCAGAAGCTGTGCCGATCAGGGAAGCGTGTGATCCCAGATCAACAGACCCGGACCATGACTCAGCACAACATGGGGCTGTGGTTCAGCTAAACTCAGCGTGCGCTGCTGCGGATCGGGGGGCAGCGCAATAATTTCGCCTTCGGAGCTGAAGATGACCCGGACGCACGTGAAGGCAAAGGTTAGTTCGGCCTGGCTTTGCAGGGTCAACTCGAGATCACTGTCACTATTTGCCCCGACACTGCCGCCAAGCTCGGTCATTGTTTCACGCAGGACGCTCATATCAACGTTGAGTCGTCGCCCGCGGGCCGAACTGAGTACGATGCTGATCTGACGACTAATCAGGATTGAGTCGATTAACAACAATTCATAGCCTGACTCGTTGAACAGAATCGAGGCGGCGGGGTTTTGCCGATCAATGCGGCGTTCGGTTAGCGCCCACCCGAGGGCGTTGGGATCAACGGCGCGCCGTCGTGCTTCTGGAAAGGCGAAAGTGAGGTGGGCCGCGCCTGCAAACCCCGCTTCAAGGTCGGCATACGGCAAGCCAAAACCCCGTAGAAAGCCGCGCAAGATGTGCAACCCCAGGTCGAGATTCACTTTGCGTGATCGCCGCCCCGAAATATCGGTGAGCAACGACTCTTCAATTGGTAACCCGAGTGGGCGCGCATCTTCGAGCATTGGCAACAAGGAACCACGAAAATACGTGCGTTTGTGGTGGTGGAGCAGTACCGTCAACGGAACCACGCGGGCATCGGGGATGCGCACGATATTCGCGTTGAAGAGATCATGCACCAGCCCGGTGAGCGGATCTTCACGACAGAGGGGGATAATGGTCATTACAGTTCCTTACGCCTGGCGAAAGCGCTTTAAGAAGGGTGGAATGTCTAGGGCATCCTGTTCGCGTACGCTGACTGGCTCGGTGGGGGCCGCGCGTGGTTTGACCTGGTTGATGCGGGAGGGCATCGCATATGGTTGCGCCAATGGCACGGGCTCTTGCAGGCTAAACCCGGTGGCGACGAGCGTGACTTTGACCGAGCCGTTGTTCATTGTGGGGTCGATGGTTGCCCCCAGGATGATGTTGGCGTCGGGATCAATGGTGCGTGCGACCATCTCGGCGACCCGTTCCACTTCGAAGAGCCCCAGGTCTTCGTCACCTGAGACATGCAAGAGGAGGCGGCTGGCCCCCTCAAGACGCCCTTCGAGCAAGGGGCAGGCCATGGCTCGGCGGGCCGCTTCGACGGCACGGTCGGCCCCCTGCGCCGAGCCGATGCCCAGTAAGGCCGGGCCGGCTTCACTCATGATCGTGCGTACGTCGGCGAAATCAACATTGATTAGGCCATGGTTGGTGACCAGGTCGGCAATGCCCTGAACGCCATGGCGCAGCACTGCATCAGCCATGCTGAACGATTCGCGCACCGTGGTGCTGCGTCCCGCTACTTGCAACAGGCGATCGTTGGGCACGACGATGACTGTGTCGGCAACGGCGCGCAGTGCCTCAAGGCCCTCTTCGGCGGTGCGCGCTCGTCGCCGCCCTTCAAATGAGAAGGGACGGGTCACCAGTGCCACGGTGAGCGCCCCAAGTTCGCGGGCGACTTCCGCCACAATTGGGGCCGCCCCGGTGCCCGTGCCTCCGCCCATGCCAGCCGCAATAAAGACCATATCAGCCCCACGCAGCGCGGCGGTCAGGGCTTTGAGCGACTCTTCAGCCGCATGACGCCCAACCTCTGGGTTGCCGCCCGCCCCCAGCCCCCGGGTGAGGTTTTCCCCGAGGCAAATGAGACCGCCTGCTCGTCCGCCCGATAATGCCTGCCGATCCGTATTTGCCGCAAGTGTGTCAATTGCCGCCATCCGATGCTTGACCAGGCAGTTGATGACATTGCCACCCGCCCCCCCTACTCCGATAACCCTGATCCGTAATTCGGGCGGACTTACCGTGAGGACGTCAGTGTCGGTTTGGAAGGGCGCCTGATCGTAGGTTGATGCTGGAAAGAAGATCAATCGCTCAGCCATGGACGTATTCCTTTGCATAGCCTGCGTTGCGCAGGACACGAATCCGTTCGGAGGGGATCTGCAGGGTGGTTGAGAGGGAGCGTACTAGCCACGAAAGTGCACGACGTTGGATCGTGTCAGCGTCGGATGGTCCTCCTTCAACGGCAATGACGATTGAGCGCTCACCAAGCGCGGTATCGGGTGCAGCAGTCGCAACGCAGGCTTCGTCGCACAGGCGATAGATGGCTCCGGTTGCGTCAATGTAATAATGCCAGCGCCCTGCCGCTGCTTCATGGTAGAGGTCGTTGCCAACCGGGCCTGTCGTTGCCGTGATCAAGATGGTGTCGGTTTGTGGGCGGGTGCGTTGCTGATGCTGGTGCAGCGAGGTGCCCATATCAAAGATGATCGGTTGGGCCGCCGGACTGCCGAGCAGGGCTGTCGGTTCTTCTGGTTCGTGCTGGTTCCAGGTGAGGCCCAGGTGGACACGTTGACGGAGCCGGGTCAGCGGGTGATCTGGATGCCCGCCCAGGAGGATCCCGGTCAGGCCGCCGACCCGTGCCGCATTGTTGTTGAGGCCGATGACCTTTGTTTCGCTGGGCAGGGCTTTGTCGAGCGGCCAGTCGACCGAGGGCAACTGGCAGGCCAGGATATCAAGGGCAAAGGGCATCAGCAGATAGGCTTCGGTCTGCACCATGACGACTTCGGGGCGCCCGAGGGGTGCACCGAGGCGTCGCCGTTCGGCCTGGCGGATCAAAAGGGCTTCGGCATCGTAGCGCCGCCCTGTCCGCGCACGGTAGAGGTCGTCGAGCAAGGTGCGGCGCAGGGTGCTGGTCGTGTCGGCATCGAGTCCGGCGAGGGTGCGATTCATTTCGCTCAGACGATAGACGGTCTGCCAGTCGTCAGCCGGTGAACAGAGGCTGTCGAGGCTGAAGTGCTGGCAGGTGAAGGCCTGGCGCCCGTTGATCGTCAGGCGGTGATTGGCCCCAATGGGAACCCCCAACCGGGCTGGTTGTTTGAGATAGGCCTGGTGAAAGGCCCACGCGGGCTTGAAGCCATGTAACGGGTCGGCAGAGCGAAAGAGCAGGTCAAGCAAGGCATCGCGCAGCGGGCCTGCGGGGGTTTGTTGCAGCCGCTTGGTCTGCTGCTGCGCCGGTGGCTCATCATCTGGCCCGTTGGCCTCGGCATAGATCAGGTCACGCGCATAGGCCTCGATGAGCAGGGGGGCCTGACCTGGCAGACGTACGGCGCGATCACGGTCATCCTGGCCCGTGCCGCCGCTCTGTCCGGTTGGGCGGGTCGTAATGACGGCCACTGGCAGCCCGAGACTCTGGCGGCGTGCGGCAGCAAAGAGCGGCCAGTCGGCAGCGATGCCGGTACCTGCGGCACGGTAGGCGAGATCGAGCATCAGGTTGCGCACCTGATCCTGGGGGGACGCGCTGCCTGCCTCACTGTTGGTATACACGCGCGCCACAAAGGTTTGCCACGGGAACCCGGCAGGATCAGTTTTGCGCCCCGGACTGATATCGAGGTGCCGCACGAGTTGGGGACGGGGCACATTGTAGCGTTCGACCAACATCCGGGTGAGTGCGACGGTTGCCGCTACCTGGGCCTCGGGGTAGGGGTCGCGCCCGGTATTGAGATTCTCCAACTCGATGCCGACCGAGACGGTGTTGAGGTTGTCGCGCATCTGCCCATCGATCATCCAGCGACTCACCCCGGCATGCCAAGCGATGTCTTCATCCTTCACCAACTGGCTGATCCGTCCGGCTTTATCAATGTAATAGTGACACGAGATTGGTCGGCGTTCGTCACCACCTTTGCGGAGCCACCCGAGATCACCGGGTCCCCGGCCTGCTGTGGCGTGGATCACAATGGCTCGAATCCGCTCGGCGCTGCCACGTTGAAAATGTTGGCGGGTCATTCCGACCCACGTAATGTTGCCCATCCCTGGTTCTCGCTTTATTTCATGACAACGGTTCGAGCCTGAAGCTAGTCGCTCAGTGCCTCTGCGTTAACCCAAACCGACCCAACGCTTCTACCCAACTACCCGCATTGTGACATCTTGAATCGAAGCCCCGCTATCAGCAATGACGCGCTGGTTGCTGCGGGGGCGCCCTTGAATGCTGAGTGAGCGAATGACCGCCCCCCGGCGTGCCAGGACACTCTGGCGCACATCATCGGGCTTGGCCGCCCCTGCCGACAAGGTGCGCGCCGGTTCGCGCAGGTAAAAGGGGCCACCGGTGCGATTCCGTAGGTAGAGTGCTGGGACGTACCACGATGCCCCGTCCGCTTCTTCGACAAAGAGAACCCGCCGCGCCTGGGCAACGCCCTCCTGGAGGCTCCTGCCGTCGGCAAGGGTGCGATAGATCGCCGCAGCCGCCCGGCTCGCTGCGGTTGAACGCACGGCTAGTTGCATGCCCAGCACTGCTGGTATGCCTGCCGCCACGAGCGCCTGGGCGACGCCGCCGAGCAGCGGATCACCTATCCCCCCACCGACACTGGCCCCTTCGCAGGCATAGAGGGCGACCAACCCGACCTTGCCGAGCAGGGCGACAAAGGCTTCGGCAGGTACCCAGCTTGCGCCGTTGGCATCATCAAGCAAGAGTTCGCCCAGGCCGCCGCGCAAACGCCCGTGCCCGTAAAAGTGCAGAATGTCAGGTGGCTCGCCTCCCAACGCCCGTACTAGTCCGGCGCGATCGGCTGGCTCTAATTCTTCGATGATCGCCTGCCCTTTTTCGACCAGTGGCGCGAGCGCTTCGTTGCGTGCAGCTCGCTCGACATAACGTAGCTCGGTGCTAATTCCAGCTTCAGGCGAGACGGCGAGGATGCGCAGCGGGCCGTGTCTACGGCGTAGCGGCGGCAAGGCCTGCGGAAGATCGAGGCGGCGCGTAAGACTGCTCGCTTCGCCGCGCCCGAGCAGCAACGGGGCTGAGCCGTCATCCCAGAGCAATTCCCAAGGGAGCGCTGCAAGCCGTACGGCGTCGGGCGGAAAGCAGAGTTCGATCGCCAGCGGCACCCCCGTCGCTGTGGCGTGATTACGTGTACTCTCGAGCGCTTCGCGCCCAGCAGGATCGGCCGTCAAGGCGGTGTAGAGCCGCCGCCCGATCCGTCGCGGCGCATCCAGCGGCACCCGCTCGTTGCTTTCCCAGAGCCCCAGGGTCTCAAGGCGGGTTCGTTCTTCGGGGGTAAAGCTGAAGTGGCGTTCTTGCATCGCCGTACGCGCATAGGGATAGGTGGGATCTTGCAGCACATCAAGCGCACGCAAGATGAGCGCCAGTTCACTCGCTGGAATCGGGGGCACCATACGACTCTGGCGTACCCCAATGATGTCGGCTTCCCAGCGTACCGTCGCCCCGGCCCCACGGGGCAGCAAGATCAGTCGCAGGGCTACTGGTTCCAGTGCGTTGCTCACGACGTCACCTCTTCGGTTGTCCAGACCATACGGAAGCCCAGGAGGTTATAGCGCTGGGCGGGGTGAAACCAGTAATGCGTGCCGCAGCGCAGGGCGTCGCCGTCCCAGTTGAAGGCGCCCCCTTTGATCGCAGGCATTTGCTCGGGCGAGACATCGTGACAGGGCGTGCGTTCGTTGAGCCGCTCGGCCACGCTGGCGGTCCATTCCCAGATGTTGCCGGCCAGATCGAGGGTTCCACAGCAGGCTGCCCCGGTGGGAAAGACGCCGACTGGTGATGGGGCGCGCACGCCGGTATCGGTGTAATTGGCTCGTTCTGGGGTTACTGCTTCGTCGCCCCACGGAAACGTCCGCTGGTCGGTATGACGTGCCGCCCGTTCCCATTCCAGGGCCGTTGGCAGGCGCAAGACCTCGCCAGGGTAGAGCCAGCCTGCCGTGCGCCCGAGCGCCGTGAGCCAGGCACAGTAGGCACTCGCTTCGTACCACGAGACGCCAACGACGGGTTGGTTGGGGTTATTGTATTGCCCATTTGTCCAGAGGGCTGGCTGGGTAATCGGGACGATCACGTCGTCGGACGAAGGCATGCGCCCGCCGTAGTCGAGAAAGGTGCGCCCCTCTGATGTCCACCAGCGCTCGTCACGGTAGCCGCCGGCTTCGATAAAACGCTGATACTCGCTGTTCGTCACCGGATAGCGGGCCAGACGAAAGCTATAGCCTAGGTAGGTCTGGTGAAGCCCACTGCTGCGCCCGTGTTTGAGCCGTTCGTCGCCCGACCAGAAGTGCCCCGCAGCGACATCACACCAGTAATCGGCAATCCGGGCTTCGCTGCCACCGGTCGCCCGGCCATCGCTCAGGTTGAGCAGCCGTGGATCGCCGAGTTGACCCAGCACGAGCCCTCCGCTGATGCGGGTCGTGAGCGGAGTCGCCGGATCCATTGCTAGTTGCACCAGTGCGCCAGTCACGGCTTGCCAGGCTCGCCCGCCGGCACCATTCCGCCCGACATCAAGCAGACACTCACCCGCAAGAACGACGGGGTGGATGCCAGCGCGTTCGCCTGACGGCGCTTCGAGCAGGGCGAGCAAGAGGCGCCCGGCTTCACGCTGCGGCGCTGCGGCGACCGCGAGACGGATGACCTCGCGCCAGCGTGGATCATTGGCATAGTTTTGCAGCAAGAGGGCCGGATCTTCGATCGCAACCGACTCGAGCAACCCGCGTGCGGCCAGGTACTCCTGAAAGGTCAAGTGCAAAAAGGCGAACTTCCCGAAACCACGCTCTTGTAACAGCCCCGTATCGCGACGCATCAACTCGACAAAAGCCAGGGCCATCCGTCGGGCGCGGCGCCGTGGCATCCCATCCGTCTGTTCGAGCGTCTCGGCCAGACGTTTTTCGAGATCGACCTGTTCGATCAAGCCCTCGGCATGTTCGCTGTGCATCCAGAGCGCCAGCGGCCCCAACAGATTCACGACAAAGCGCTCGTCGAGCAATTCATCGCCGAGATAGACCTCGACGGGGCGTCCGCTCAGTGAGCGAGCGCGGTTCCATGTTTCGGCCAGCGCGGCCACGCAGAGCCGGTAGAGTTCGACCCGTCGATCAGGCAGGCGCGCGCCCTGGTTGTGGATCAAAGCGAGAATCGTGAGCAGCAGCGGGTTCCGGGCGAGTTCGGTGACGTGGGGAACCGCAAAGACCGCTTCGGTGAGCGACGCGCTGTAGGCCGCGACGCGCTGTTCGTGTTCAACCGCAGCCGACTCACGCACGAGATCATGCAAGAGTTCGTCGACCGGAGCAACTGCGGGCATGCTGCTCGCGGCATAGGCCTGGCTCCAGCGCTGAATAAAACTACGAATCTGGTCGTCACTGAGTGGTTGGATCGTCACCACCGCAAAGAGCGCTGGATCAAGCGGCGCATCATCGTAGCCCACAATCCGTGAGGTCGCGAGGAACCGGTTCCCCGGCGCGTCCCATTCGCGCACAAAGGCTTCAAGCACCCGAATCGTCGCCTGCCGGTCGGTGCGCACCTCATCGAGGCCGTCGAGCAGCATCATCGCCCGCCCAGTTGTCAGGGCGCGCTGAAAGAGCGACCCATAATCGGGCTGGGAGAGGCCGCGGTAATAATCGGCAAGGTATGCGAGCGGCGCGAGATCTTCTTTGCCGGGGCGACGGCGGGCCGCCGCAAAAGCAGCCACCGGAAAGAAGATTGGCAACCAGATCGGATCAAGCCCCAGGCGCTCGCGGGCATCGTTGCGGGTCAGGGCTAGCATCAGATAGCGCACCAGCGTACTCTTGCCACTGCCCGGATTGCCGAGCACAACCAAGAGCGGCTGTTCACAGACAAAGGTATGTAACGATACACCATTGCCCTGTGGCCCAAGTGCCTCAACCGGAATATAGATCTGTTCTAGATTGAGCCGACTGATAGTCTGGATCTGAAGTAGCCCACGAAAATCGAGTTGATTGAAATTCTCGTTGATAAAGGCCCGATAGCGCGCATAGAGCAGCGCAAGATCGGGGCTAGACGCTCCTGCCAGCGTATAGAGGTTGCCCCGGACAATCGTCTGCTGCACGTGGTGGATCGCAGCCCCATTGGTCGCCACAATGCCCTGGGCAAACTGTTCGGCAAGGGGGGCAACCGGCGTGACTCGCGCACTGCGAAGCAGATCAATCGCGGTGCGCTCGTCCGGGTTTGGCAGCAGTCGCCGCAGGCGGGCGTGATCGGCGAGGGCCTGGGGCACAAGTTGCCCGAGGAGACGGATCAGCGCGGGACCCGCTACGCGCCATGGTGGCAACGTCACCTCGGCGTTTGCCAAACAGGGCCGTACCTCACGTCGGTACAACTCAACGAGCCGATTCAGATCAGGCTCACCAGCGAGCAACAGCTCTTCCACCGCAGCCGCCCGAAACCGGGCGGCCACGGGCGCTTCGTCGGTGAGCAGCGTCAGCAGCAACGCAACCGCCGGATCGGCCTCTTCCTGACCCAGGCGTTCGGTTGCCCGGGTCACGGCACGGGCAAATGGTGCGATCAGTGGCGGTTCAGCGAGACTCGCGAGGGCCGTCAACCGCTCGTGGAGCGTTGCGGGTGTGGCCTCGGTTGCGGCCTGGTCTTCGAGTTCCAGCGCAACGGCCCCCAGCGTCGCGGCCAGGGCACGGGCCAGGTCACTCATTACGGTTCCCTCCCGCCCGGGATCTGCTCGTCAAGCAGGCGGCGCAACATCTCATCCGACGACATCGCTCGGGCGGGCGGCCTGGCCGTGGCCGTGGCCGTGGCCGTTGGGCTGGACGATATTCCGGCACAGAGGCCGCGTTCAGCCTGGAGGATACCGCGCAGTCGTGTACGGGCCGTGGTAGCACTACCGACCTCTGGTTCAACATACACAGGGCGAGACAGGCGCAACATCGCAGTACCTCCCAGCTCTTCAGAACGCTCAGCGCAGCCCATTTGATCCTTGTTAGGGTCTTATGAGTTGCTTATCAGGTTGCTAATCAACTATACTATAGCACATAGTAGGTTTTTTGTTAAGTCCCTCTCGCGGGTGCTTTTCGGGTGGTTTTCGGGGGGAATTGCCCGGTTTTGACTCTTGCAAAGTAGTACGATGTGTTGTAGTATATCGTATACCAGGGTCATATGCAAGCTATACACCCGCTTTTGACCCTTAAAATCCCTTTCTAAGGCCGCTCGTTGACGTGAGCGTGTTCGCCAGACAGATCTGAGGAGGTGGAACGAACCCCACAGTTCTTGCCCGATCACCGGACATCAATATCATCCAAATGTACGCCAATAAGAACCCGATAAGGTATAGACAAGTGGCCCGAACTATGCTAGAATAAGACCCGACGAGACCCTGAAAGGAACCCGGTAATGACTACGTCTCGTGACGAAACCCAGAATGAGGCTTCGGAGGAGCAGTTGGCCGTGACGGTGCCGCTCAAAGTTTTGGGCATTGCTACTGCCTATGCAGCCATCCTGAGCTACCTTGAACGACGCTTTCCCATTAAGCCTGACCATATCTGGGCTGAAGTAGCTGGAGGAGTACTTATTTCGTTGGTGCCGGTTGCGTTGATCGCCCGCAAGTCCAGACAGTTGGATTGGCGGGTCTATGAAGGGACTATCTGGCGTAGCTTTATTGCTTCCGGGACGCCGATCATTCTCTGGCAGATCGGTGAGGCAGTGCTCCGTCAGATGGAACTCCTGAATTACACGACGGCACGTGAGTTACAAAGGCCAGATGCCTATGCCTACGATACCACGCCGCTGGCCCATCGAAGTGGAGAGCGAGCGCGAGGAGGCAATTCGCTCAGCTAATGAGGCGGCTCAGATCCTTCAGAAAGCTCAGGCGACCCTTGATAGCGCTCGGGCAAAAGTCAATGCCCATCAGAGCTTTGCCTTGGTGCTGGTGACCGATACCGAGCGCTATCTCGCAGATGCACTTACGCGTACCGAACGCGTGCGCCGTTATCTCTCGGTCGCCCGTAGCAAGTCTATCAATGGCCGCTGGCCCCAGGGGGTTTCCCGCCAGCGCGAAGAAGCCGAAGAAGCCCTTGATCGTGCGATTGATCTTCTCTATGATGGCGAACGTGGCCTTGCCCCGCTCCGTGAAAAAGTAACCAAAAATCCGGCGCTCTGTGATGCGATGATTGCCGATCTCTCGCTTGCCCTGGCCCGTTCCCTCAATCAGATCGAACGCGTTGTGCGCCTTTTGACGGAAGCTGGCCTTGGGCGTGGTTGATTCTCCCGCTTGACACCGCTTCAACCCACGGCTACAATCCGCCGTGGGTTTGTTTTGCCTTGCGGGGTCGTCATGAAAGTACCGTTGAGTTGGCTGAAAGAGTTTGTTGCGGTTGAGTGCTCGCCTGATGAGTTGGCCCATCGCCTTACCTTCGGTGGTCTTGAGGTTGCCCAGGTACGCTATCTTGGGCTTGAAGGTGCTGAGTTGCCCTGGGATCCTGATCTGATTGTGACCTGCAATATTCTTGAGGTGTTGCCTCATCCCAATGCGGATCGCCTGGTGCTCGCTACTGTTGATTATGGGGCCGCTCAGCCTCATACGGTTGTCACCGGTGCGCCTAATCTCTTTCCGTATCGTGGCCTTGGACCCCTCACCCATCCCCTCAAGGCGGTCTTTGCCCGTGAGGGCGCTCGCCTCTATGACGGCCACGCCGATGGATGGGTCATCACGACCCTCAAGGCGCGCCCCGTCCGTGGGGTGCTTAGCGATGCGATGCTCTGCTCTGAAAAGGAACTCGGTATCTCTGAGGAGCACGATGGCATTCTCTTGCTCGAAGATGAAATGCCCGTCGGTCGCCCCCTTCGCGATCTGCTCGGTGAGGTGATCTTTGAAATTGAGATTACCCCGAATTATGCTCGCGCCCTCTCGATTGTTGGCGTCGCTCGTGAGGTCGCTGCGTTGACCGGTGTACCTTTGACTCTCCCTGATCCCCAGGTGCTCGCCGAAGGTGCGCCCATCGTAGGCCGTGCTGCGGTGACGATCAAGGCTCCCGAGTTGTGCCCCCGCTTTGCGGTCGGGCTCGCTGAAGGGGTGCAGATTGGCCCTTCCCCTCAGTGGATGCAGCGCCGCCTCGTCAATGCTGGGATGCGCCCGATTAGCAATGTAGTCGATATCTCCAACTATGTGATGCTCGAGTGGGGCCAGCCAACCCACGCCTTCGATGCCGCTAAAGTTGTTGATCGCCATCTGATTGTGCGCCCTGCCCAGCCTGGTGAACGCCTCGTTACCCTCGATGATAAGGATCGCGATCTGACCCCTGGCTCGGCCAGTGGCCTCGAACGGACGCCTCTGATGGTCTGTGATGCCTCGGGGCCGCTTGCGGTCGCCGGGGTGATGGGCGGCGCTTCCAGTGAGGTCAGCCCGACCACGACATCCGTCCTCCTTGAGGCGGCCATCTGGGAACCAACGCAGATCCGGAAGACCGCCCGCGGCATGAAGTTGCCCAGTGAGGCCTCGCGCCGCTTTGAACGCGGGGTGGATTATGCGCTGCCTCCCATTGCGCTGCGGCGTGCCCTCGAGTTGATGCGCCGCTATGCCGGCGCGACGATTGCCCAGGGCTTTGTTGATGTCTATCCCCGCCCCTGGCAGCCGCTGGTGCTTGACCTTCCAACCGCCGAGGTTGCGCGCATGCTTGGCATTCATCTAACGGCTGCTGAGCTCGCCGCGCTGCTGCAACGCCTCGGTTTTGGCGGTACGCCCTATGAAGCCTCTGTCCCCTATGTGGCCGTCGAGGTGCCTTCGTTTCGCCAGGATGTGACCATCCGCGCCGATCTCTGCGAGGAGGTTGCACGCGTCTATGGCTATGACCAGATCCCGCTTACCCGCCTTGCCGATGAGTTGCCCCCGGCGATGCAGTCGCCTGAACTTGCCCTCGAACAGCGCGTCCGCGAGGTGCTCGTTGGCGCGGGTTTGACTGAGTTGATCACCCATTCGCTCATTGATATGCCGCTCGTCGCAACCGTGGCCCCCTCAGAGGCCGTTGCGACGCGCTATTTGAAACTCACTAATCCGAATACTCCCGAAAAGACTTTTTTACGCCGTTCGCTCCTGCCCTCACTTGGGGCCGCACTGACGATGAATCTCCGTGAACGCGAACGGGTAACCGTCTTTGAAATCGGGCGTGTCTACCTCAAGGCCGAGGATGCCTGGCTCCCCGCCGAGCCGCGTCGCCTTGCGCTTGCGCTCGCTGGTCCGCGTGAGGCTGAAGGCTGGGAGCCGGCCCACCGCGAGCTCTATGATTTTTATGATCTCAAAGGCATGGTCGAGTTGCTGCTCGCTCGCCTCGGCTTGACCGACCGGATCAGCTTTGTCCCGCTCACTGACGACGAGCGGTTCCACCCCGGTCGTTCTGCTACGCTGATGCTCATGCCCGAGAGTTCTGGGGGCAAGGTGATCCCCCAACGCGACAATGGTCAGGCGCCAGGGGTGGCGATCGGGGCTCTTGGTGAAATGCATCCTGCCGTCCGTGTCCGCCTCGAACTTGGGGTGGCGCGGGCGGTCTTCGCCGAGCTTGACCTCGCTGCGCTCATCGCGGCGGCGCAACCACCAACCTTCCGCCCAATCTCCCGTTTCCCCGCAACGGTGCAGGATCTCTCGATTGTGGCCCCCCTCGAGGTTTCGGCAACCCGCGTGGCTGCGCTTATCCGGCGGGGTGCCGGCGATCTGCTCGAAGACTTGACGCTCTTCGATGTCTATACTGGCCCCCAGGTCGGCGAAGGCAAACGCAGCCTCACCTATCACCTGACCTTCCGTGCCCCCGATCGTACCCTCAGCGACGAGGCGTTGACCCGCGTGCGCCGCAAGATCATCACCGGCCTCGAACGCGAGCTTGGTGCAACCATGCGGAGCTAGTAGCAATACCTTGCAAAGAAGGACGAGAAAAGACCTCACAGGTCTTGATGGGGGCATTCCAATGCCAACGCGCAGACCTGTGAGGTCTCGCTTTGCCTCGCTTTGCCGATCAAGGATGGCAAGGAAAAGACCTCACAGGTCTTGATGGGGGCATTCCAATGCCAACGCGCAGACCTGTGAGGTCTTGCTTTGCCTCGCGCCGTGCTGATCAAGGATCACCCGCGCAGAAAACGTATTTCCCAGACTACCTACCTGATCAGGATCGGTACGTAGACCTGCGTCCCAATGCGTGGGATCATGGGCAAGCCTCCAGGATGCCACGCCACCCGTTGCACCCCAATGCGCTCGCCGTATCCCATCAGGTATGAAGCTAGCCAGCCTTGCTCGTCACGATAAAAGTCATAGGCCCACCCATACCCAGCACGTACCTCGGTCTGCCATGGCCCAAAAGGCGAGACCGACCAGCGCCATACCTGACGTGCTCCATCCCGCCCTGAGCTGTTGTAGAAGAGATAGAACAAACCTTCGTGCTCAACAACGTACGGCGATTCAGGGATCCGGCCAGGCTCTCTTTCTTGATACACCGCCCCAAGATCATGCCACGGGCCTTCGGGATGCTCTGCAAAGGCGAGGCCAACTATGGGCCCTTGCGTGTTCACCCCGGTGTAGTAGAGATAGTAGCGGCCCTGATAGAAGAGTACCATCGGATCACGGCAGTCTGACCAGTAATCTGGGCCTGGATAGAAGGCCTCAGGATGGTGTGGGGTAAAGATCACCCCCTTTTTTTGCCAACTTGCTGGATCGGCTGGATTCGTGCTTGTGGCCAGCATTATTGTCTGGGCGATCTGGTTGTTCACCCCGGTATAGTACATGTAGAAGGTTCCGTCGCGCTCAATCACATGAGGGGCCCAGATCTCCCACTCGTCAGGCTCACCTGCTTCACCATGCTCAAGCGGCATCGCGAGCTCTTCCCAAAAACAAAAATCACGCGTTCGTGCATAGGCAAAGCGCCCTTCAAGCCGTTCGCTTGAGCGCAGGGGGCTGACTGCTTTGTCCCGGGCGCTGCTCCCACTGGCCGGTTCAACGCGGATCGAGACCACGTAGTACCAGCCGTCAAAAAAGAAGAGGCTGTGGTCTTTGAGGCGTACCCCGGCAATGTGCAGGGGCGTGTTGCACGCGCTGCTGCTTGTTGCAGGCAGTTGGCTGAAGCTATGGATGCTCGTGCTGAGCAGGCTAAGGAGAAGCAAAACAACGAGTCGGTGGATCATTAATGGGCTTATTCCCTGTTCGCCTCACGTTCCAGCGTGCGTAGCGACTGCTCGGCTTGCTCGGCCTCGTCACGCCCAACCCCCTCGGGGTGGTAGCGTGCCTGTTCGTAGAGTTGGGTCATTGTGGTGAGCGTCGGTTTGGATGGGCTGTCGGATCCGGCGGTGTGCGCAAATTCGGTGGGCGTCTGGGCGACCTGTCGCATAACCCCCTTCGCTTCGAGGTGCAAGAGCATCCGAATATAGGCTCGCCGTGTGCGTGTGGTGGCATCATCGCTCTTCAGTCCTGCCAGCGCTGCCCGTAAGCCGGTGCGATGAGCGCCAAACGGCTTACGTAGGCGGCTCAACAGGCTTCGCAAGTCTTCGCCAAGGCTCTGTAGCACGCCGAGCGACTCGCGTTCTTCGTTCATCTGGGGATTGGTGCTGGTGCGTCGACGCCAGAGCATAATCGCGATGATCAGCAGGATCAGCGGGATGACCGCCAGCAGCAGACTTGCTCCCTCCACCAGTGCTCCGATCGATGGCACTGGCGCGAGCACCTCAACCCCCGGTTGACCGCCCTCGGGTGGTGCTACAGGGCGCACGTTGAACCCGTCGAGCGCTTCCAGCACCCGCTCGAGCAACCAGCGTAGAGGTTCGCCAAAGATCGTCAGCACGAGCCAGACAAGCACCCCGCCGATGAGCGCAAACGGTAGCACCACGATGTGCAGCCCAAACTCGACCGCTCCGAGCAGTTCAGCGCCACCGATGAGCCCTACGCCAAGGATCGCCAGGCCGATTACTGTCGCTACAGCTCCGAGCATCGTTGCCAGCCAGCGCCAGTTCAGGGCCCGATCTCCATCGTTGGCCGTCTGCGCATGCGAGAGTGCCAGCGCGAGCAACCCGGTTGCCCCAAAAGCCACAATCTGGGCCAGCATCACCGGAGCATTCAACGGCCTGCCCGTGCCCATCAAGGTTCCCAGCAGCAAACTTGCCACGGCCAGCGCCGCACCGCGCCCAAAGAGCACCCCGGCGGCATTGCCGTCACGATGATCGATCTGCATCCCGCGCCAGAAGAGCACGAGGCCCACCAGCACGAGCGTATACGCCCCGGCAAAACCGGGTTGACCTGGTTGAAGGCGTTGGAAGAGCGTAGCGACGTTCCCCGCCGCAAAGAGTGGCAATAGCAGCGCACTGGCAATGGCGCTCACGGCGAGCAACCCACGCTGCAGCCCCAGGCTTTGCTGTCGCGTTGCATGTTCGCTCAGCCAACCCAGGCCTACCACAAGGAAGAGCAGCGGCCATGGGGCTGTCAGCGTCGTCAACGCAAGCAACGGTAGGCTCACCACCGTCGTCGTAAGGGCTAGCAGAACGAGCACAAAAAAGAGGCGCATACAGGGGGAAAAGCAGCGAGGGCAGGCTCATCGGCCTGCCCTCACCTGGTCGCAACTTACTTTGTTTCGCGGTAGGTCACGTGGCGTCGCACCAGGGGGTCATACTTGCGGAGTTCGATCCGGCTAGGATCATTCCGCCGATTCTTCATCGTTGTATACGAATGACCACTCTCGGTGCTCTTCAACTTAATCACGATCCGATTGCCCTTTTTCGAAGCCATGGCTCAATTCCTCTCTGGCGCAGCAAAACGCGCACTCTGGCGCACTGTCGGCCATTGTAGCATTATTTCTCAGCACCGGCAAGCGGGGCCGTTACTTCCGCCTTACGGAAGATGATCCGCAGTGCATCGTTTTCAAAATACGCATCTTGGGCACGCAGCCGGGCGAGACTCTGGGGCAGCACAATGCGGTGGCGGTGCCAGCCTACCGAGATCAGCAACTCGTCGGCACTCTGCGCCAGGTGTACCTGATCCTCTGAAGCAAACGGGAGCGGAATGATCAGATCAAACCCGCCAGCCATTTTTTCGACCCGTTGCACCGGCCCACGATAGAGGAACTCGGCTGGATCTTGCTGATCAAACAGATGATCGGCCAAGCGACTGAGGTTCTCGATCCCAACAATCTCACGCTCAAAGTGAGGCGCACGCAGGATCGGCAGCGGCTCGAACATCTCATTCACGAGCGGTGCATACTCTTGCTGCATATTCCGCCACGAGGTAAAGTGGCGATCGACGTCTGTCGGCAAAATGCGGTTGACGACCACCGCATCAACGGCATACCCAAAGAGGCTCAGATAGGTCAGGCTCCGCTGGGCTTCACGGATCACCATCTTTTCGAGGTTCATCACAATGCGTGCCGTTGTCACCTGCTGATCCGTCAGAATATGGCGCACATCAACGAGGGCATCAATCGCCTGCTGGGCCGACGCGAGCACATCATCGGCGGCGATCGGCATATCAGTCACCCGTTTGGCGACCGGGCGGACGACTTTGAGCAACGCACGGGCAATCGGAAAGAGCCGCCCGATCCACCAGCGCATAATATCGGGCAGTGACAGCAAGCGCAAGGTCTCACCAGTCGGCGCGGCGTCAACGACCAGCACATCATACTTTTGCTCATCATAGTGCCGCTTGATCTGCAAGAGACTGAAGAGTTCTTCGGTTCCGGGAATGACTGACAGCTCACCCTGGGCAATCGTCTCGACGCCCTGCCATGCCAGCAGATCCGCGAGGTACTGCGACACCTGCCCCCAACTTGACTCGAGCTCGTGCAGTGCATTGATCTCTTGCGCCCAAAGATTCGGATGCACCAGGATCGGCTCGGCGCGCAACTCGACCCCGAGCGAGTCGCCAAGTGAGTGGGCTGCATCGGTACTCAAGACAATCGTACGATAGCCACGCTGGGCACAGCGCAGCGCGGTTGCGGAGGCAACACTTGTCTTGCCGACCCCGCCTTTGCCAGTATAAAAAAGGATGCGCATGGAGACCCTATCTAGAGGAGACGAACATCAGACACGTTCAGGTACGTTGACCTTGGGTTGGTTCTCGTAAAGCCAGTTCGACCTGTTCCCACCAGCCACGCACAATCGCGGCATTCGTACCATACCATGGAAGGTCAGGGCGTGGATCGTGACGTAGCCCGGGAATGATAACTTTGCGTGAACCCTCAAGCAACCCGGCGGTAAGCGGCACCACCCCATCACCCCACTGTTCACCCGACCCATCGATCATTGCATAGCTCTGCCATGCCCCGCGTTCTGGGGGTTGGCCCTGTTGCACCCCATAGATGCCTCGCCCCATCACGCTAATATAATGCATGAAACGCCAGTACGCCCCAGGATAGCGTGCCTGGACAAACGCGATCTGATTGAGCCCACCCTGGCGCCCGAGACGCGTCGTTGTATGGGGCGTTCCCAGGGTTACCAGGGCGCTGACGTGGTTGAACCCATTGTACACGAGGCGACGTGGGCCATACGGCTGATCGCCCAGATAGATCCGACAAAGAACCCCACCTGCACTGTGCGCCACCAGGATGACTTTGCGGGCGTGTTGTTCGGCCAGGATATCACGAACAGCCAGATCGAGCACTCGCAACAGCGCTCCGTAGCTATCACTGGCGATGACGCCACTCCATTCAAAGAGGGTAATCGGCGCAACTTTGACGACGCGCCCGCTGACCTGACCTAGCAATTGCTGCAACTGATTGTACAACGAGTAGTTGCTTCCAAAGCCGCCTACAATCAGGATTGGCTCTTTGCCGATAATGTCACTCATCGGCTCGTCCTCGTTTCACGGCAACGTAGCTTCCCTGCAGGCTATTATAACAAAATTGCAAGCCATGGGGTATAATCGCGTGGCTTCATTGGCAAATGTCAACTTCTACGGTAGCAGGAAAGCAACATGGGACGTGGACGTTATCCGGCGCGCCTAAAAGTAGTGCCGCCGCCCGAAGAACTTACCGCACGCTATCTGCACGTCTGGCCTGGGCACATGCTCTATGCCCACGCTGAACAGTTTCCGCCACTCTCATCGCCGGGGCTCTTTGGCAACGAGCAGCCGCTCGCCCTTGATTTCGGGTGTGCCACTGGCGATCTCGTGCTGGCCCTTGCCGCAGCCTCTCCAGATCGAAACTATGTTGGGCTCGACATTGTGGCCAAGCCGCTCTGGCGCGCGGTCGAACGCGCCGCAGCGGCGGATCTGCGCAATGTCTGTTTTATCCAGGCTGATGCCCGCTTGGCCTATCGCCAGATCCCTGCTGCCAGCCTCGCCATGGCCTATGTGCATTTTCCTGCCCCCCTCTTGCGCAACCGTCAACGCAATCAGCGCCTCATTTCGCCAATCCTGTTGACCCAGATGGAGCGTTGCCTTGCCCCTGAGGGCCGCTTGAGCATTATGACTGACCAGCCGGCCCTTTTTGCCGAATTCCAAACGCTGCTCCTTCACCATCCAGGTTTGCGCCCTTTGCCCCCCGAGCATTGGTCCCCAGCCCTGACTGGCATGATCAAATCACATTACTACCAGCGCTGGGAGGCCCGCGGACGCCCGATCCTTCGCCTTGAAGTGATGCACAACCTTCGCACAGCGTCGGATGGGTGATATATGCACAACTTTTGTTGCGAGATTACAATATAATCCCACCCCTCCTGAACCGTCTAGCGCATTCTGATGCCGTAGAATCAATTGTGCATTTCATTGACACCGTTTGTGCATCATGCTACAATGTGCAAAGACAAAGGAACACCTTTTGTCCAGGGTCTCAACCTTTCAGGAAGGCAGCCAGTCATGGCCCAGCAGCATTTTTTGACTCAATTCTCTGACAAGCCACGCTACAATACCAAGGCCGTTGCTCAGGAGACAGGTGTCCCGGCGGATACTTTTCGTGCCTGGGAGCGGCGCTACGGTGTGCCGCGGCCGCAACGTACTGAAGGTGGGCACCGACTCTACTCTGAGCGCGATATTGCCACGATTCGCTGGTTACGTGATCGCACCGCTGAAGGTCTGACGATCAGCCAGGCGATTGCGTTGATGACCGACGGTAACGAGGCAAATCTTTCGTGGCTGAGTACGGCGGTTGATACGGAACCACACACCTGGGAGCGGCTGAACAGTCGGCTCTTTTCCGCGCTGACCGATTTTGACTCAACGCGCGCTGAACAGATCCTCGGTGAAGGTTTTGCCCTTTATCCTATGGAAGAGGTCTTTCTCAAACTGGTTCAGCCAGTGATGGTTGAAATTGGTGAGCAGTGGCACGCCGGGCGGATCACCGTCACCGCCGAGCATTTTGCGACCCAGTTTGTGCGCCGTAAGCTTTCGAGTCTCTTCAATACCTACAATATTACCGACGGGCGTGGCCTCGTTCTGCTTGCCTGTGCGCCGAGCGAGCAGCACGATCTTGGGGTTCTGATGCTCGCGGTCTTCCTCGTGCGTCACGGCTGGCAGGTGATTTATCTTGGCCCTGAAGTGCCCGTTCGTGATCTGATTGATACGGTGCGTCATTTGCAACCTGATATTGTTGCGGTTGCAGCCTCTACCACCGAGTCGGCGACCCAACTCCTCGAAGCGGGACGATCCATTACGGCGCTTCCACCGCCTACGCCTCACTTTGGTTATGGTGGGCGCGCCTTTAATCTGAATCCGATGCTGATCCAGCGTATGCCTGGTGCGTTCCTTGGTCGCGATGCCCAGGAAGCCGTTGATACCATTGCCGATCTGTTGAGTTCTAGTCGCTAAGCTTTCTGCCTACCAATGTGTTCTGTTTGAACAAAAAAGCCAGCGTCGCTGGCTTTTTTGTGTCTGTAAAGTAGCTATGCGTAGCACCTGACGCCCTCATGTTGATGTGCATGGGCCGCACGCTCCCTCCCTTCTAACCCACTTCTGGCTCTTACGGGCCAGAAGTGGGTTGCCTTCTGGCACTGATTCACGTATTATGAAAAGAGAACACTTTGTGATCTTCGTGTGTGTCTCAAGTTTGAAGGAGAGCCGCGTGTCGCTGAACTCCGTGCCCTCACTGGCGCTTCACGCAACCGGTACGCGTCGAGCCCAACCTTTGCCTGCGGAGGAGCAGCTCGCGCTGTTGTTTCATCTGACTGATCTTGCTCCCCAGGTTGGCTCTGATGAATGGCCGCCCCATCCACCTGATGCGACGGCTGCAGCGTATCTCGAGTGTGAACGCATTATCCGCCAGCATTCCAAGAGTTTCTATTTTAGTTCGCAGTTTCTCGCCCCTGATGTGCGCAAGGCGGTACGTGCCCTCTATGCGTTCTGCCGTATGACCGATGATACGGTTGATATGGCAACGGGTGATCCGGCTCGTGCGCTTGCCGCTTGGGTGCAACAGGTGCGTGCCCCACGCCCGGTTCCCGATAATCCGGTGCTTGTTGCCTGGTACGATACCCGTGTGCGTTATCAATTGGCCCCCCAGCTTGTTGATGAGTTGCTCGCCGGGGTGGCGATGGATCTGACCATCAATCGCTACGAGACGTTTGCTGACCTCTGGCTCTATTGCTATCGGGTGGCTTCGGTTGTTGGTCTGTTGGTGATGGGTATTACCGGCCACGCTCCTGGAGCAGAACCCTATGCCATTAAGCTGGGGGTCGCCCTCCAGATGACCAATATTCTGCGCGATGTCGGTGAAGATGCGCGCCGTGGCCGGGTCTATCTGCCCCAGGAAGATCTGGAACGGTTTGGTTTGACTGCCGATGATATCCTGGCTGGGGTCTATGATCGCCGTTTCCGCGATCTGATGCGCTTTGAAATTGACCGCGCCCATCGCCTCTATGATGAGAGTTGGCCCGGTATTGCGCTCTTGCCCCCTGAGAGCCGGTTTGCGGTTGCTGCGGCGAGCCGTGTTTATCAGGGTATTCTTGATAAAATTGTCTTGAACCATTATGACGCCCATACCCGCCGAGCCTATTTGAAGCTCCACGAGAAACTGGTGCGTATGCCCCGGATCTGGTGGGGTGTGAGGAGATTTAAGTAATTCTATGACGACGATGGTTGCCGTCAATCGTAGCAAGGCTCCCCAGGTCTGGCCGCAGTGGCTCTTTGATACTTTTTTGTGGGTGCTCTTGCTTGGCCCGATTATCTCGCCGCTCTTCCGGGCGACCGGGTTGCCGCTGGTGAGCGATGCCGGGGTGCTCGCTCGCGATCTGCTCTCCATCTATGTCTGTCCAACCCCTGAGCGCTCGTATCTGCTCTTTGGGTTGCCGATGGCTGTCTGTGCGCGCTGCTGGGGCGCAACGCTTGGTCTCTGGGGGGCACGCTTGCTCGTTGGCCGCTGGACGGCTGATGGTGCCCGCCCGCCCGCCGTAGTCGGCTGGTTCCTAGGCCTGCCCTGGCCGATACGCCTGTTGCTCTGCGCGCTCCCGTTTTTGCTCTGGCCCCTTGAAATTGTCGGCCATTATCAGGGCCTCTGGTTTGCCCCAATGTGGCTCTTGCTGCTCAATGGCATTCAGGCCGGGTTTGCGGCCGGTCTCTTCTTCTGCTCGATCTGGCCCGGGATGTGGACCTCCGCTCACCATCACCAGGCTGCAAGCTTGTCAGGAACGGTACGTTAGACACTAATGCGTGTGTAACGTACGTTTTCCGCTCTGCTGCCTTTTGGAGTGCTGGCTTCAGCCGGCTAAAGCCGGCACTCCAGAAGGCCAGGAATGGTACGTTAGACACTACTAATAATAGTCTGGAAGGCTGCATCGTGCGTTTTTTGCTTCTCTGCGGGTTGTGTCTGCTGCTTGCCGGGTGTTCCCTCCCGTCAATGCCGGTTGGCCAACGCCCTGATCCGACGGTTGAGGCTATTCAGACCCAGGTTGCGCTGATGACCGAGGAACAGTTGCTGATGCTTGAGGCAACTCCGACCCCTCGCCCGCCGTTGCCTGTGCTGCCAACGCTTCCTCCAGTTCCGCCTCAGCCGACCCTTGGCGCTGAACTGACTGAACCATTGCTCAGTCAGGAGCGCTTGCTGGTTGAGTTGTTTCGTCGCGCTAATCCGGCTGTGGTGAGCATTGATGTACTGGGCAGTAGTTTGCCCAGCGATCATCCGGCTATTCCTGGCTTGCCTGATGTCCGTTCCGGGCAGGGCTCTGGGTTTCTCTATGATGATCAGGGCCATATTGTGACCAATAATCACGTGGTTGCCCAGTCGTCACAGTTGCAGGTGCGCTTTTTTGATGGGACGACGGCGCTCGCTGATCTGGTGGGCACCGATCCTGATAGCGATCTCGCGGTGATCAGAGTTCGTCGTCTGCCTGAAGGTGTCGGCCCCCTTACCCTTGGCGAGTCACGTGCGGTTGAGGTTGGTCAGACGGCTGTCGCGATTGGGAGTCCCTTTGGTGAGCAAAATACCTTGACGGTTGGCGTGGTCAGCGGTCTTGGCCGTACCCTTCGTGGCCCAACTCGTTCGATTGGAACCTATAGCATTCCGAATATTATTCAGACCGATGCGTCGATCAATCCTGGCAATTCGGGCGGCCCACTGCTGAATATTCGGGGTGAAGTCATTGGGGTCAATACGGCGATTGCGGTCAGTCAGGGCAATAGCTCGTTTGAAGGGGTTGGCTATGCTGTGCCCGCGAGCACTGTGGCCAAGGTTGTTCCTGGCCTGATCAGTGAAGGCCGTTTTAACCATCCCTGGATGGGGATCGCTATGCTCTCGCTTGATGCACTGATGGCTGAAACCCTTGGTCTTGACGTTGATCGTGGCGTCTTGATTACCGATGTGCGCTCGCCTAGCCCTGCTCAGCGGGCTGGCTTGCGGGCGGGTACCGGTGAGTTGATTGAAGGCATGATGTCGCTCCGCGCTGGTGGCGATATTATTATTGCCATTGGTGGTCAACCTGTTGCTGACAGCGATCAACTGCTTGGCTTGCTCGATCTCAATTACCGTGCTGGCGATACGGCGGTGCTGACGGTTGTCCGTGCCAATGGTACCACCGAAGAGGTTGACCTGTTGCTGGAAGCTCGTCCCTAAAGCCGCTCTTTGCACACAAAAACGCCAGCTAAGCTGGCGTTTTTGTGTTTCCACGTCCCTAGGCTCAATACCATGCAAATAAGCTCATGCCAAGCCGCGAAGGGTGAGCGCATCTCCGCTCAAAATGTTGCGTCTTTGCGCCTTTGCGTCAAAAAAATGCCTTAAAGGAACGCTCATTGCGTTCCTTTAAGGCATTAGCGTTGCAACACAAAGGCCGCCACGCGCACCTGATTGCTGCGTAATCCCTGCCCCACAATGCTCCAGTGCCCCACAGGATCGCGGGTCTCGGTGAGAAAGCCGATCAGGATTGAGCCATCGCTGTTGGCCCGCGCCAGATAGGGCAGCGCACGTGTGGTGCCATTGGGCAAGTTTAACCAGAGCGCAATGTCTTCGCCGGGTTGATACCCATGCGCTTCAAAGCCTTGCACTGTGCCAGGTGATGTCGGATCGGGGAAGACCCGCGAATTCAAATTCACTGGCGGTGGACAGGTGCTTGGGTCGCCTTCAGGGATCGGGCCAGTCGGAGGTGCGTTCGGTGGCAGGGGCAGGCGGAGTTGGCACGGTACCAGGACGCTGCCCAGGGTGCTCAGGCGCACATTGCTCCCGACCAGTTCAAAGCGCCCGCGCTCAAAATACTGGACAACATAGTTGCCTCTGCCGTCAAGCTCCTGAACGAGCTCTTCACTGATGGGAAAGCCAAAAATTGGCAGCCCACCACGGCGTTCCCAGAACGTGCGAAATGCCCCGCGCAGGGTATGACCTGTCTCGGGGAAATAGCGCACGCCGGGCTGATTGACCGGGGCCAGCCGGGGGAAGCCCTGCCCGGTTGCCGCCAGATATTCACGCCCTACCAGGCCTAGGCTGACCACCGCAGTATTGTTGACAACATCGAGCTCGAAGCGTGCCCGTTCAAAAAACTGCGCAACTCGTCCGTCCCTATTCTGGATAAACTCCTCGGAAAGGGGATAACCAAAAATTTCGACCCCACCGTTGCGTTCCCAGAAGGAGCGAAACGCCCCACCAAGATAATGTCCCGTTTGCGGAAAATAGATCTTGCTCTGAGCCTCAGCGGGCGCGGCTGGCATGGTACCAAAAAGCATCAAACCTGCCAGGACGACCAAGAGCCCTGCCCACCATCTGTGTCGCTGCCTCATGTCTTTTTCCTTACCATAGCGTAAAGCGAATTCTTGCCACTCTGGAGTAGTTCGGCCTTGTCTTTACCTGCTTTGTGCATGGTAAAATGACCGTTTTATCGTTTACACGCCTTCAGGCTCATCATACGCGATGGGATCTTTGCTGTCAAGGGTATGAGCGGCGCATATACGCCGCTCATACCCTTGACAGCAAGGTGGACAGCGCCTTGGCGTCAAAAAAATCACCTTCTTTGCAAGGTGTTGGGATGAGGCGCCGGCCAGCGGCTTTGCGAGTAAAAGCTGTATAATAGAAGCAACAAGCAAGTCCCTTTGTGTCAGGCTGGAGTTGCGTCGAAAGGTAGAACGATGACGACCATTCCGATCATTGTTGATCCTGCTGTTGCCCGCAAGAGTGTGCTCTATCGCGCACCGCTTGATGAGGATCAGACAACAGCACAAGCGGTGGCCGCCATTGTGGCTGAAGTTCGTGCGGGTGGCGATGCGGCGCTACGTATCCTGAGTGAGCGTTTTGATGGTGTTGCGCCCGCAGCGATCGACGTACCCCGTGCGCAGTGGGCTGCTGCGGCTGAAACCTTGCCCCCCGATGTACGGGCTGCCCTCGAACTGTCGGTCACGGAAATTCGTCGTTTTCATGAGCGTCAGGCCCGCAACTCCTGGATCGATTTCAGCGTCGAAGGGGTGCGCGGTCAACTGGTGGTTCCTCTTCAGCGGGTCGGGGTCTATGCCCCGGGTGGGGCGGCTCCCTTGCCTTCGTCGTTGATCCATGCGGCCGTACCTGCTCAGGTGGCTGGCGTGGAACAGATTGTCGTCTGTTCGCCCCCCCAGGTGGCGACGGGCAAGCCCTCGACGCTTGTGCTCGCTGCGGCGCATCTCGTGGGGGTTGATCAGGTCTTTGCGGTCGGTGGAGCCCAGGCGATCGCCGCGATGGCCTATGGGACCGAGAGTATCCCGCGGGTCGATAAAATTGCTGGCCCCGGGAATCGTTTTGTCATCCAGGCCAAGCGCCTGGTTTATGGATCGGTAGGCATCGAGAGTCTGCCAGGACCGACTGAGACCCTGGTGATTGCCGATCGGTCGGCGAATCCGCGGTATGTGGCCGCCGATCTGCTTGCCCAGGCTGAACATGTTGAGGCAAGCGCGATCTTGCTTACGCCGTCACCCGAACTCGCCGTGGCGGTGCAGACCGAACTTGAACGGCAGTTGAAATTGCTGCCCGAGCCAAATGCAACGGCGGCGGCTGAAGCGGTGAGCCAGCGTGGTGCGATTGTGCTGGTACGCGATCTTGAAATGGCGTTTGCTCTGTCGAATGAGTATGGCCCGGAACATCTCTGTTTGTTACTCGAAGAGACCTGGCCGTATGTCGGGATGGTGCGCAATGCCGGGGGCATCTTTCTTGGGGAACAATCCTTTGAGGTGCTCGGCGATTATTGTGCCGGGCCTTCACATATTATGCCCACCGAGGGAACGGCGCGGTATGCTTCGCCTGTGAATGTTGATGATTTTCGCAAGGTGATCTCGTTGGTTGGGCTCAATGCAACCGGGCTTGCCCGGATTGGCCCCGCAGCACAGCGCCTGGCCGAGGCTGAAGGGTTGTATGCCCACGCTGCGGCGGTGCGTATCCGCCGCGAACACGCTGAGGCTGCGGATGACAATGGCTGAGACCAATACTTTGCAAAGAAGGACAAGAAGAGACCTCACAGGTCTTGATGATGGCGCCCCAAGGCGGACAAGCAGACCTGTGAGGTCTTCTTTGCAAGGTATTCGGGCTAAGACTGGTGGGTTGGGTTGGTTCGGTGTTTGGAAGTAAAAAATCTTTGCTGAAAGGTAGTCTCTATGTCCGGCTTTTTTGTGACCTTTATCAACTTGCTCTTTCAAGTTTTATTGTTTGCCATTCTTGGGCGGGTCATCGTCTCGTGGATTGATCCGATGGGCAATATGCGCGTGACGCAGATCCTGCGTGAGTTGACCGAGCCAATCCTGGCCCCGATCCGCAGTGTTTTGCCGACAATGGGTATGATTGATCTCTCACCTCTGGTGGCGCTGCTCTTGCTTCAGCTGCTCCAGAGCCTCATTCTGCGAGCAATCTAAATGGCGCGTCGTGACCGCTTTTTATTCGTGGTTGTCTTTCTGGCCGGTGTTGGTACGCTGGGGATCGAGATGGTGATGCCACGGTTGCTGGCGCCCTTTTTTGGGACGTCGCAACCGATCTGGGCTGTGGTAATCGGGATGACGCTCGCTTATCTCGCGGTGGGCTATTGGCTTGGCGGGCGCCTCGCTGATCGTTACCCCGATGAACGTTTGCTCTACTGGTTCATTGCCTGGGCCGGGTTGCTGTGTGCGGTTATTCCGCTCATTGCCCGGCCCGTGCTGCTCTTTGCCCAGGGGGCGCTGCGTACGGTCGCCGCAGGTGGGTTTGTTGGGGCGCTGCTTGTTGTCCTGTTGCTCTTTGCCGCCCCGGTGATTCTGATGGCGACCGTGGGTCCGTTTGCGGTCCGTCTGCGCCTACGTGAGGCTGCCCGTGGGGTGGAAGAAGCAGGCCGCACGGCCGGAACCATTTCGGCCCTCTCGACGGTTGGTTCGATTGTCGGTACGTTTCTGACGGTGCTCCTCCTGATACCCCTGATTGGCTCCAGTGCGACCCTCTTTCTCTTTGCGGCCTTTCTGATCGTGCTGGCCTTTGTTGGGCTGCGTGATTGGCGCGTTGGGCTTATGCTTGCGGTTGTTGCGGCACTCTTTGGGGTGCATACGTTCAATGTGGGCACCATCAAGCGTGCGGATTGTGGGGGTTGCCGCCTGCTTGCAGAACGTGAGTCGAACTATAACTATATTCAGGTGGCCGAACAAGAGGTGATCTACCAGGGTGGCCGGGTTGATCCCCGCCGTGTCCTGATGCTCAATGAGGGTCAGGCTTTGCACTCGATCTATCGGCTCCGCTACCGCGAGACGGGGAATCCGCTTGATCTGCTGACCGATGGTGGCCCGTGGGATTATTTTACGGTCGCGCCGTTTGTCTATGCCGCTAAGGATCCGCAGCAGGTGCAAAGCTTTGCTATGCTTGGCTCGGCGGCTGGCAGCATTCCCAAACAGTTCCTGGCGATCTATGGTCCGCAGACGCGCATTGATGCCGTTGAAATTGATGGGCGGATTGTCGAGATGGGCCGTCGCTATTTTGATCTCGAGGATCGCGATCCGGCCTTCCCCTTCTATACAACGTATGTCGCCGATGCACGTTACTGGCTTGCCACGACTGATCAACAGTATGATGTGATTGGCATGGATGCCTATCATCAACCCTATATCCCCTTTCACCTCACCACGGTTGAGTTTTTTACCGAAGTCAAGGCACGCCTCAAACCTCAGGGCGTTGCCGTCGTCAATGCCGGTCGTCCGGCTAGTGGTGACGATCGTCTCGTCAATGCCCTTGGCTCCACGATGCTCGCTGTCTTTCCCGAGGTCTATGTCATTGATACGCGTTTTGCCAATGCGATCCTGATTGGTGTCAATACGCCAGCCGGTGATGGCGTGACCAACTTTATCCGCAATGCCGAAACTATTGCGACGCTCGCCGAAACGAAGACGCAGTATCAGGCTTTGCAACTCGTGATGTACTGGTCGCTCAATGACGGTCGTTTTGGCCCTGTGCGTCCGTTTACCCCCGCCCAGGCGCGTTTTACGCCCTTTACCGATGATCTTGCCCCCGTTGAACGCCTGATCGATGGCTTGATTCTGCGTGAAGCCATAGGGGGATCATGATCGCTCAGCCGTAGGGGGTGATTGAGTGGTCTGTAACGATACTCCCGCATACCAGGAAACGTCGTTGACAGAGGATTGAGCCGCTCAAGACACGGTGCATGACGCTGCAGTGAACCGTTCCCGGCAACCTTGAGGAAAGCTCAGAAAGGACTGGCTGTTATGGTACAACGAGTTGGTCTGGCTCTTCTGCTCTGCTTGCTGCTGCTGCTCGCACTCGATAGTTTCTTTATCTACATGAGTACGACGGTCGATCCGCGCTTCATCGCCTATACCGCCAATGGCACGCCATACTCACGCTCGCCCACAGTCAACTGGCGCTGGCTGCTTGAAGGTGAAGGCTCGTATGGTGAGCGGTTTGAATATGCGAAAGAATTTCTTCTTACGCTTGTCTTCCTGACAGTGTTTTGGCGTACACGAGCACCGCTCGCGCTTGTAGGGGCCGCTTTCTTTTTCTATACCTTCTTTGATGATATGCTGGGTTGGCATGAAGCAATCGCCTTCTGGCTCAAGCATACTCTGGGTACGAGCATTTCCCTGATGGGCCGCCAAAGTCTCAACGAAGTGCTGGCGTTTGCTGCGTTCGGCGGCTTCTTTGCGTTTCTGACATTGCTTGCTTATCGCCGGAGTAGCCCTGGTGAGCGTCAGGTGGCCCATATTTTCTTTGGATTGCTCGGGTTCCTCTTTTTCTGTGGGGTTGGCCTCGATCTCTTGCATGCGCTCTTTAAGTCAATAACGGTGTTGCCCCTCCTTGAAGATGGCGGCGAGATGCTTGCGACGAGCCTGCTGCTTGTGGCGTCGCTGGTGGTCTTGCGTTTTGTGACTCTTGGGCCACCGTCCCATGCGGATTACGTGTAGGCCCCGCCCGCGCTCCCAGTTGCAAAGCGGCCCCCACGTGCGAGCAAGTTATGCCAGAGGCTGTTTGACAAGCAGACGGGAGATATGCTACTGTTAAGATGTAGGCAAAAATGGCATCGTCCTGCTGTCGCAGGGCAAGGGTAGCAAAGGTCTGTCAGGTGATCAACAACGGATCGCGAGCATATGTCCGGCGTCGGTGCGGCGCTAACCGAGGGGCGGTGATGATACAGCCAGACCGGGCTGATCGTGCCGCGTCCCGTCGTAGCCCCGGCATCGGTGTGGCACTGCAAGCTATCCAGTCTGTCTCGACGCGCTGTCAGACCTGGGATCAAACGCTCTAGCCGGGGCACCATGCATCACCCCCGTGCGAAGAGCTTTTGTTTCAGCAACAAAGGGTTCTTTGAAGGGGGTGGGCACCTTGGGCCAGCGTGTTCTCGTCCTTAATGCGAGCTACGAGCCACTGCAACTCATCTCGGTTCGTCGTGCCGTTGTCTTGCTCCTCCAGGAAAAAGCTGAACTCGTTGAGGCTGCGGAGGCTCAGCTTCGCGCCAGAGCGATCAGTTTTGATGTGCCTCTGGTGATTCGTCTCGTACGGTATATTCGCATCCCGCGCAAGCTCAAGTTGCCCTGCTCGCGTCGGGGGGTCTTTGCGCGTGACCGTGAGACGTGTCAGTATTGTGGAACCCAACCCGGACGAGCGCATTTGACGATGGATCATGTGCTGCCGCGTTCGCAGGGTGGTATGACTACCTGGGACAATGTGGTGACGGCTTGCCGTGATTGCAACCATCGCAAAGGTGGTCGCACACCTGAACAGGCGCATATGCTGCTGTTGAGCACGCCTCGTCAGCCCCAGTATATGGCCTTTGCGCTGCTTGGTGAGCTCGAACGCCACGATGTCTGGCGTAAGTATGCCTTTGGCTAATCATGATCTTGGGCGGTTTGGTGAAGCCGCTGCGGCTGCACACCTGCGACGGGCAGGCTATGTGATTGTAGACCGTAATTGGCGGTGCCCACTTGGTGAACTTGATCTGGTCGCTCGTAAGGGCGACCAGTTGCTGTTTGTCGAAGTCAAGACCCGCCACGTGGGGGCCTGGTTGCCCGAAGATGCCCTTGGCCCCGCCAAGGCTCGGCGCCTTGTGCAATTGGCCTATACCTATCTCACCGAGTTGCAGGTGCCACTTGATAGCTCTTGGCGGATCGATTTGATCGCCATTGAGCTGGATGCCTCTGGGCGCATCTGCCGCCTTGAACATATTGAAGGCGCAGTCGAGGGCGAAGGTTAATTGATTGTCACCGATCGTGGTCATATTGCACCTTGTAGTTTATGCCATGAAGATTGACTTTTATGTCATGGCTCTGTTATACTTGAAGCCTCAAAGGTTAGAATGGGCCTAGAATGAGAGAACCTTGCGTTTGCTCCACACACCTGTTATCGTCGGCCATCTGGCCCCTGATCTCGATTGTCTGGTGGCGATCTGGCTTTTGATGCGTTTTGGTGACGCTGCTGACGCTGAACTGGAGTTTGTTCCAGCCGGACGTACCCTCGATGATCAGCCAGTTGATGCTGAACCATCTATCATCCACGTTGATACCGGTAGCGGTCGTTTTGATCACCACGATGCCGCTGATCCTACCTTGAGTGCCGCTGAACTGGTGCGCCGTGAGGTTGCCCCTGATGACGAGGCGTTACGTCGTCTTGTTGATCAAGTGACCCGCATTGACAATGCTCAAGCGTATGGTGATCGCCAGCCGATTTTCTTTAATATTACCGATCTCATCGCTGGCTACAACGCGCTCTTCCCGAATCGCCCCTATCACGTTGCTCAGGCGATGTTGCCTAATCTTGATGCATGGTACGAGCATGAGCAGCGCAGTTTGCGCCTTGAGCGTGCGTTTAACCGTAGGCTTGAGTTCCAGACACGGTGGGGCCTTGGCATTGCGATGGCAAGCGAGGATGGCGGTTCAAGCCGGCTTGCCTATAGCTGTGGCGCGGTGCTCTATGCCTATCGCGATGGTCACGGCTATATGGGGGTCGCGGCCCAGAATCGTTCCTGCGTCGATCTTGGCGTGGTCTACCGTGATTTGAAGCGCGTTGACGCTGATGCCGATTGGTATTTGCATCCTGGAAAACGGATGTTGCTCTGTGGTACCCCCAAGTCCCCGCCACGTGTGCCTTCCGCCCTCTCGCTCGAAGAACTGGTGGATGTCTTGAAGCGACGGTGAGCGCGGGGCCTGTGCTATAATGCCGTCGCATGGAATACCCGCTAGGTTCGCGGAGAGAAAATGACAGCATGATACGATACCTCGTTCGTACCCTACTCCTTTTGGCTGTGTGTACCCTGTTTTTGACCGCCTCCCCCGCGCTGGCGGCTTTTCCCGATGACGTTACCCTCCACCACATCAAGCCCCAGCCACCTGTGTCGCCACTGACGCTTGTCCGGGGGAGAGTGACGGCACGCCCCTATGCGGTGATGCTCGATAACCATCCGATGGCGTATCCGCAGGTTGGCCTCAACCAGGCCCCGCTGGTCTTTGAGGCGCTCGCCGAGTTTGGCATTACCCGCTATATGGCGCTGTTTGTACCCGGCATAACGCCCGAGTTGCCCACCATTGGCCCGGTGCGCAGCGCCCGTGCGTATTTTGTGGAGTATGCTAAGGGGATGCAGGCTGTTTATGTGCATGCAGGCGGTGCCCCCGATGCGTTGACGATGGCGCGTACCTCGCTCGAATTGCTTGATGTGGATGCGCTTCGCGTCGATGCGGAACGCTATTTTCGTCGCGTGGGCGATCGCCAGGCTCCGCATAATCTTTTTACTTCAACACGCGAACTCGCGGCCTTTGCCGAGGCGCAAGCGCTCGCCGAGGTTGATCTGAGCGAACTGGGTTTTTTGATCAAGCCAGATTTGCCCCTGGCTCGTCGGCCTGAGGCCCAACAACTTAGCTATTATTTCTTGTACCGTGAGTCGTTTGTGGCCTGGAAGTATGACCGCATCAGCAATAGCTATCTCTATTTTCGGCAGAACCGCCCGCATGTTGACGGAGCGACGGGGCAGCAACTTCGTTTTAAGAATGTGGTTGTGTTGGAAGTGCCCGAACGCCCTATTCCTGGCGATCCCAAGCAGCGCATTGAACAACAGGTGCTCGGTGAAGGCTCTGCCCGGGTCTTTCTGGATGGTCGCATGATCGAGGCGACTTGGCGCAAGGGCGCTGGCTTTGCGCCATTGCGTATCTATGGCCCCGGTGGAACCGAACTGACCCTGAATAGTGGGCCGGTCTGGATTGCCGTGTTGCCGTCACTCGATCATTTGACGGTAGAGTTATGACCCTTGTCAGACTCTGCAATCGGTTGAGCGTTGTGCTGCTAGGTTTGCTTGTCCTGGTTGCGGCGCATGTAGAGGCTGCCCCGTTGCCGCAACAGGCGCAACAGGCCTTGGCCCCAACCTATCGTATCTTTGCCACGCGCGAAGGCCTGGTGGGTGAGATGACGGGCAATGGGCATATTATTCAGCCACGTGACCGCTTTGTGGCGTTGCCTTCGTGGGCGGTGCTCTCCCCAAAAGGAAGCGACCGCTATCGCGTACGGGTTACCTATAAGGGTCGTAGTGTGGTGGTGCCTGTCTGGGATGTTGGCCCGTGGAATACGCGTGACGATTATTGGACCCCGGATCGCCTCTATCGCGATCTGCCGGTTGGACGCCCGATGGCCGAGGCGGCCTTTTTTGATGGCTATAATGGCGGCCTCGATGAACGGGGCCGCCGGATTAATAATCCCAATGGGATCGATATTGCCGATGGAACTTTCTGGGACGACCTCTTGATGACGCGCAATGATTGGGTCGAGGTGAGCTTTCTCTGGCTGGGGGCCGATCCTGGCCCTGGTGCGGCGATTACGATCAATCCTCCCCCACCCTCTGCGCCGCCTGCCCCGCCGCCTGCGCCAACGAGTGTTCCTGCCCCGCCCGTTGAGGCCGAAGCAGGGTCAAGCGTTGTCGACGATGAGGCCGAGGGGTATCGTGCGCAAGGCAGTGGCTGGAATAATGCCAGTTGTGGTATGAATGGCAGTCATGCCTGGATCGCTTCAACGTCTGATGCCACCCGCTCAACGGCAGCAGCGGCATGGACGCCATCCTTGCCTTCGGCTGGGAGTTATGAGGTGCTGGCCTATCTCCCGAACTGTGGGAACCCGGCCACCACATCGGCGCGTTATCAGGTGACCCACGATGATGCGGTGACCAGTGTCACGATTAACCAGCAGGCTTTGGCGGGAACCTGGGTCTCGTTGGGTACCTACAGTTTTGGCCGCGTCGTTGGGGTGCAGCCTCAGGTTGCCTTGACTGATTTGACTGATGAGAATGGGCGCACCGTGCGTTTTGATGCGCTTGCCTGGGCACCACGTCTCGACACCGCGCCCCCCGTGAGCAGCATCGAACTGATCGAGCGCAAGGGCAATGGCTATCAAATCACCTGGGGTGGAACCGACGATGCGAGTAGCATCGCGAGCTACGATGTCCAGGTGCGGATTTTGCCCCGCGGTGGCTGGACCGACTGGCGCATGCAGACGACAGCGACAACGGCCTGGTTTGGGCCAGATGAAGGCAAACATTTTGCCTTTCGGGTACGTGCCCGTGATCGGGCCGGCAATCTGGAACCCTGGCCTGACGAGGCGCAGATGGACACAACGTCGTCGTAGGGGCACGGCGGTGCCGGGCCCGGCGCTGGGCACGGCACCGCCGGGCCCCTACGGGTTATATATTGTGACGTCTCTGGGTTTGGCGAGGCAGACGCGGTTACGTCCTTCACTCTTGGCACGGTAGAGGGCCTGGTCGGCAGCAGTGATGAGTTCGTCGTGGTTAAGGCCGTGATCGGGGAAGATTGCCACGCCGATCGAGGTGGTAATGTTAGGCAGACGTTGCCCCTCGTGGATTAGATCGAGGTTACTGATCGCTTCACGCAGGTTGTTGGCACGGCTGATGGCATTTTCTTCGGTCATGCTAGGCATGATCAGCAGCATCTCTTCGCCGCCAAAGCGACAGGCGATGTCTTCACCACGTAAGCTCGTGCTGAGAAAGCGCCCCAGAATGCGCAACGTTGTATCGCCGGCATCATGCCCGAAGGTGTCATTGATGCGTTTGAAGTAATCAATGTCAAGCAGCATAATGCCCAGGGAGCGCTGATGGCGTTGCGCTTCAATCAATTTAGGGCCAAGAATTTCATTGACAAAACGCCGGTTGAAGAGCCCGGTGAGTGGGTCGCGGATCGCCTGCTCACGTAGGTCTTCGCGCAGTTGTAGATTTGCCAGAGCGAGGGCCAGCAGATCCGCTGTACGAATCGCGAGCGAAAGTTCACGTGGCTCTTCCGCGTTGCCAGAACCCGGCTCTCCATAAAGACACAGCAGGCCTGCGGGTTCACGATTGGCGTGGAGTTGCACACAGAGCAACGGGTGCCCACCGATTGGCAGGCAAAGAGCGCAGGCATGGGCATCAAGTTGATTGTTGGGATGGACAAAACGGGTGCCGACTTGCATTGCCAGGCACGTTGAGCAGATCTGGTCAGGATACGGGTCAGGCTGCTTGCCCCACGCGCCGACGAGGGGGTAGACCTCGGTCTTGCCCGTATGATGATAGAAGGCACCGGCGCAGCCTTCGAAGATTTCTTGCAACAAGGGAATACTGACCGCATAGGCCTCTTCAAGGCTCTGGCTTTGCTGTAAACGGCTGCTGAGGCGATTGAGCAACTCTTGTTCTTTGACATCACGGGCGAGTTGCTGATTCACCCGGCGAATTTCAGTCTCGGCTTGTTCAAGTTCAGCCACATGGCTTTCGAGATTGCCGATCAACTCGCGCAGGCGGGCCGTCATCCGGTTAAAGGCCACGGTGAGTGCGCCGATCTCGTCGTTGCGGCGGGGATGGGCGATCAGTTGCAAATCACCGCCGGCAATGCGGGTGGCCGTATCAGCCAGGCTCGCCAGAGGTGTGGCAATGCTTCGGGCGACAAAGAGGGCCGAGATAAGCGCGAACAAAATAGCGATCAGGGCAATCACCATATTTAGGCGCAGGGTCGCATAGATGGTCTGAAACGCCTCGGTCTCTTCTTGTTCGGCGACGAGCACAAACTGCAGTGACGGGAGCCAGTGATAGACCCCGATGACGCGTTGCTGGCGATAGTTGTCATAGACCCCGGCCCCATTGGTCTGATCGCGGATCACCTGTTCCATAATCGGTGTATGCAGGCGCAGGATCTGGGTGCGGCGGTCGGCAAAGCGTGAGTCGGTGAGCAACAGGTAATTCGGCCCGACGAGATAGGTCTCACCGGTCTCCCCCAGCCCTGCCCGCTGCAACATGATCTCATTGAGTGTGCGGGCACTTGCGCGTCCAACCAGTACGGCACGGGCGCGCCCGTCGGCGTCATAGACGGGCTGTGAAACGACGACGGGGCTACTCAAGCCCTGGGCGGTCGCCGAGGAGAGTGACTGCACATAGGTGCCCTCGATGCCTCGCCAGAAATATTCCTGGAGCGAGTGAACCTGGCCCTCTTTGGCGGGATCAGTTGCCACCAGCGCACGACCTTGAGGATTCAGGAGCAAAACCTCTTCAAACAGCCCGGTTGATGCGATGACCCCATCAAACTGAATCCGCAATTCGTTATAGGCCACGGTATAGGCTGGTGTACCTGGTTCATTGGTCAGCAATGGTTCAATCAGGCGAGGCACTTGATGGGGATAGACGATCGCTCCCATATGGATGCGCAGGCTCTGGATCCATGCCACAATCTGTTCTTCTTTGAGGGTTGCAACTGACTCGAGTTGATTGACAACCTGTGTTTGCCCACCACGCAGCCCCAGCAACACCGAGCTACTGCCAATCAAGAACATCGGAAGTAAAACCAATAGCATAGATGCTAGCAGTAAACGATTCCGAATGGTGCCAAGGCGGAAGTGAGAAAAAAGCCTTGCGCCTCGGCTGGTCAGGTGCTTGAAACGGCCAGCAACGCGATCCATAAAAGCCAGGTCTTACTAGTCTGTCCACAAAGATTTTTGGTATATGGCCGACAACGCATGTGAGCTGTGACAACGCATGTGGGCTGAGCTTGTCGAAACCCACATGCCTTGTCACACACGTCGTCTATTGACTATAACTCCTATATGGGTTGTAAACAGGAGTGCCGGCTTTAGCCGGCTAAAGCCGGCACTCCTCAGGCATAAATCGTCTAGGACTGCTATATTTACTTGGTCTCTGCATTGACAGGTTGCAATTCATGAATAATCACATGCATGCTTTGCCACCATGAGGGTGGGTGAATATAGGCATTGGAGGCACTGGGCCAGTTTTGCCAGTAGGTTTCATCAAAGGAGATCAGTTGCCTATATTGTACCAGAGGAATGAAGGGTAATTCATCGAGCCAGATGGCGCTGGCTTCAACAAAGAGCGGTTCGACACGGGCATCGCCGAGCGGCAACGCTCCCATCTGGTCAACGAGGTCGCTGTAGGCCTGGTTGCTCCACCGTACCTGGTTATTGTAGTTGGTGACAGGTGTCCCGATGGGTTGCGCCCAACGGGCGTGATAGCGATTCATTGCGGCCCAGGGTTCATTGATCGAGCCACAGCTATCCCAGTCAATCATGGCCTCAAAGACCCCATTGGTCTTGTGGTAGACCCATTCGCTATTGGTGAGGGCTTTGGAGGAAGCGTTGATCCCGACTGCTTTGAGCCGTGCGGCGATCAGTTCGGCACTACGTTGCATCGTTGTGGACGCTTCGTGAACGTGAATCGTCAGGCTCAGTTGGCTCCCGTCTTTTTCATAATACCCGTCGCTCCCGAGGCTCCATCCCTGGCTCTCGATCAACTGGCGCGCCAACTGCGGATTGTTTTGCAGCAAAGGGTATTGTTCATAGAGACCGGCCTGCTCAAGGAGCTGAACATAACGATCGAGGGGTGGATAGGCGGGGAAGAAGTGGCGAGCGGCAATCGTGGTGCCCTCATAGGCGTCGGTGACAATCTCTTGGCGATCAAGGGCATAGTTGACGGCCCAGCGCAGATCTTTCTGATCCCAGGGTTGTTGGAGGGTATTGAAGGAGAGCGTGCGTGAACACGGGTCGATCCACGAGAAGGGCACCCCATCGAGCCAGGTGATGAGCTTGGGCTTGAGCGCAGCGATGGCTTGATACTCTTCGAGGGTGACATTGCCAAGCGAATCGAGGTGTTCGACAGCCTGAGCCAGATCTGCTTCCATATTAACGATCGTCCAGATAAGCCGTTTCGGCGCTGGTAACGACTTGAAGCCCGCCTCGACACCCCACCAGTCATCATCACGGACATAGATGAAGGTGTTTTCGTTAAAGCTCTCGAGCACGTACGGCCCGGTAAAGACCGGCCAACCCTGGGCGGGATCATAGTTGGTAAAGGTGTACGGATCTTTATCGCGCCAGATGTGTTCGGGGACGAGGTTGAAGCTGCCCCAGACTTTGACCGAGAAGAAGTCAAGCTGAAAGCGCGGATTGGGGGCGGTCAACTGGAAGCGTACGGTATGGTCGTCGACCGCTTCGACTGACGCGATCCAGTCGGTCAGACCGGCAAAGAAGTCGAGTTCGAGATCGGGATGTTCGAGCAAAAGATTGGTACTGAAGACGACATCTTTGGAGGTCAATGGCTCACCATCGCTCCAGCGTACCCCTTTACGCAGGGTCAACGTCCAGACATCCTGCTCTGGATTAGGATCCATACGCTCGCCGAGCCATGGCTCGATCACGCCACTCTCGTAGTTGAGAATAAAGAGGGGCTCGATCATCGCCTGATGCAGCCCTTTGTCGAGACGCGCATCACGTGCAAACGGGTTCCATTGCTCAGGCACATCAACCGAACCCGAGAGCATATCAAAGATAACCGTTTGGGCACGCTCGGCTGGATTATTGATCAGGTCGAGTGGCAGGTCAATCACGAAGGCGGCGGGCGAACCCTCGGGGGCGCTTACTAGTGCATTCTGAGGGGAGCTTGTTGGAGCAATGCTTGTCGTCGAGCCACAGGCGGTGCTCACGAGGATAACCATAATGATGAGGATCCAACGGTGCGCATGCATAGCCATATCGGTGCTCCTCTTTTTGTCCCAGGATCGAGTATATTTTCAGTATAGTGAGAGGATGTACCAGTCTATTACCAGGGCGACCATTCCCAAGAAACGTGCGTATGATGACGAAAACGACCAGCAAAGCTGGTCGTTTTCGTCATTGGCTGAAGCCGCTGAAGTGTTTGAAGGCACGTATCGGTGAAACGTGCGCTCAGGCGAGAAATGCGCCAATTGAGGTATAAAACGGCACAGCCGCCTCGATCATTGGCACATGGCCGCAGTTGTCGAGCAAGACGAGCCCTGCATCAGGAAGGGTATTGGCGAGGGCCATCACTGCTGTTGGTGGAAAGAGCGGATCTTCGCGTCCACTCACAACCAGCGTTGGTACCCGTACCTGCTCGGCGGCAACCATGACAATCGGATCGCCCGAACTGCTTGCTGCTTCCATCGCAACGCGCGGATCCATCGCGATCAGGTCAGCAACGCCAATCGCCATCGCGGCGTACGGGATCTCGTTCATGCGATAGACCACCTGCGAGGCCAGCATGATTGGCCAGGGCGGTGTCATCCACGCCATCTGCGTCCACGGTCGCATCATCGTAAACCACGGCCCCCAAAAGCTCAGCCAGGGTGCCCAGAGCGCGGCGTTCGTGCGGAGTTGCGAGTGCAGGCCGGCAAAGACGCCTGCTTCGACTGAACTCCGCGGCAGCCCAAAGCTCGCTAGGATTGTCCGTTCCACCCGATCAGGCCGTGCCGCCGCTAGCAGCAAGGCGATCGCCGCCCCAAGTGAATGCCCGACCACCGTAACCCGTCCGAGACCCAGGGCATCAATGGTCGCAAGGGCGCTGGCGGTTAACGTATCAAGCGTCGCCGGCGTTTTCGGTGGTGGCGACTCGCCAAATCCTGGCAGATCAAGCGCAATCAGATCATGCTCTTCTGCCAACGTCGCAAATGCCCCCATCCAATACCGTGATGATCCGCCCCATCCGTGAATAAGCAGCAAGGGAGCGCCTGTGCCGCCACGTCGGTAGGCAAGGGGGCCAGTTGGGAGGTTGAGCCAGGAAACTTCGGGGAATTGCATCTTACTTCTTCTCTAGACGATCAATGATCGCCATCATCGTGTGACTTTCGTCTGGGGCCAGCGTCATTGTTGCAGCCAGAGCATTGGCTGTTTCGATACAGACCATTGAGGTGGATGCATCATCAGCAAAATCGGGAATCTGTTGGGCCTTTGCGTGCCACGGGTTCCAGATAACCGTTGAATGACTTCCTTGCTTGGCGATCCTGATCGTGTGACCTTGCACGGGATCTTCAAGCAAACACGTTCCGGTTGTGCCTTGATAAACCCGATCGATCTCTGCGCCAACTTTGACCGGCCCACTCTGGGTGTGGGTTTCGTGCGTGAGTTTATCAAAGTAGCTAACACCATCAAGTCCTATGATGCCACACTGAGTTACATCAGTGACCTGAAAATAGCTGTGCAACGCGCCACTCCAGCCAAAGGTTTCGGCATCCAGGTTAGTGATCTTCAGCGCAACCTCCAGGTGCTTGTCAACCGTCACCGTCAGCGTTAAACGAAACGCATACGGCCACAGAGCCAGCGTTGTCTTGTCGTGGCTGAGACTCAGTTGAAGCCACACGCCTGTATTGTTGACGCCACTGCCATCTACCTGCCACCAGCGCTCACGCACAAAGCCATGCAGCGGTTTGCCAGGATCGCTGGGGTGCGCCCCAAACCAGGGCCAGCATATCGGGATGCCCCCATGCACCGGGGGGCGACCAGCCTTGCGCGCAGCCTGACTGACCCATAGCAAGGGTGGCCCTGCGGTAGGCTGGTATGTCAACACCTGTCCTCCGTACAACGCGACCGTCGCCGTGCCCTCTTCAGCCATGAGCCTGGCCGTGAGCATCCCGCCTGGCTCATCAACAAACTCCACCCGTCCAGCAAGGCCAAAACGTGCCTGCAAGTCTGTGCGATCCATAAAGCATGATTGCCTTTCAGCCAGTGACAGCTCCCAGGGCGAAAGGAGCCTGTCGCAGCCCCCGCTGGTATCAAAAAACTTATGTTACAGCCTACTTATGGTCTTCCAGGAAATAATCCGGTATGCGCGGCACGGGCGAGACCGCGCAGGTCTGCGAGATCTGTGAGGTTTGGTCGAGCGGATTCATTGCTGGAAAACCATACGTCGGCACTCCATGTTGAGGGTAACGCTGATCCGGCCCTTTTGCAACCTTGTCTTATGTGCAAAGGAAGGCCTCTAGTTCGGCTCGGTTTGGTGGGTTGGCACCAGGGCGTGAGCAGGCAAGCGCTGCGGCAGCGGCCCCACGCCGCAAGGCTTCAACCAGGCTTGCGCTGGGCATCTGCGTCAGGGCGTCGCGACTCAGTGCGTCGGTGTCAGCCAGCGCAGCGAGCAGACCCGCGCTAAAGGTGTCGCCGGCCCCGACCGTGTCGGCGACCTGCACCTTGAAACCGGGTACATCGAGTTGTTCGATCCTGTCGCCCTGTCGTCGCAGGGCGGTCACGCCTTCGCCGCCCCGGGTCACCGCAACCACACAGGGGCCTGCCTCGAGTTGCGCACGTGCATAAACGAGCGGATTGGTCGCGGGGGCGAGCCAAGCAATGTCGGCGGCACTCAGTTTGAGCAGATCGCACGCTGCGACTGCCTGGGCCACCGTAGCCCGGTAGCTTGCCTCATCAGTGATCAGACGTGGGCGCACATTGATATCAAGTGAGACTAGGGCTTTTCCACGCAACCCCAGCGCCGCTGCCAGTGCCGCCGACGGGGTTGTTCCGCGCAAGAGACTGATTCCGCCAAAATGGAGCAGCGCCGTTGCTTCGACGAGATCGGGCGTGATATCTGCGGGCGTCAGCAGTGTATCGGCTGCGGCATCACCATAAAACGTAAAAGCCGGTTCGCCATCCTCAATTGTCACAAATGCCAGGGTCGTGGGGGCCTCAACACTCGCCAGCCAGCGATCGTTGATGCCCTCGGCGCGTACATGCGAGCGCAGGCGTCGCCCAAAATAGTCGTTGCCAACCTTGCTGACAAACGCTGTTGGCACCCCCATCCGGGCCAACCCGACCGCCACATTGAACGGCCCGCCCCCAGGATGCAAGCTAAAGCCAGTTATGGTACCATCCCGTTCAAGCGGCAAAAAGTCAACCAGGATCTCACCAAGACACACGAGCCAACGCTTCATCGAGTCGCTCCTTTGCTTGTGGGCATCAACGCTGGCGTGCTTTGCTTCCACAAGCGTGATTTCATCATACCTAACACCATTGCAGATTGCGGATTTTGGATTGCAGATTGCCACTTATGGCGTTCCAATGCCCTCTGGCAGCACGACCTATGCGGCGTGCTCAATTCCAATTGGTATAACAGGATACCACAACAAGACTATGCCATACCAACGAGCTGTCACGACGCTGATCACGACCCTGGCGAGCATTGCGGCCCCGTCGGACGCGATCAATATGTACGCAGGCGACGATCCGCCTGGCAACGCGATCCGGCGGGCGAACCTGGCGCTTGCCTTGCACCTGGCACAGCAGCGCGGCCCCGATCTGATCATCGTCGGCGAGGCCCCGGGCTACCACGGGGCGCGGCGCACCGGGGTTCCCTTTACCAGCGAGCGCATCTTGCTGGCCGACGATGGCCAATTTGGCGTTGCCCGAGGGTTTGCCCTGGCGACGGATGATGGGCGCATCAGTGCCGAACAGACTGCTACCCTGGTCTACCGTGAACTTGCCGCGCTCGGTCTCTCTGCCGTGGGCTGGAACGCCTACCCACTTCACCCACATCGTCCCGGCAATGATCAGAGCAACCGCTTGCCGCGAGCCGCCGAGCTTGCGCTTGGTCGTCCCTTGCTGCTGCAAATGCTTGCCCTCTTCCCAGGGGTGCCAGTGGTTGCGATGGGGCGGGTGGCTGCCGCTTCGCTGACGACGCTTGAGGTACCTCATCATGCCGTACGCCACCCCGCCCAGGGTGGCGCAACTGCCTTTGCCGAAGGGTTACGGGCGTTCACTTTGGGCAGGATGCCTGGGTAGTTCGTTGTTCCATGGCTATGGCTTGCGCTGAGTATACAGAGGGAGGAGCGTGATGCGTTGGGTGCTCGTGCTGCTCCTCATTGGCTTCGGGTTTCTACTGCTTGCGACCACTCCCGCCTTGCTGAGTGGGCCGTCGGTAGATGAGCCGCCAGCACCGAAGCCTTCATTCGTGGTGGTGGATCTGCGCTCGCATATGATGCGCGATCTTAGCCCTACCACGCTGCCTCAGGTGAGCGCTGGTGAGCGCAAAACTTGTGCGCTCAATCGTGCCGGACAACTCTATTGTTGGGGCGCACATTCTGATGTGCCAAGCGACCTCGGCCCGGTGCGCCAGGTTAGTGTCGTTCGTGCCGTCTCGGGCCTCTGAAGGCAGGGACAGGATGACGCATTTCGTTCTCACCCATTGCCGCGACCCAGTACCCTCGAGCCGAGGTGTCGACACTGACGAGGTGGGCCAGGGAGAGGTGCTGCCCCCCCCTGGCCCACCTGTTGCCGAAGGCTCCGCTCTACCGCTGCTGCGCACCTAGCGGTCTTTATGCCGACGGCGTGGTGCGTGGGGTCGTCGACGGCCCTTGTGGTGGTGTGCCTCGGTCGCGCACGGCATACGCGGTGGCAATATCGTCAATCGTCAGCAGACCACGAAATTCCTCGCCGTCGTAGGCGGCGAGCACCGGGGTGCTATGCTCGGCCATTGTTGCGCGGGCGACTTCCAGCGACTCGCCAAAGGGAACCCGGACAATCTCGCGGCGCATGATCATCGTGATCCACATTTCGCCCCGTCCGGTTGCGATCGCGGCCTGAATATCGGCGCGCAGCACAATGCCAAGCACGCGCTCGCCCTGCAAGACCACCAGGGCCTGCTGGCGTGTCGCATCCATCAGGGCCGCCGCATCACTCACCCGCTGCCCGATCTGCAAACTGGCAGGCTCACGGTTTAGCGCATCGGCAATACTCAAATCATCAAGCACCCCGATGACATCGGTTGCCACCACCTCCTGGCGTGCACCAAGGAAGATAAAGACCGCCACGGCAATCAGCAAGAAGTTGACACTCATAACCCCAACCACAGCCAGCAAGATAGCAATACCCTGCCCAATGGCCCCCGCGATGCGCGTCGCTCGTCGGTAATCCATCAACATTGCCATAACCGAACGCAGCACTCGCCCACCGTCGAGCGGGAACGCCGGGATCATGTTGAAAAGCGCCAGCAGCAGGTTCGCCTGGATCAGCCAGAGCACCATCCCATCGAATGAGGGTGTCCCAACCATGTTGACCATTGACTCGGCGGTCATCCTGGTTGCCAGACCACTAAAGATCGCGACGATGAGCAGGCCAAAGACAATCAAGAGATTGACAATTGGCCCCATGATGGTGATCAACAGTTCGTGCCCGGGACGTTGCACGGGCCGCCCAAGCACGGCTACACCACCGATTGGTAACAGTTGAATCTCACGTACCGGAATACCGAGTGCGCGTGCGGTGAGGGCGTGCCCAAGCTCGTGCAGCAGTACACTGCTAAAGAGCAGGATCATCATCAACACACCAAAGAGCGCCCCAAAAAGACTTCCATTGCCCCAGATCAAAGCTCCTAGCGGCAACATCAGCAAAAAAGTTATATGAAGATTAAGATCAATGCCTGCAATACGTGCAATACGAAAACTCATACGCATTATTTTGCTTCTTTCTATGTTTCTGGCGAAGGGAGTCGCTTATCCTGACTCGCCTCACCACCATGCTCAGTCTTGTCACACAATAGCTCTCTTTAAGGATAACGCTTTCATTGTCGCAGCGCAATAGTGGGCTTTCCCGAATCAAGAGGGAAAGAAGCCCTCATCTTCTTGTGCTGGAGCAAAGCCGACGTAGCTGGCTTTGCTCCAGCGCAAGAAGATGAGGGCCGTAGGCCCCCAAGATCTCCCTAATACCGCAGAATCAAGGCGATCCGCCCGTGCTGTTCGAGGGCACCATCTTCCACAAAGACCACACGACCACCCATGCTCATCACCATCGTGATCGCCTCGTCAACCGCATCGTCGAGATGGTTTGGGCCGCTCTCGCCTGTATCGGGCAAGAGCTGGAAGCCAGTCTCGTCGAGCATGGCCGACTCGTGGTAGTTCTCTTCGACAAGCAAGGTTGCGCCACGGCCTTCACGCGCAAAGCGCCACACTTCACCGAGTGTCGAGGCGCTACGCTGCCCACCCACGGCTGTGCCAAGCTCTTCCAGCACACCATTGCGCCGCTCTGCTAGGCTTGCTTTGACTTCAGGCCAGACCAGTTTGCCCAATTCGTGCCCCGGTGTCGTGTCGTGGTTCCCTCGGACGGTCGCCACGATCTGGCTCGCGTTACTGGTAACCTCATTGAAGAAGGAGATCCATCGGTCAACGCCAACGACGGCAACGGGCAAAGGATCTTCCTTCAAGACTTCGGTCAGCGCTTCATCAACGCTCCGGAAGAAGATCCGGTGGTGCTCATCGCGGAACCGCGAACTGTTGACTGCCGGATCGTTCGGCAACCCACTGCCTCCCCCTGGGCCGCCGTGGGTCAGCGGGAAGCCTGCCACTTTGACTTCCTCGAGATCCTCACGGGTCGCTTCAAAGAGTCGGGTCGGCTGCTCGCTCAACACCACCACCCAGTAGCGGGGCGTGCGGTTCATTGCAAAGACCATATCTCGCGTAAAGAAGGTTTCGTCGACGACCACCCGTTCAGGCAGTTCAAAGGGTACTGTATAGATGTAGCTTGTCTCGGCGTTGACAAAGATTGCCAGCCCATCAAGCGTACGTGAAAAGTCTAAATCATTCGTTGCAGTTTCAAGATTGGCGAGCAACTGGGCCACTTCGCGTTTGCCAAACTCATCTTTCAAACGCTCGTTGGCCTCGCGGGTCAGATTCTTCAAGCGAATCGGATCCTGCCGGTTGTCGGGCGAGGTCCGATGCGTAGGAAGCGTAATCGTTAGACACGGGTAGGTCACAATCTTCTGAAGTTCAACAACATCACCACGATACATATATTCTCCTGACTATAGAGCAAAGCTAGACGATTTGTGTCTGAGGAGTACCGGCTTTAGCCGACTAAAGCCGGTATTCCTGTTTACAATCCAGATAGTAGTGTTACAACAATGTTAGATCGAAAGACGATCTTGCCTTGGAAAAAGAAAGCGAGTGCCAATTTCAATTTCTATGGGCAAGAGCGCAAGTAGGATCAATGGAATCCAGATTGGACTCAAGATAAAATAGAGTCCAAGCGGTAGAATGCCGAGAATAACGGCAAAAATCATCCGCCCCGCACTCCTCCACCCACTCGCCAGCACAACGCCGACCGTGGTCAGGATGACAATGAAACTATCACTACACGTGTTCAGTGCAGGACGATTGTAGCATGAATTGAGCACTGATGGTACGGCAATGTCAAAGGGCACACCCTGGATTTCGAAGGTAGTTGGCAAGACCATCCTCCGCAAGATAAAGAGGGCTATGCCAGCGAACAAAATGGTATAGGCAACCAGAATCCGCTGCGTAGAAATATTCATACATCCACCAAACCCTCAGCCAGGCAACCGGAGGTTGCCCGCCTGAGGGTTCGTCTTAACTAACAACAACGTTCACCAGTTTGCCTGGCACCACAATGAGCTTGCGGATCGTTTTGTCGCCAACGTATCCTTTGACCCGCTCGCTCTGCAACGCAACGTCGCGCAACTGCGCTTCATCAGCATCAGCAGGTACCACGAGTTTGTCGCGGATTTTGCCATTGACTTGCAAGACGATCTCGATCTCTTCTTCCGCCGCCAGGGCAGGATCTGCCTTGGGCCAGGACTGTTGATGAATGCTATAACTGCGTTGCGTGCGTGCCCAGAGCTCTTCGGCAATATGGGGCGCGACCGGTGCGATCAGGCGCATCAACGTCTCGATCGCTTCGGCCCATGTGGGGGTCTTGCTCAGCCCGGCTTCACGCGCTTTATAGAGCGCATTCGTAAACTCCATCAACGCAGCAACCATTGTATTGAACTTGAATCCTTTGATATCATGTTCAACGCGCATGATCGTCTGATGCAGGATCCGCTGCAATTGCCGCTCGGTGAACTCGCCTTCGCTCGCACGGTCTTGCTCAGGATTGAGCACAATGCGCCAGACGCGGTCGAGCCATCGGCGAATCCCCGGTACCCCATCGGTACTCCAGGGTACCGCAGCCTCGAAGTCCGAGATGAAGCATTCATAGCCCCGCAGCGCATCGGCCCCGTGGGTTGCGACGACTTCATCGGGCGTGATGACATTATTTTTGGACTTCGACATCTTTTCGATGACGATCTGCCCATCTACTTCACGGGGCGGGGCCAGGATCAGCCCCTGATTGCGCAGGCTCTGAAAGGGCTCGATAAAGGGGACAACCCCAATATCATAGAGAAACTTGGTCCAGAATCGGGCATAGAGCAGGTGCATGACGGCGTGTTCCGCCCCACCGACATACATATCGACGGGCAACCAGTAAGCCAGTTCCTCTTGGCGTGCCAACTCGTGGGGATTCCGGGGGTCAACAAAGCGCAGGAAATACCACGACGAACAGGCAAAGGTTCCCATCGTATCGGTTTCGCGCCGTCCCTGTTGCCCATCGCTCAGGGTCACCTTGACCCACTCGTCAATCTGGGCCAGGGGCGACTCGCCGGTTGCTGTGGGTTCATAGTTTTCGACCCCTGGAAGGGTGACGGGCAGTTGCTCGTCGCTTTCCATCACCTCGAGGCCATCGGCACGGTGAATGATCGGAATGGGGGTGCCCCAGTAGCGTTGGCGGCTGATCAACCAGTCGCGCAGTTTGTAATTGTGGCGGGCCTTGCCCTTCCCTTCAGCCTCAAGCAGATCAATCGTCCAACTGATCGCTTCATCACCAGGCAGGCCGTTGATCGCCCCCGAGCTGATCGGTACCCCGGTCTCATCGTGATAGAGCAGGTCGCGGTAGGCTGGAATCGTCGTCAGATAGGCCATCACGGTTGGCAGATCGTTGCGTTGCAACGCGGTGCTGATCCGTGCGGCCAGTTGCTGATCCGCTTCAACCGAGTCGACGGCGACGATGACATCGGGAAAGATGAACTTCCACCCGCTCCCAGCGATTTCGGTCCATCCATTGAACAACGCCGGTTGCACCAGGTGGGCATACGCCTCGGCCTGCGCCCCGGTCAGGTCAACGACCAGATCGCCATCCTGTTCACTGAACTGATACCCCGCCGCACGCAACTGGTTTGGCAGATCCTCAGCATAGGTTCCCCGACGTACCACCGAACGGGCGGCATCGTCGGGTCGCTGGATCACCGGGATGATCGGCAAGCCAAATTTCAGGGCAAAGGCAAAGTCGCGCTCGTCGTGGGCGGGTACCGCCATAATCGCGCCGGTGCCGTAGCCCATCAAGACATAATCGGCGACCCAGATGGGAATTTCGGCCCCGTTCACCGGATTCACCGCATAACTGCCGGTAAAAACGCCGGTCTTCTCTTTCTCTTCGACGGGCACAGGCGCACTGGCGTTGGTTTTGGCCTGTGTAACGTAGGCCTCGACGGTAGCCTGCTGTGCCGGTGTGGTCAGCTTGGCGACCAGCGGGTGTTCGGGTGACAGCACCATAAAGGTGGCCCCCCACAACGTATCGGGCCGCGTCGTAAAGACGATCAATTCGTCGCCGGCCACTGTCTTGAAGATAACCTCAGCCCCGACCGAGGCCCCGATCCAGTTGCGCTGCATCGTGACAATGCGACTAGGCCAGTCAACAGTATCAAGGTCGCGATCCAGGCGACTGGCGTAGGCCGTCGTGCGGAAAAACCACTGTTTCAGCGTACGGCGCTCGACCAGCGCCCCACTCCGCCAGGCGCGACCATCAGGGCCGACCTCTTCATTCGCCAGCACCGTCTTGTCAACAGGATCCCAGTTGACCGTCGCTTCCCCGCGATAGGCTAGCCGGAAGCGCTTGAGGATCTCTTGCCGTTCGAGTGCTGTTGTCGCCTGCCATGCTTCCGCCGTAACCCCACGCTCTGACAAGGGCAAGCCCAGGCGCGAGGTGCCATACGCCGCTAATTCGGCCTCAAGTTCGGCAATCGGACGGGCCTGATCGACGCGTGGATCGTACCAATGGTCGTAGAGACGCAAAAAGATCCACTGGGTCCAGTGATAATAGTCTGGCTCAGACGAGGTAATCTCACGGCTCCAGTCATAACTGGCCCCGATCAAATTCATCTGGCGTTTGTAGTTGGCGGCGTAACGGCGGGTCAAGACCGAGGGGTTGGTTTTGGTTTTGATGGCCTGGTTTTCGGTGGGCAACCCGAAGGCATCCCATCCCATCGGATGCAGGACGTTATAGCCCTTCATCCGATAGTAGCGCGCAACCACATCGGTGGGCACATAATTGCGGCAATGGCCGACGCTCAAGCCCTCACCCGACGGGTAGGGATAAAAATCGAGCACATAATACTTGGGGCGTTCATCAGCCGGGGCGGTTCGATAGAGATCATCAGCCGCCCAGCGTGCCTGCCACTTTGACTCGATGGTCGTCGGGTCATAACGTTCGTGCAATATTTTCTCGGGCTGTGCATCTTTCATACGGTCACACTCCTCAAGGGTTGAGCAGAATTGGTGGCACCTACGACGAATTGGCATGAGTGATCATAGGCTGTAAGGCCACTAAGGTCAGGTTCTGACATGGTGCTCACCCCCTTTCGGAACGTTGTACAATGCTGTTTATTATAGCATAGGACGGTTTGTCGGCCTCATAGAATGCTTGCCTTTAGGCGCGGAAACCCACGAGCTTTAGCCGTGGGAGGAGCGCCCCGCTTGAGCGGCTTTAGCCCTGAGTTGCACGGGTGTTCGCTATGTAGTATACTTCTCATATTATGAGGCTCACAATCCAACTGAAGTTGCAGCCGACTCCTGAGCAAGCTGACGCTTTGCAGCGCACGCTTGAGCGGGCGAATGAGGCGTGTAACGCGATGAGTCTGACGGCATGGGAGACCAAGACCTTTCGGCAGTTTGCGGTTCACAAGCTGGTGTACCAGGACACCCGCGAGGCGTTCGGGCTTGCCGCGCAAATGGTGGTGCGGTGCATTGCGAAGGTAGCGGATGCCTACAAGCTGGATCGCAAGGTTCAGCGCACGTTTCGCCCACACGGTGCGATGGCCTACGATGATCGCATCCTGTCCTTCCACCGCGGCAAGCAGGAAGTCTCGATCTGGACGCTCGACGGGCGGCAGGCGATCCCGTTCCTCTGCGGCGATAGGCAGCGCCCGTTGCTCGCTTCGCAGCGGGGCGAGACGGATCTGGCGCTGGTCAACGGCGCGTGGTATCTGTTCGCTGGGTGCGAGGTTGAAATACCCGACCCTGGCGACGTGGAAGGCGTGATGGGCATTGACCTGGGGGTGACCAATATTGCGGTAGATAGCGACGGCGAGACCCATTCCGGCAAGGCGATCAAGAACGTGCGCTATCGGCATCGGAGCTTGCGGCGCAAGCTCCAGCGGAAACGGACCCACGGTGCCCGCCGCCGCTTGCGAAAGCTCGTAGGGCAGGAATACCGCTTTGCGACATGGGTAAACCACAACCTCTCCAAACGGATTGTTGCGAAGGCCGAAGGCACGAAGCGGGCGATAGCGTTGGAGGATCTGACGCATATTCGCACGCGGATAACGGCTCGCAGGTCGCAGCGCGCAACACTCCATAGCTGGGCCTTTGCGCAGTTGCAGGCCTTTATCGTCTACAAGGCAGCGATGTGCGGGGTTCCTGTCCATCGGGTTGATCCTCGGAATACCTCTCGTACCTGTCCTATGTGCGGTTGTATTGACAAGGCCAACCGCAAAACCCAGGCTTCGTTTGTCTGCACATCTTGTGGCTTCGCTGGGCCAGCAGATGTGATCGCGGCGGTCAATATTGGCCGCCGGGCGCCTGTAAGTGCGCCATGCTACCCGGCTGCCGACTCGTCGGTAGTGCAGGGTAAAGCCCAAGAGCTTTAGCCTTGGGTAGCTTACTCGGAAGGTCTATCTATCGTACCTACGGATGGCGTAGCGAGTCGACCATAGCCTGGGTCTCGGGCGAGGGTGGGATGTCGAACCGGCTGACGAGCCAGGTCACCAGGGCATTGATTGGAATGCCAAAGATGCCTGCGGCACTGCTGCTAATGCCTAGAATGCTCCAATCTGGCAGGATCGAGGTGAGAGCCATATACCCTGCAGTGACGATCAAGCCACTCAGCATACCCGCTGCTGCCCCGCGGCTCGTGGCTCTCTTCCAGAAGATGCCCATGACCAGAATAGGAAAGAACGTTGCTGCTGCGAGCGAAAAGGCCCAGGCAACCATCTGCACAATGATGGCGAGACGTTGCAAGGCTGTGAGTGTCGCCAGCACTGCGGCCACCAGAATCATAATGCGCCCAAGCCAGAGCCGTTCCCGCAACGAGGCTTTTGGGTTGAGGGTGCGGTGGTAGATATCGTGTGCCACCGCTGCTGCAATGACCATCAACAGTCCGTCAGCCGTCGAGAGGGCAGCCGCCATGCCCCCGGCCGCCACCAGTGCCACCACCGTTGTTGGTAAACCGGCAATCTCGGGTGTTGCGAGCACGATCAGATCCGGGTCAATCCGCAATTCGCTGTATTGCAGACGATTATCAGGACCGTTTTCGTCGGGGGAATTTTCGCTGATCGTGAGCAACCCAGTCTGCGCCCAGTTTTCGGCCCATTCAGGGAGCGCGGCAACCGGGCGTCCTACAACATCTTGCAGGATCTCCCAGCGTGAAAAGGCGGCATAGGCCGGTGCAGTGAGGTACAGCACCGCGATCCAGACGAGGGCCCACGCAACACTGCTGCGACTCTGATGCACGTCGGGTACGGTATAAAAGCGCGTCAGAATGTGGGGCATCCCCGCTGTTCCTACCATCAGGCAGATCGTGAGCGCAATAAAATTGAGCGATGACCAGTCGTTGAACGGTTCAATATAACTTGACGTAATGCCCTGCTCGGCTTCCAGACGGATAATGTTTTGTAGCGCTTCGCCGTACATCAACTGGGGAATCGGTACCCCGGTCAGTTTGAGTGAGAGCCAGGTCACTGGCACGAGATAGGCCACAACCATGATAATGCCCTGCACGCCCTGGGTCCAGGTAATCGCTTTCATCCCCCCCAGAAACGAGCAGAGCAGCACAGTCGAGAGCCCGACGATGACGCCGAGCATATAATTGATACCGAGGAACCGGCTCATGATGATCCCTATCCCCGTCACCTGTGCGGTCAGATAGGTAAAGCTGATAATGATGCAGATAATCGCCCCGAGCACACGGGTGGCACTTCCTGGATAGCGTGCGCCAATGAAATCAGGAATCGTGAATTGCCCAAACTTGCGCAAATACGGTGCAAGCAAAAGCACGAGCAAGACAAAGCCACCTGTCCAGCCGGTTATATAGGCCAGCCCCTCGTAGCCGAGCAGGAAGAGCGCCCCGGCCATACTGATAAACGAGGCCGCACTCATCCAGTCCGAGCCTGTCGCCAGGCCGTTGAGCGGCGCTGGCACGCGCCGTCCGGCGACATAATACTCATCAAGCTGCTCGGTTCGCGCACGTAGCCCGATCACCGCATAAACGCCGATGGTGAGCAAGAGAAAGAACCAACTGATCGCGCCTGGCGGCAAAGTATAGATCGCATCAAGCAGGCTTACTGCCCCGATCAGCAGAAGAAACCCGAGCGTAAAGCCCAGATACGCCATCAGCAGACGATTGCGGTAATTGCGTTGATCCGCGCTTTCGGGTGGACTCGTGGCAAAGCGACGATCGAGTTTCCTCATACGCAGGGTATAGCCAAAGGTCAGGCCAATGAAGATAATGAGCGCACCCTGGCTCTGCATATAATAGCCGAGTGGAAAACCCGTCAGTACCGTCACCTGATTGAGCATGGGGGCAAAGATTGCCGGCAGGAGAAAACTTGCCAGCCAGATTAACAGCAATGGCCCAATCAACGTAAGATTAGCCTTCCAATAGACCCCCAGCCACGGTGGCGCACGGTAGCCAACCAGCCCTTCTTCTTGAACGCTACGCTCTGGCGTGCTGGCTACCTCTGGCTCGGGTTGTGGTCGTGTCGGCAAGCCGCTCTCGCGTGAGAGATCACGTATGTCGCGGATGCGTTCCATCGGGGGGAAGATCCGGTGCATCACGAGGAAGGCCACGGCCAGTGAACTGACGACGATCAAAAAGACGTGCCAGAGTTCCAGCGTGATCAGTTCGCTCATGGGGCCTCGACGGCGCCTGGTTGGCGTGCAGGTTGCAACAGGGCTTCTGAGGCCCCCGGCGGGATGGGCAGCGTAAAAGAGATGGTTGTGCCGGTGCCCGGCCCTGCACTTTCGGCCCAGATCTCACCACCCTGGACATCAATCAGGTGGCGCACAATGGCTAAACCGATGCCGTTGCCCCCGCTTTGGCGTGCGCGTGATTTATCGACGCGATAGAACCGTTCAAAGACATGGGGCAAATGCTCGGCTGCGATGCCTACTCCGGTATCTTGCACTGAGACTTTGACCATCGGGTTGGCATAGACGGCTCGTACCGTTACCTTGCCCCCACTGGGTGTGTAGCGAAAGGCATTCGAGAGCACATTGATCATCACCTGATCAATGCGATCGGGATCGCTCCAGACCGAAGGTAGGTAGGCCTCGACATCGAGGGCCAATTCGACCTGATTGGCCTGAAAGATCGGCTCAAAATGGGTCACGACCCCTTGCAGCAAGGTGCGCAGGTTCATGCTGCGCACCACCACGGGGATCTGGCCAGCTTCGACGCGTGAGAGCAGTTCGAGGTCTTCAATCAGGCGTTGGAGGCGGTTTGACTCGTGGAGAATCAGGTTGAAGGTTTGCGGTTCAGGTTTGATGACGCCATCGAGCAATCCTTCCATATACCCACTGATGGTTGCGAGCGGGGTGCGCAATTCGTGAGTCACATCGGCGAGTAGCGCCAGGCGCCGTTGTTCGGTACGGTCAAGGGTGTCGGCCAGTTGATTGACACTCTGCGATAATTGGGCGATCTCATCGTCACTCGAGATCCTGGTTCGTTCCCGGTAAAAGCCCTGGGCAAGCCGTCGGCTGACGATCGAGAGCGTGTAAAGGGGTTCAACGATGCGTTTGGAAACAAACAGGCTGACAATCACCGCAGCCGTCAGTGCAGCAAAGCCACTGATCAACAGGGCTTGCTGCAAGACGGTTTGAAACTGACGCAATAAGGGTGTCTGCACGCCCTCGGTTGCCGCAAGATCGCGGAGCGGGCCTGTTTCCGCCGCTGCTGCCCCGAGGGTGAGCGGGGCGACCTCAACCAACCCGACGCGAGCCAGGAAGAGCGCCGTGGCGATCAAGACAACATCAGCAATCACCACAATGATCAGGTGCGATGCAAAGAGCTTCCAGCGTAACTGATGATGCCATCTCATCGTATCCCACCGACAAATTTATATCCAACCCCACGCACGGTCTGGACAACTGGGGCTTCACGCGGGCCACATTCTTCGAGTTTCCGGCGGAGGGTGCCGACATGCACATCAACGACCCGATCTATGCCCGCAAAATCGGCCCCCCAGATGCGTTGCAACAGCTCTTCACGGGTAAACACGCGCCCCGGATAGCTCGCCATCACGTAGAGGAGATCAAATTCACGCGGCGTTAACTCGACCATGGTCTCGCCATGTTGCACCTCGCGGCGTTCGGGGTCAATACTGAGCACCCCAAACTGAAGTGCTGGGCGTTCGGCGCTTTTTTCCTGGGGCATCCGCGAACGCCGCAGGATTGCTTTGACGCGGGCGACGAGTTCACGCGGGCTGAAGGGTTTGGTCAGGTAATCGTCGGCCCCGACCGAAAGCCCAATCAATTTGTCAACCTCGTCAGTGCGAGCGGTCAGCATTAACACATAGACTGATGTCTCTTGATGCAAACGTCGACAGACTTCGATGCCATCAATGCCGGGCAGCATGACGTCCAGGATGACCAAGTCAGGCCGGATCGCCCGGGCCAGCGTCAGCGCTGATGGGCCATCGAAGGCGCGCTGAATCGCAAAACCTTCAGCAGCTAGATAGCTCGCCACCAGATCGACAATGGGCTGCTCGTCGTCTACGACCAGGATTGTCGCTGCATCCATCGCAGCACCTCCGCAGCGCCTCAGATAGTTCCAGTTTCACTGGAGTTGCAAATTGACCAAACATAGTGCGTAATATACCATATTACGCCGAAACTTCGGCCATGACAAGCAAACGTTGCCACTGTTGATCTGTCAAAGGAACGATTGAGAGGCGACCCTGGCGCACCAGCGCCGAGTCGGCAAAGAGCGGATCGGCTTTGATGTCGGCCAGTTTGACGGGTGAGGGCAAGGCGCGCGTGGCACGAATATCAACGACAAGAACGCGAGGATTGTCTGTCTTGGGGTCTTGATATGAGGCGCTGATTACTTCAGCTATGCCTACAGCCTGGCGCTCGTCGCCCGTGTGATAGATGAGTGCTTGATCGCCTGGGGCCATCGTGCGCATGTGTTTGAGGGCAACGTTGTTTGCGACCCCGTCCCAGATCGTTTTGCGCTCACGCTCCAGGTCAGCGTAGCTGTATACGGTGGGCTCAGTTTTGAGTAACCAGCAAGCCATACAAAAAATGGTACCCCCAGCGGGATTCGAACCCGCGATCTTCACCTTGAAAGGGTGACGTCCTAGGCCGCTAGACTATGGGGGCGCAGAAATAAGACATGCTGTACAATGTGGCTCGTCTTGGTGCGTAACCAATTGGCTCAAACCTTCGGTATTATACCAGGGTCTTGTTATTCTTTCAAGTCACCCTGAGGAGGTATGTGTTCACATTTGGGGTAGCAGGCTTGCCTGGGAGCGAGGGCGTCCCGCCCTCGAAGGCATTCCGAGGGCGGGACGCTCTCGCTCCCAGGATGAGTATGAACAGTTACGTAAGGAGCCTTTGTATGTTCAAATCAGCTCGCCTCTGGCTTGGGGTGCTCGTCGGCCTTGCGCTGCTGCTCACGCCCTTGCCACCAGTCGCTGGGCAATCATCAGGCGCTGGGATCGATTCGGCGTTTGGGGTGAATAGCCACCTGGCGTCGCGCTATCCAGTCTATGAGACGTTGCAGGTGCCGGTCGATCTAGTGGGGCAGACGGGGATGGGGTGGGCACGCGAAGATTTCCAGTTTGCGCGGATCGAGCCTCGTCCGGGTGAGTTTGATTGGGGTTGGCATGACCGGGTGGTTGATGATCTGACGCGGCGTGGCATCAAGGTCATTGGTCTGTTGAATGGCCCGACCCCGGCCTGGGCTGCGCGTGGACGCGGCGAAGCCTTTGCCCCTCCTGATGTGGCGCAGTTTGCGGCGTTTGCCGGTGCGGTCGTCGCTCGCTATAAAGATCGGGTGCAATATTGGCAGGTCTGGAATGAGCCTGATAATGCGCGTTACTGGGCACCTGCCCCCGACCCTGCTGCCTATGCCGCGCTCTTGCAGGCAACGAACCAGGCGATCAAGGCGGCTGATCCCAATGCCCGGGTGTTAGCGGCTGGCCTGGTCTCGCCTGAGCCTGCGACGAGCTTTTTGCAAGCGATGGCGACGCACGGGGCCTGGAATGCGTTTGATGTGATTGCGTTGCACCCTTATACCGATCCCAAAAGCCCTGAAGAGGGTCAGATCGCTGCGGCTGGGGTTGGTTCAGTACGAGCGCTCGCTGAACGCCTTGGATCGAAGCCGATCTGGGTGACTGAGTATGGCTGGTCGACGGCCAGTGGTGACCGCGATGGCCGTCAGGTTGCGCCTGAGGTTCAGGCGAGCTATCTTGTGCGCGGGGCTGCCCTTTTACGGGCTGCCGGGGTGGAACGGGTGATCTGGTATAACCTCAAGGACGTCAACCCCGGTGATGGCCTTGGTCTGCTCGCCTATGGCGCGGGGCGTACTGATTATAGCCAGGGCAAACCCGCCCTCGAGGCCTTCCGTACCCTCAATCAGCAACTCGTTGGGACGACGCCCGCTGGCATGCTTGAGTTCGGTCAGCGCAGCGTGGTGGTTGATTTCGAGAACTTTGGCACGTGGCGCCGTGGTGATCAGCCGAATGGTACGTTTACCCAGAGTTCGGCACAGGTCTATGGCGGTCAGTTTTCGGGCCAGCTCAGTTATACCTTTGGTACTCGTGGCAATGATTATGTTGTCTTTACCGCAGGTTCACCGGCCCTGATCCCGGCTGGTGCCACCGACCTTGGGGTTCAAATCTATGGCGATGGTAGTGGTCATGCGCTCAAGGTCTGGTTGCGTGATGCCGAAGGCGAGACGTTGCAGTTTCGCCTCGGTTTTGTTGGTGCGCCTGGGTGGCAATTCCTCGCCGTGCCGCTCTCTGGTCAGGTCGAGGCCTACGATCGCGTCAGTGGCAGTGGCAACCTTCGCCTCGATCTGCCGGCTCGTTTGATCGCCCTGGTGCTTGATGATGAACCCGATACGGCGACGGGAGCAGGGACGATCTACCTTGATGATCTGACGGTTTTGAGTGGCCCGTCGGCCTATGGCGCACGCTTTCAACGCGGGGGCGAGGTGGTTGATCTGCTCTGGGCCTTGCAGCCTGCTCAGGTTGCCATTCCTACCGGCGCAGGCCAAGGAACACTGGTGACGCTCAGTGGTGAAACCCGTACCGAGGTGGCACGTGATGGGCAATTTGTCCTCGGGCTCGGCCCGTCGCCAGTCTTCCTGCGTCACGTCGTCGGCCAGGCTCAGCCTCAACCGCAACCGCAACCCCAGCCGGTTGATCAACGCTGTTTCCCCGAGACGGGCTTTTGCATCGCGGGTCGGATCCGGACATTCTGGGAACAGAATGGTGGCCTGCCTGTCTTTGGGTATCCGGTGGGGCCGCAGCGCGAAGAGATGATCGAAGGTCGGGCGTTGCAGGTGCAGTGGTTTGAACGCAATCGCCTTGAGTTGCATCCCGGCAATGCGCCGCCGTACGATGTGCTGCTCGGGCGGCTGGGGTTTGATCGGCTGGTGCAACAGGGGCGTGATTGGCAAACCTTTGCAACGAGTACATCAGAGCCAGGCTGTCGTTTCTTTGCCGAGACGGGCCACAATGTCTGCGGTGCGATCCTGGCCCTCTGGCGTGCCAATGGGCTTGAGTTTGATGGACGCCCCGGCAAGAGTGAAGCCGAGAGCCTTGCGCTCTTTGGGTTGCCGCTGAGTGGCCCACAGGCCGAGACACTCAGTGATGGGCGCGAGTATACGGTGCAGTGGTTTGAGCGGGCACGCTTCGAGCTCCATCCCGAAAATGCGCCACCTTACAATGTCTTGCTTGGTCTGCTCGGCAATGAATTTCAGCAAGATCGCAGATAAAACCAGGCGGCCTGTGGTATCATGACATGAATAGTGAGGTAATCCCCTATGCTGTCATATATTTCCGAGGCCATGCCTCGTGCCTATGCTGATACGTACGAAGGCGCAAGCCTGCTGGTTGCGACTGATCACGGTCGCGTCTGGATGCGTGACCGTGATCGTGCTGCGCTCCTCCATCGCCTCTCGACGAACCATATTGAAGCGTTGCAACCTGGGCAAGGGACGATGACCGTCCTGACGACGCCAATCGGGCGGATGATTGATCTTTTGACGGTGTACGCTTTTGATGATGCGCTGTTGCTGATCAGCAGTCCCGGGCGTGGGGCGGCGTTGAGCAGCCATCTACGCAAAAATATCTTTTTCAACGACAGGGTGAAACTTGAAGATGCCGGATCCAGCCTTGATCAGCGTGCCCTCTATGGGCCTCAGGCTCCTACGCTGCTTGCCCAACTTGGTCTGCCGGGGGTTGAGCTTGCTGCGCACGGGGTTGCGGTGACAACCTGGCATGATCAGTTGCTGTATGTAACACGGACACACGCTATTGGCGGCAATGGGTACTGGCTGCTCGCGGCACCTGAAACGATGGCGCAGGTGGCTGATGCGCTGCGTGAAGCTGGTGCGCAGCTGCTTGACCCCGCGACCTACGATGTGCTGCGGGTCGAACAGGGCTATCCGGCCTATGCGCGTGAATTGTCACAGGAGTATATTCCGCTTGAGACCGGTCTGTGGGAGGCGGTGAGTTTCAACAAAGGCTGCTATGTTGGGCAAGAGATTATTGCCCGTATGGAGAGTCGTGGGCGCCTGGCGAAACAGTTGCGTGGCTTACGCCTGGCGGCGTTGCCCACGCTGCCGACTGAACCAACCATCCCTTTGGCAAAACTTGCTGTTGGTGACAAAGAGGCCGGTGATCTCACCAGCCTTGTTGTCTCCCCACGCTATGGCTTGATTGCCCTGGGGTATGTGCGTACCGCTTATGCTGCTGTGGGTACCCGGCTTGAGATTGCCGGTGTCGCTGCGGAGGTTGTAGAACTTCCCTTCCGCTAACCAATCAGGATCTAGAGCACTATGCCCAGGCTTGCTGCCAGGCGCGATCACCTTGAACGTGCATACCGCCGCCGCTTGCTCCGCTTACAGCAGGAGCGCGATCCGCGTGTGCTCAAAGCGCTCTACAATATTAGCCTGACGTGCCGCGAGCGTCCGAGTTTTCAGGCGATCTTTCAGGCGATCCAGGCTGAACTCGCGACTGTCTTTGATTTTGACGCGGCCTACCTGGCTTTTTGCGATGAGCGTCCTGAATACTTCAAGTGTGCGCTGCTGGTTGATGAGGGTGATGTTTCGTATATCGAACAGGTTGAGTACGGCTTCCTCACCGGGGCGATTGTGCGGAGTGGGCAGCCGATGCTCTATCGCGATTTGCTCTATGAGCGCGATCCTGCCTTGCCCCGTGTCCCTTTCGGTCAGATCGAGAAGCGCTCGCGGGCCTGGATGGGTGTCCCGCTCTTGATCGGCGCGGCCTCGGTTGGCGTGATTTCGCTGCAGAGCTATAAGGTTGGCCTTTATACCCAGGCTACGCTTGACCTGTTGCAGCGCATGGCTAATGTGATTGCCGTTGCCCTCGAAAATGTTGCCCTGATCGAACAACAGGAGAATCTCTCGCATGCGCTAGCCGCACAGGTTGCTGCCCGCACTGAAGAGATTCGTGCCCTCAGTGAGGTCTCGGCAGGGTTGGTGACGCGCAAGCCACTCACGGAGTTGCTCGATCACGCGATTGATGTCGTGCTCGAATTGTTTCAGCTTGATGCCGGCAATGTGCGCTTGATCGATGAGAACCGCGAATTCCTGGTGCTCTATGCGCAGCGGGGGTTTTCTGAGGCGTATGTTGAGCGGACGACCTACTCACGTCTGACGGTCAGCCCGATCCGCGAGGCGGTTTATACGGCACAGCCAATTGTGATTCCTGATAACTGGCGCTCTCACTATGAAGGCATTGGTTTGCCGTTTGAGGTCTTTCCGCCTGCCGAAAGTTCGCTGATTTTACCGTTAACTATCAGTGGCATGGTGATCGGTACCCTGAACCTCTTCGGGTTGTCCCCGCGCCCGTTTGAGGAGTACGAAATCAATCTTTCGATGTCGATCGCGTATCAGATTGCGACGATTATTGAAAATGCGCGCTTGCTCGACCAGCGTGAACGCCAGATTGCTGAACTCCGTGCCCTCGGTACGATCAGTACGGCCGCCCTGACCGCTCCGACGCTCGAAACCTTGCTCTTTACGGTGCGTGATGCCTTGCAGAGCTTTGTCCAGCTTGATGGGTTGACGGTGATTGCCTATGATCACGAGCGCGGGGTGGTCACGGATAGCCTGATGCTGGAAGAGGGGCGGACGACCCGGTTGTGGGAGCTTGAGCCGCCGCCGGCGAACTCTTTGACCGCGCATATTCTGGCGACCGGCCAGGTGATGCGCTTCAACGATCTGTCGGTTGAACTTGCGGCCTACCCAAATATTCGCCATGCCGCCCCGCCCGGGTTGCTGCCGGTACATGCGTGGCTTGGCGTGCCCCTGTATGACCGGAACGGGGTGGTCATTGGTCAGATGAGCATTCGGAGTGCGTGCCCTGGTGTTTTTACCCAACGTGATGCGCAGTTCTTACCAAATGTTGCGGCCCAGATTGCCCTCTATCTGCAAAATGTGCGCCTGCAGAGTCAGCGCGAACGCCAGATTGTTGAACTCGAAGCGATTGGTCAGATCGGTAAACTCGTCGCTGCTTCGTATGACCTCGATCAGATGCTCGCCGAGACCTATCGCATCTTTCACGAATTGATTGGCGTCAATGTCTTTGCGCTGGTTGTTTGCGATCCTGAGAGTGGTTTGATTACCAATGCCGCCTTTGTTGAAGAGGGTGAGTGGTTTTCACTCGATCTTGTTGGTCAGCCCCCGCCCCACGCTTCAATGAGCACGTGGATTCTTGCGCAACGTGAGCCGCTGCTTTTTCAGGATCTGGTCGAACAGCGCGAAGCGTTGCACCGGCGTGGCATTATGCCCCAACCCATTGGTCCGCCCTATGAGGTGCGTTCTTGGGCCGGTGTGCCCGTGGTTGCGCGTGATGGCGAGTTGATCGGCGTGCTCTCGATCCAGGCGTATCAGCCCTATCGCTATGATGTTGGCACGCTCGATTTTCTGAGCCAGGTGGCGAGCTATATCAGTCTTGGTGTCCAGAAGGTACGCCTGTTTCAAGAACGTGAACGTCTGCTCCGCGAAGCCCGTGAGAGTGCCGAGGCTGCCGAGCGCCAGGCCGACCGGATGGCTCTTGTGCATCGGATGGCCTCGGTTTTGTCGGCCCGCCTTGATCAACAGGAGATCCTCGATCTCGCGGCGCGTGAATTGGTGCAACTCTTTTGGGCCGATCATACGGGGACGGTCATTCTCCACCCTGATGGAACAGGGTATGTCGCGGCTGAATACCCCGATCTCCAACTGGTTGGCCTGCAGATTGAGGCGAGCGACAACCCGATTGTGCGGCAACTTGCGATAACTCGCCGTCCCGTGGTCATTAATGACCCAGATCACGATCCGCTTGCCGCCGCCTCACGTGAGCTCTGGCGGTCGCTTGGCATCAAGGCGCTGGTGATCGTCCCGTTGATTAGCCGTGACCGGGTCTTTGGCTCGATTTCGCTCGATAGCCTTAGCGAGCCACTCAATTTTAGCGCTGAGGAACTAGAGTTGATGATGACGGTGGCGACTTCGATTGCTGCTGCCATCGAGAATGCGCAACTCTTTGCGGCTGAACAGGCGCAACGCCAGACCGCCGATACGCTGCGCGAGATGACCCGAGTGCTCAGTTCTTCGTTTGACCCTGCTGAGGTGTTGCGTCTGGTGCTCGATGAGCTTGGCAAGCTGATTGCATTTGATACGGCTTCGATTATGTTGCGCGAAGGCTCGTATCTGCATATGGTTGCCTTCAAAGGTCGCGCGCAAGACCAAGAGTTGTTCCCGTTTATCTTGCCTCTCGAAGGAAGTGCCGGCGGGGCGGTGGTTCTTCGCAATGAACCGCTAGTCTATATTCAAGGGGAGGGGGGCGCTCCGTGGCTGCCAATGGAAGTCCTCAACGATATTCGCTCGTGGCTCGGTGTGCCCCTGGTGGCGCGGGGCCGCGTCCTTGGGGTTCTCAATATCGATTCACGTAGCCTCGATCCGCAGAGCCGTGTGTCGCGGATCTTTACCGAGCGTGAGATTGAGGTCGCACGCGCTTTCGCCAACCATGCCGCCCTCGCGATCGAGAATGCACGCCTCTATCAAGAGTCGATCACACGGGTTGAACAAGAACTTGAGATTGCGCGCAAGATCCAGTTGAACCTCTTTCCGCGTGAACTGCCCCGGATGCCACAGGTCGAACTGGCGGCGCGTTGTTTGCCTGCACGCGAGACCGGAGGTGATTTCTATGATGTGGTTGACCTTGGTACGCGCGTTGGGGTCATTATCGGTGATGTGAGCGGCAAATCGTTGCCTGCCGCGATGCTGATGGCCGTGGCGCGCTCGACGGTGCGCTCAGAGGCCCGCAACCACGAGACGCCCTGGGTTGTGTTGACCGAGACCAACCGTTGGTTGGTCGATGATGTTCCCCGTTCTAGCTTTGTGGCCGTGAGCTATGCCGTGGTTGATCCTCAGCAGCAGCGGATGGTGCTTGCCTCGGCAGGCCAGTTGACGCCGCTGCGCTATCGGCGCGATGGAACAACCGATTTTCTGCCGAGCCCTCAGTCGTTGCCGCTAGGCTTTTCGCGTGACACCACATTTTCGCAGGTCGAGATTGCGCTCGCCCCTGGCGATACGCTGCTTTTTTATACTGACGGCATTGTCGAGGCCCATGATCACGAGCGCAATCTCTTTGGTTTTGAGCGCTTGCAAGCGCTGCTGGCACACTGGGGGCATCTCGCCCCCGAGGCTTTGATTGATCGTATTGCGTACGATGTCGAGTTGTTTAGCGCTGGTATGCCGACCCACGACGATATGACGCTCCTTGTGGTGCGCGTGCATTGAAGCAGTATCAACAAACTTCAACGATCTGCCAGTTCAACGTTTCGCCGGCTGCGAAGGGGACAACGTCACCGTAGCGCTCGGGTACCCGCCAGGCTTCCCGTGCCAGGCGAACCTGCTTCGCCGGTGGCTCGAGGCCGTAGATGCGGCGCGCATTGTCGGAAACAAAAGCCTGGAGTTGGTCAAGTGCTTCGTGACGCTCAAAAAGATCCGCGAGCATGGGCAGGATCACCGGTGCCGTGAAGACTCCGGCGGCACATCCTGCCGCCTCTTTGCGGTGGATTGGGTGCGGGGCCGAGTCGCTCCCAAACATCAGGCGCGGATGAGCCCGCAAGGCTGCCGCAAGCAATGCGGCACGATCCTCGGGGCGCTTGGCGATAGGCTTGCAAAAGAGGTGCGGGGCCAGCAAGCCTCCTGCGACATCATCAAGCGTGATCAGCAGATGATGCAATGTTACCGTAGCCGCCAGATTCGGATATTCATCGAGCAGCGCCAAGGCCCCCGCCGTGGTGATATGCTCCATCACAATCGTCAGGCGGGGGAAGCGTTGCGCCCAATGTGCATAGAAAGGCAGAAACTCGGTCTCGCGGTCGAGCACAAAGCCGTGACTCTCGCCGTGAACCAGCAGCGGAATGCCAAGCTCTTCAAGCAAGGCCAGGGTTGGTTCCACCCCCGCCAGATCGCTGACGCCACCGCTGCTATTGGTCGTCACCCCATCAGGATAGAGTTTTACCCCGATGATCGCTGGGCGTGCTGCCGCCAGGGTCGCCCGGTCGTAGGCACGAAAAAAGAGCGTCATCAGCGGAAGGAAGCGGTGGGGCACAACCGCTGCCTCGATCGCCGCGCGATAGGTCGTAAGCCGTTCAAGGGTGTCGACCGGGGGAACAAGATTCGGCATGATCACGGCCCCGGCAAACGCCTGAGCACTGAGGGGCGCAACCAACTCGAGCATTGCTCCTTCACGCAAATGGAGGTGCATATCGAGGGGCGCTTCGAGGGTGAGCATCGGATGGTTCTCCTTCTTGACCAGTATGTGCTGGCAACGCTTGCTAACTGATCATACAATACGAGCGGGCAATTGCCAACGGGCCTGGGGTCCTGCGGCAGGGCGATTGCATGATACGAAACCGGAGACAAAAAGACGCGCTATCAGGGCACCCGCAAGGGGTGCCCCTACCGGCCGGGTGCCAGACCCGGTGTATGGGCTCGCCTTGCGGGTGCCCGGGCCCGGTGTACGGGCACCCCTTGCGGGTGCCCGGGCGGGTGCATACACGGAAGATGCCATCGCCCTAGGGCCTGCGGTTCTCAAAACTTGTGCGTCACAAGATAGATTCTTATCGGAAGGGAAAGCCGAATCAATGAACACATCTGTTACCCTCACGCCACCGCAACGTGCGCTGCTCGACGAACGGCACTATGCGGTGATCGCTACGCTCAATGCCGATGGCAGCATTCAACAGACGGTTGTCTGGTACCTCCTGGATGGGGATGTGATCTGTTTTAGTGTTGGTGATCAGAGTGTCAAGGCCCGCAACCTGCGCCGTACGCCGACGATTAGCATCACGATCGAAGACGGGATTCGCTATCTATCGTTGCAAGGCGAGGCGATTGTTGAGCCGAGCGATCCTGCGCTGCGTCTACGCCTGGCGCAGCGTTACCTGGCTCCTGAGCGTGTTCAGGAATGGTTGACCCGTCGACCAGATGCGCCCCGTGCCAGTGTGCGTGTTGCGATCAGGCGTGTCTACGGGCAAGGGGTGTAATGGTGCGTGTACCGTGTGCCAGCAACGCTGGCACGCGGCCCACGTACCCTTGTGTGGACGGACGCCAAACCACCTTAGGCCCCGGCAAAGACGACGTGTTGACGTAAAAAATCGTCAATGGCGCGGTAGTAGGTTGCAATTGTTTCGGCCCGCCGCCAGCCGTGGCCTTCGCCGTCGAAGAGGTGGTAGATGTGTGGGATGCCACGTCGTCGCAGGGCCGCAACAATCGTTTCGGCCTGATCGGGCGGCACGACCCGGTCTTCACTGCCTTGAAAGATTGCCATCGGGGCGTTGATCCGTTCGGCGTGAAAGAGCGGTGAGCGTTCGCGGTAGCGCGTGGCCGTTTCTGGCAAGGGGCCGACCAGACTGTCGAGGTAGTGCGCCTCGAATTTGTGGGTGTCGGTTGCCAGGGCAAAGAGGTTGCTGACGCCGTAACGGCAAATGCCTGCACGAAAGCGTTCGGGTGCCTGACAGAGCGCCTCAAGCACGGTGTAGCCACCCGCGCTGCCTCCTATGATGATGATCCGTGAAGCGTCAGCCAGGTTCTCTTGCGCAAGATAGTGAGCTCCGCTGATCGCATCGGCCACGTCAAAGACGCCCCATGCGTAGCGCAGACTCTGGGCGTAGGCGCGCCCGTAGCCGGTGCTTCCACGGTAGTTGACGTCGAGCACAACATAACCACGGGTCGCAAAGAATTGAACCTCACCGCTATAGGTCGCCACCGCCTGATCAGTTGGGCCGCCGTGAATACGGATCACCGCAGGTGGTTTTGGGCCATCTTGGTTGGGGTCATATCCCGGTGGCAGGTAGAGCATGCCGTGGATTGTGGCGGTTCCTGCGACCCAACTGACGCACTGTACGTCGGCCAATTGCTCTTTTGCCACCAGTTCGCTACTGCTCCGGCGCAGGATTTGGGTGGTTGCTGCATTCTGTACGACCAGGCGGGGCGGTATGGTCGAAGCCGAGGCCAGACTCACCAGGTCGTCGTTCCGGGGGGAAGCGGCAAGCTGTGAAAACCAGGTATATCCCTCGGGATTGGCAAGGGTAGACGCAGGACTGCCGTCAATGGGCAGAGCCTCGATGCTTCGTATGCCACGCTCATTGTGCAGCGCATAAATCCGCTGGCTGTCATGGCTCCACGCCAAAGAGCGTAAACCTTGCGCCCAGGCTGGCTGCCCATACTCGCCCGCGCCCGCGCTGAGCCGTCGGTTGTTCCCCGTCGCCACTTCGTAGAGATACACCTGCCACGTACCCTCGTGATCAGATCCATACGCGAGATAGTGCCCATCGGGTGAAAAGCAGGGCTGCACAATGCTCTGGCCTTCACCCCCAGCGACTATACGGGTCGTATGCACGTGTGGCAGTTGCCCCTCGAACCCAAGCTCGGCCAGATAGAGGGTCGAGCTATCCCAGGGCATATGGGGATGCTGCCATGCCACATAGGCGATGCGGTCACCCGCAGGATGCCAGCAGGGCCACATCACAAAATCGTGCCCTCTGACTAGTTGTTGCGGCCAGTGGGTGCCATCAAGTGACGTAATGGCGAGGCAATCCTGCTCTTCATAACTATGGACAAAGATCACCGTTTTGCCATCAGGGGCAAGCGCAGGGGCGGCGGCGGACCCAAAGGCTGGTGTCACTGGGCGGCGCGAATTCCCGTCGAGGTGCTGGCACCAGAGGCGGCCCGAAGAAGCTTCGGCAAAGACAACCTGCCCATCGCCAACGGCAAAAGCGCCTCCGCCATAGCCAACCCGCCCGCGCACCGCAAGATCGCCGGGGGTCAGTTCACGGGGTGCATCGTTACGCTGCGTATCAACGCACCAGAGCGCGCCGCGCCCATCAAGGGCCTCGAGCCAGACGATATACCGCCCACTGGCATCCCAGAGCACATCATCGAGGCGCAACGAAGCCGCCATCTGGCGTGGAGTCAACGGACTGGCCCACAACCCGAAGGGTAGAGTCTGCATAGGGCTCCTACTGAAAGCGAGCGGCGCGCTTCTGCACAAACGCGGCCACACCCTCACGGAAATCGGGGTGCGCCCCGGCAATCTGCTGCGCGTGGAGCTCGTAGTCGAGCATGGCATCAAGCGTGGCGTGTTGCGACTCGGCGAGGCCGGCTTTGATGAGCCGGATTGCCGTTGCCGGGCCGCGTGCGAGCTGGGCGGCGAGCGCCTGGGCAGCGGCGAGCACCTCGTCATCAGGCACAACGCGATTGACCATTCCCCAGGCCATGGCGGTAGTCGCATCAAGCTCGCCACCGAGCGCGGCAAGCTCAAACGCACGGGTTTGACCAATGAGACGGGGCAGGGTATAGAGCATCCCGCAGTCGGGAATCAGGCCAATGCGGGCAAACGCAACGACCAGACGGGCTTGCTGGCCGGCCAGTCGGAGATCGCATGCCAGTGCGAGGCTCAACCCGGCCCCTGCGGCGACCCCATTGATGGCGGCAAGGATCGGCTTGGGGAGCGTCTGGAGCTTGCGCACCAGCGGATTATAACTGTCGCGCAGGCGTTCGCCAATCATCGCGACGGTGCCTTCGGTTGGAAACTCGCGCAGATCCTGCCCGCTGCAAAAGGCCTGGTCAGTCCCTGTAAGAATCACCGCCCGCACTGACGGATCATCTTCAGCCCTTGCCAGGCCAGCCATAAGATCGGCGTGCATCTGCGCATTGAGCGCGTGATAAACTTCCGGACGATTCAACGTGAGCGTCGCCACACCGTCATGAACCGAATAGAGCACCGTTGCTTCATTAGCCATACCAACGTCCTTATGCCTCATCGTCAAGTTGTTCCAACCCAACCGCCATCAGATACCCCCGCGCACGTTCGGTAAGCGGGTACTGTTCAACAATGCTCCAGAACCGGGGGCCATGATTCGCCTCAAGCAAATGGGCGAGCTCGTGCATCACCACATATTCCTGGACAAAACGGGGCATATGCGCCAGCCGATGCGAAATTCGGATCGTACTATCGATCGGGGTGCAACTACCAAAGCGTTTGTTCTGTTGCATTGACCAGGTAATGCTAGCCCAGTGCAGGGCATTCTGAAAATAACGGTGATTGAGTTCACTGGCGATTGCGTGCAGGTTCGCATCATCAAGCGCCTCTTTTTGCGCACGGCGCTCGATCCGGCCAGTTAAATGGGCGATAATCGGCTGGAGTTCTTCATCAGAAAGATGGGCTGGCGCAAGGATTTCGATCGTATCGCCGTCCTGACGGGCACTCACGGTTTTGGAACGCTTCTTGCTTCGCGTGATTTTGATCTTCATGGCAACCCCCATCTATGGGGTGCAGCACCGTAGAGGTCTCATGTTCAGGGCGGCTACGCTCCTGATAGTTCTTATTATACAGGAGACCACTCGTTTTTCTGCCGCATGATCCTTCCCCAACGTAACCAGAACTGGTATAATTCCCACAACATAGTTTGCAAAATACAACCAAAGAGCAAGGCTTCTGCGCTTAAAGAAAGATTATCGGGTCGTTGTGCTTGTGGTGTGATCCTTCCAACCTCCCTATCATCATCTAGACGGGAAGTCGTATGGTGCAGCTAATCAAACGCACGCTTGTGAGCTTGGCGCTCGGCTTTGTCGTTAGTCTTGTTGGCCTGGTTGTGATGCCGGTTTCAGCACGTCTGGCTGAACCATTGCTCTGTCAGGGAAGGCTTGAACCGGAGACGGGGTTTCTAAGCCTACGTTTTCGTTGCATTTTGCCCACTGATGGGCGCAGCGAACCTGTGGCTACGGGCCTGGTTATGCAGTACACGGTGTCAATCGTGTCGTTTGGCGTCGCCCCATTGATCTGGTTTGCCCTGGCAGGGCGTGCGCAGCGGGCGGAAAAAGCGCGGACGACGATGCAAGCCGATCTTTCGCATGCGATTGTGGCACCGGCCGAGATTCTGCGCGTCGAACGCCAGGATGCGATCAACCACCAGATGCTTTTCCACGCTGCTGAATTGACGCTCGTCTTATGGGTACGACCGCCCAACCGTCGCCCCTACGAAGCCCGTGTCGCGTGGGTGGTCAACGATGCCAATGTCTATCACCTGCGGGCTGGGATCGAGTTGACCGTCCGCATCAACCCCGAACGACCCGAGCATGTCTATCCTGATCAGCCGTGGGCGCGCTATGCCTGGTGGTTTCAGGAGTAGCGTATCTTTGTATTTTGCAGATGGCACAAGCCCGCTAAGCGGGCTTGTGCCATCTGCAAAATACTAAAGATGGCGCCCAACCGCGCGCCGTACCCCGGCAGGTTTCCCCGGGTTTTATCCCTGTTGCTCCAGGGCAGCCACCAACGCTGGCAGCAGGCTTCCTGCTTGGCCGTTGAGCAGATAGAGTCGTTCTTCGTTGTGTGGGGTGACATCAAGGTTTAGCACCGCGACAGTAGCCCCGCGGTTGTAGGCTAACCGTGGCAGCGACGCGGCTGGCTCGACCAGTCCCGAGGTGCCAATCGAGAGCATGACATCACAGGTTGCGGCGGCGGTCCAGGCTCGTTCAAGGGCGATCACGGGCAATTGTTCGCCAAACCAGACAACATCGGGGCGCAGGGGTGCGCCACAGGTTGGGCAAGGTGGCGGCAATGCGCCCTCCTCGCTCCAGGTCGTATACCTGGTCTCTTCGGTGGCGCACCGGACACGCATGATGTTCCCATGCAACTCGATTGGCGCGCGACTCCCGGCTGCTGCGTGCAAGCCATCAACATTCTGTGTAATCAGGGTAAAGGTCGGGACAAGATGTTCGAGACGGGCTAAGGCCAGGTGGCCTGCATTTGGCTTGGCCGCCGCAACCATCTGCCTCCGCCAGGCATACCAGTCCCAGACAAGGCGCGGATGGTGTTGAAAAGCTTCAGGTGTGGCGAGTTCTTCGGCACTGTATTGCGCCCAGAGGCCCGTCTGCGCATCGCGGAAGGTCGGAATGCCGCTCTCGGCTGAAATACCTGCCCCCGTCAGCACAACAAGATGCTGGGCTGTGCGCAGCGCCTCCAGCAGACTATTCGGGATGGCTGGCTCTTCCTTGCTCATGATGGTCGAAAGATGAGTTCAAAACGCTGGGTATGTTCGTCAACACGGTGAATATGCCAGATGCCACAGGTGGGCGCGGGGTTCCCTCCCGCGTAGACATGCTTGCTCAGATCGATCTTTTCACTGCTCATTTCGAGTAACAGCGCCCGGATCGGTGAACCGTGTGTCACCAGACCGATGCGTTGATAGGGTGAGTCCTGCGCGGCTGCCAGTAACTCGCGGAGCCGCTCACGCACCTGCTCGAACGGCTCGTGGGGGCCATGCTCCTGCACCAGACCAGTAAAGGTAACAGGGACATGCAGGTGGTCAACAAGAACCTCGGCCGTCTGGGTGGTGCGGGCAAACGGCGAGACAAAGAGATGTTCCAGGCCCACATTGGCAAGAAACGCCGCTGCCTGACGCGCCTCTTCGCGCCCGCGTGGTGAAAGATCAGGGCCTGGCAGCGTCTGATAGGGGATGTCAGCTTTGCGTGCGGGATCACCGTGACGAATCAAATAGAGATCAGTCAGCACTCCTTGCGCCTCTCCGCGTTGAACAATGATACATTACCTTCAGGGTAGCACAGCCTCGCGCGCACTGTCAATGACGTTTGACGCCCTCTTATGCAACACGTACAATAGAAGAAGCGTCAGATGAAGAGAGCAATGACTGACATTGTAGTTTAGTGGAGAGAGAAGAAGATATATGCGGCTCATCCTCTATCTTGGCAAAGGCGGAGTTGGCAAGACGACCACAGCTGCCGCTACGGCCGTCCGGGCCGCCGAGTTAGGTTATCGTACCCTTGTTGTCAGTACTGATGTTGCGCACAGCCTTGCTGATGCCCTTGATGCGCCTCTTGGCTCTAATCCTACCCCTTTGACTGATCGTCTTTGGGGCCAGGAGATCAATGTGCTTGACGAGGTGCGTGAGCATTGGGGCGAGTTACGTAGCTATCTATCAACCCTGCTGCGACGGCGCGGGGTCGACGAAGTTGCAGCCGAAGAGTTGGCGATCATTCCAGGGATGGAAGAGGTTGTCAGCTTGCTCCATATTCGTCGTCAGGCCAAAACGGGCGAGTTTGATGTTGTGGTGGTTGATGCCGCCCCGACCGGCGAAACGGTGCGCCTTTTGACGATGCCTGAAACCTTTACCTGGTATGCTGCACGGGTGATGGACTGGGAGCCGCAAACGTTGAAGGCTGCCCGCCCCCTCGTCAAGCAGTTGATTCCGGCAACCGATATGTTTGCGACCCTCGAGCGCCTCTCGAAAGGGGTCGAAGCCTTGCGTGAAACGCTGATTGATCCCGAGGTCAGTTCGTATCGCCTGGTAATCAATCCTGAACGTATGGTGATCAAAGAGGCGCAGCGTGCGGCGACCTACCTCGCGCTCTTTGGCTATCCGGTCGACGGGGTGGTGCTCAACCGGGTTTTGCCAGTTGATCAGGCCGAGGGCGCTTTTATGCAGGAACTGGCCCGTATCCAGCAGGGCTATCGCCAGATGGCGTACGATATTTTTCAACCGCTGCCGATCTGGGAAAGCCCCCACTATGCCCGTGATCTTGCCGGTGTTGACGACCTTTCGATGGTTGGCCGGGCCCTTTTTGGTGAGACCGACCCGGTCAAAGTGCAGTTTCGGGGCAAGACTCAGGAGATTGTGCGTGAGGGCGAAGAGTATGTGATGCGTCTGCCCCTGCCGCACGTCGAAATTGGCAAAGTCGCGATGACCAAACGTGGCGATGAGCTCTTTATCGAAATTGGTAACTTCCGGCGCGATATGATCTTGCCGATGACCCTTGCTGAACGTCCTGCGCGCCGCGCAGTCTTCCGCAATGGTGTGCTCGAAGTGCGGTTTGGTGTGCCTGAGGGGTTGCCGCTTGAGCCGGCTGCGAGTGCGAATGAAGCCTGAGAAAATCGCGCTTATTGGGGTACCACTTGACCTGGGGGCTGGACGGCGTGGCGTTGACATGGGGCCAAGTGCGATGCGCTATACGGCCCTGCGTCGACGCATCGAGGATCTTGGCTATCCGATTGTTGATCTGGGCAACCTGGTCACGCCGATGGTCGAGACGAGTGCGCCACCGGCCCCCGGTGAGTGCCTGCGGTATCTCGAGCCAATTGCCGAGGTGTGTGCGACCTTGGCCGCTACGGTTGAGACGAGCATTGCCGATGGCTTCTTACCACTCATCCTCGGCGGGGATCATAGCCTCTCGCTTGGCTCGGTCAGTGGCAGTGCGCGTGGTTGCGCCCCCGGTCTTATCTGGATCGATGCGCACGCCGATTTCAATACCGCCGAGACGACCCTCAGCGGCAACATCCACGGGATGCCGCTGGCGGCCCTGACTGGTCGTGGACATCCATTGTTGACCGGGCTTGCCGGGCGAACCCCGGCGATTCAGCCGGCGCATGTTGCCCTCGTTGGCGTGCGGGACCTCGATCCGCTCGAGCGTGAAGCGTTGCGCCATGCCTCGATCCATGTCTTCACCATGCATGACATTGACCGCCGGGGTATGGCCGCAGTCATCGAGGCCGCCGTCGCGATTGCTCAGCAAGGTACCGGTGGCTTTCACGTCAGCTTTGATCTTGATGTGATCGATCCCCGCGAAGCCCCTGGGGTTGGTACGCCAGTAGCGGGTGGTATTTCGCGTCGTGAGGCCCATCTTGCGCTCGAAATCATTGCCCACGCTGGCGGCATGCGTAGCCTCGATCTTGTTGAAGTCAACCCAATTCTCGATGAACGCAATGCCACCGCTGCCCTTGCTGTCGATCTGGCGCTCTCGGCGTTGGGGAAACGTATTTTGTGACCAAAAGAAGAAAGTAAAAGAATGTCTACGTTACCAAACATAGATGGTATTCGCCCAACCTTGCTTGCCGTGCTCGCGCATCCTGATGACGAGTCGTTTGGGATCGGCGGGACGCTGGCCGCCTATGCGTGGATGGGAGCGCATGTTCACCTGATCTGTGCCACTGGTGGCGAAGAGGGTGCGGCTGACCCCGAGTTTCTGGTGGGCTATCCGTCGCTTGCTGCACGCCGCGAGGCGGAACTTGCCTGTGCTGCGCAAGCACTTGGCTTGACCAGTGTCACGCTGCTTGGCTATCGCGACTCGGGGATGCCCGATACCCCTGCAAACCACCATCCCGAGGCGCTGGCCGCACAACCCCTTGAACAGGTCATCGCCCGGGTGGTCGAGCATATCCGCCGCTTGCGCCCCCATGTTGTTGTTACTTTTGATCCAATTGGCGGCTACCGGCATCCGGATCATATTGCTATTCATCAGGCGACGGTCGCTGCGTTCTATGCTGCTGGCGATCCTGCCCGCTTCCCTGGCGATCTGCCTCCCTGGCAGCCCCAAAAACTCTACTTTCAAACGATCCCGCGTCGCCTCCTGCGCATCTTTGTGCGCCTTATGCCCTTCTTTGGCCGTGATCCGCGCCGGTTTGGACGGAACCACGATGTTGACCTTGTCTCGCTCGCCGAAGTCGATTTCCCGGTACACGCCCAGGTCGACTACCTCCCGATGGCCCAGGCGCGCATGGCCGCAGCGCGGTGCCACGCGAGTCAGGGCGGAACCAATTTTGGGGGCAGCTTCTTTGCCGTCTTTGCCCGCCTCTTTGGAGGCCGTGATACCTTTATGCGCGCCTATCCTGAGCCTGAAGCCGGTTTGCATGAAACAGATCTTTTTGCTGGGGTCTCGATCTGAAAACCTATGCGTATACTGACGAAAACAGCCAGCGCCGTTGGCTGTTTTCGTCAGTATACGCAAGATTCTTGGGGCCTGCAGTCCTCAAATCAGTGAGCCAGGTACCACCTTCTTCTCATCCAGGTTGAGCCTCCTGAGACGTTTGATTCAATACGTACCCTTGGATCAAAGACATAGCTAGAGGCTCATCCTATGACAACGCGACGACAGTTCCTTCGCTTGATGCTCGCCGCAGGGACAATGGGCGCAGTGGCACAGCATTGTACGGCAGATGCTGCTTCAGCTTCGTCTCATCAAGCCTATCTGCCGTTGGTGCTGCAACCTGCTGACGCACATTCGGGACCCTGGCCCAATGATGAGGGCTGGATCGTTGCTGGCCCGTCGGGGCGGTTTGATCAAGCGATCGCATGGTTCCATGCTCGTTCAACAATCTATACCCATTACGATCTACTGCAGATCGTCGGGGCCTATGAGCGGATCGGCAATGAAGCCGGGGTGGACTGGTTTCTGGCGCTGGCACAGTGCGCCCATGAAACAGGCAGTCTGACCTCGTGGTGGTGTGATCGTCCGCGCCGGAATCCCGCTGGCATTGCCGTCACCGGAGCCGTGCGTGATGGCACGCCGGATAATCCGCCTGGAGTGAACTGGGCTTGGGATGGAAGCCAATGGCGCGAAGGGGCGAGTTTTGAAGCTTGGGATAGCTTCTCGGTGCGGGCACATCTGGGGCGTCTCCTAGCCTATGCCTTGCCTGATTGGGCGGCGACATCCTATCAGCGTGAATTGATTGACTATGCGCTCGCCGTGAGACCACTCGCCGCGCAGATCCGTGGCATTGCCCCGACGATCATTGGGCTCAATGGTATCTGGGCTGTTCCTGGGACTGAGTATGGGCAACGCATTCTCGATCTCGCCCACCGTATGCGTCAAAGTTAACGTCGGCCAACCGTTCAATGCGCAAATCTTCACTGATTATCTTGTTGTCTAGTGAGGCGTTGTCGCTCATTAGAAAGCCGAATTACTTTCCGCTAAGGTCGTTGAATTGCTCCTTGACGTGCCTCACGCACACTCGTATAATAAGGTTATGTTAAGGGTTGCTTAACTTTTGATCAAGGAGCCACCATGGGGGCAAAACTGACAAAAGAGCTGGTTTCCTAAGGGGCGGCGCGGGATAATGTCCTGCTGCCGCCCCTGTTGTTTTGTTTACGCTCCGCATATCTGGACATGGGAGTTCAGGAAGGACAGGAGGCACGAAATGCAATCAGATCTGATCGGCAAGATTGAAAAGGCCCGCCGTTACGCTGCTGAACCTGATCGGGTGAAATTTGTCGAGTTGCGTGCGAACTTTAATGGTGGCAATAGCAATCACGAAGTGGTGCTGCGCGAAGGCCACTGGACCTGCGATTGTGCATTCTTTCAGACGTGGGGCACCTGCGCACACGTGATGGCGATGCAGCGCATGTTGAATCCGATGCTTGATGAAGAAGCTCGGCAGGCTGAGTTGGCAATTGATGCGTCTGCCGAAGTGTCGGTTTAGCGATCTCTTCAAAATATTTTAAGACCATGAAGTGTGTTTCGTTCGCTTTTTACTACGTTGCACCTTCATGGTCTTTTTCTGTGCCTTATGCCTATGCCACTGATTATTGCTCACCGCGGTGCCTCAGCCTATGCACCCGAGAATACGATGGCTGCGTTCGAACTGGCCTATCGCCAGGGGGCCGGGATGATCGAACTGGATGTGCAACCCACCGCCGATGGGTACCTCGCGGTCTTTCACGATGAGACAACCGAGCGCTGGGATGGCCGCCCGCGTCCGGTTGCGACGTGTCGTTTGGCCGAATTGCAAGCCCTTGATATCGGCGGCGAACGTGTCCCTATCCTCGAAGAGGTGCTTGCTTTTGCCGCTACGACCGGCATTGCCCTGAATATTGAACTCAAGACTGCCGGAACAGGAAGGCAGTGCGCCCATCTGGTGCGCCAGGCCCGCCTCGTTGATCAGGTGATCGTCTCTTCGTTTGCCCCTGCTGCCCTGCGTGAGGTGCAAACGGCGGATCCGGCGGTGCGCCGGGCGTATTTGATGGGAACTCGTACCTATCGCCCTGATATACGTCTCCGCGAGTTGTGGCCTTTTCTGGCCCTGCGTCGCTTTGCTGTCGCTGCCTGGCATCCCTCGCACGAATTGCCCCTCGTTGACCGGATTATTCCGCTTGTGCGCAAGGCTGGCTATCAGGTCAATGTTTGGACTGTTGATGCGCCTCAGCGGATGCGCCAACTGGCGGCCCTGGGTGTCCAGGGCATTATTACGAATCGCCCTGATCTCGCCAGCGCGACGTTGGCGTGAGCATCCACCGGGCTCTTTGAGCAGCACAAAAAGGCCAGTTTTGCTGGCCTTTTTGTGCTTCTGGAGGCCGCAAGGCCTCCTCTATGCAGGTGGGTAAGGGGCGGGTACCCCAACACTTTGTGTCGCAGTTACCTGAGGGGTCAGACGCTCGCGGATGAGGCGAGCTAGTTCACACGGCGCGACCTGCGGGTGATAATCAGTTTCGATCATGATGGCTGGTACATCGTCACATGCTGCTATGCAGTCGAGTTCTTCAACTTCGATCTGATTCGGAAACTCTTTGACGAGTTGGGCAACGGTGCGCTGCACTTCAGGTCGACTGCGGATGCAAAACCTGCACATCGTAAGTTGAACGGGCATACCATCCCTTCCCTGGTACCAGTCCGATGGTCTCATCAGGCTGAACTTCGAACGATCCTCTGTTGCTGATGCATCTGGTGGTGGTTGCGTGAGTATTATAAGGAAGTTCTTTCGAAATCACAACCCTACCTTTGTCTTTTCCTATTGTACACTGTCTGTCAATACTTTGCAATACTTTTGCACGGTTAATTATGATGGAGCGCGGAAGCCAGGCTTGTTATAATGCAGCGTATGGCTGCTCTCAATAACAACAACGTCCGTGTTGCCTTCGCGGATCGGCCTCCGGCCGCGATCCAGGCCTGCCTGCATCCCCATCCTCGCCTGGCCTATCTCTGTGCCGGTGAGACTGGGCCGCCCGTCGTGATGCTGCACGGCTGGGGGGCTTTCAAGGAACTCTGGTGGAGCACACTGCGTGGCCTGGGGCGCGATCACCGTTGTTTTGCCCTGGATGTGCCTGGTCACGGCGATTCGCCCTTGGGAGGCGCGCACACGATTCCGTTGCTTGCTGACGTTGTGGCCCAGTTTTGCGCCGATCTCGGTTTGACCGAGATTATCTTGATGGGCCATTCGATGGGCGGGGCGATTGCTGCCGAGTTGACCCTTGCGCATCCTGACCTTGTCCATCGTCTGGTGCTCGTGGATGCGGCGGTTGATGCCCATCTGATGCCTATCTATGCCCGGGTCTATCTCTTGCCGCAACTTGGTTGGGGGTTGTTGCGCCTGACCCAGTTGATTGGACGTCGTGCGCGCCCCCTCGGTCTCCGCATTCCCCACGAACACGGTGGGGGCTGGATTCGCCCCTGGTTGCGCCGCTCGTCCTATCTGGCAATGTTTGAACCTGAAGGCTTGCACCGTGTCTATCGTTCGCTCTTTGCGACCCAGACTGGTGATCGCCTCGCCCGGATTGCGGTGCCTACGCTTGTGCTCTCAGGTCAATTTGATAGCCTGGTGCCTCCGGCCAATTCCCACCGCCTCGCTGACCTGATCCCTGGTGCCAGCTATCATCAAGTTTCTGGTGCCTTGCATAATCCAATGGACGAACGCCCGTATGCTTTTGAAAAGGCTGTGCGGGGGTTTTTGCTCTCCCCCCGCAGTGCAGGTGAGTCGTCAGGTCCCCGTATCGAGCAGAGGTAGGGCCACAGACGCACCCTTCATCCGTCTACGGCAGAGGAACCTACAACTCCTCTGCCGTAGGCAGAAAAGTCCCAATCACACTACGGTTGCTTGTCAAATAGGTCTGTGCGACGCGTTGCACGTCGGCAGCCTCGACAGCGGCAAGTTCTTCAAGCAGGGTCTCGCCGCGTTGGTAGTTGTCGAGCACTTCCCACATGCCGATTTGCAAGGCTTGATTGGTCACGCTTTCGAGGCTGTAGGCAAGCTGGGCCCGCATCTGCTTGAGAACCCGTGCGAGTTCGTTCGGTGTGATGCCGTCCTGCTGGATCTTCACCAGTTCGTGCAGCAGCGCCGTTTCGACCTCTTCAGCGCTATGTGCTTCACTCACAATGGCACTCAGTTCAAAGAGATAGGGGTCGCGGGTGGGCATAAAGCTGCTCCACGCGGCGGCAGCCAGCTCGGTCTCGACAAGCCCCTGGTAGATCCGGGCGCTCCGGTTGGTCGGAGCACCGCCCCCCATAAAACTGGGTGCTTTCGCCCCACTCAACACGGCATCAAGCACCACCGTAGCGGCAAAGTCGGGGTGACGACAATCAGGCGCAAGAAAGCCGATCTGCACATATTGGGCTGGCCCGGGGCGGCGGATCACAACGCGCCGTTCTCCCTGTGGCTCTGGTTCGACCGCACGTACCGAAGGCAAGGACGGCCCTGACGGCAGTGACCCGAAATGGGTTTCGGCCTGACGCAGGATGGTGTCGGTGTCAACGTCGCCGACGATCACCAGTACCGCGTTCTTTGGCATATAGAAGGTCTGGTAATAGGTGTAGAGTTCGTCGCGGGTCATGGCGAGGAGATCACTTTTGTAGCCAATGACCGGGTTGTGGTACGGGTGAGCCGTGAACGCACTGGCCTTCACCGCCTCATCGAGCCATGTTTCTGGGTAGTTCGCGGCCCCTTCGAGCTCGGCGATGATGACCGTGCGCTCGCTCTCCACTTCGTCAGGTTCAAAGAGGGCATTGACCATACGATCAGCTTCGAGACGCAGCGCGAGCTCGATGCGATCGGCTGGCAACGTCTCGTAGTAGGCCGTATAATCGACCCAGGTAAACCCGTTGAAGGTACCGCCATTGCGGGCAATCAGGCGATCAATTTCACCCCTCGGCACGGCTGGCGTCCCCTTAAAGAGCATATGCTCAACCCAGTGCGAAATCCCCGTCTGACCCGTTGGCTCGTTGCGACTCCCCACGCGATACCAGATCCAACTGGTGGCGACCGGGGCGCTATGAACTTCGCGAATCAAGACGAGCATGCCGTTGGCAAGTGTGTGGGCGTGGATTTTCATCTTTTTTCCTTCTGAAGGCTGACGCCTCAAACCTCTTGCTGTGTTCAGAAAAAAGCCAGCGTCGCTGGCTTTTTTCTGAACACAGCAAAGCTACGTGTGGGCCGCAGGCCCCTACCTCCCGCTGGCAGGCACGCTCTGCTTGAGGGCAAATCCACGCACAAGGCGAACCAGTCGCCGTGGTTGTTCGCGTTGGGGTAGGTGGCCGGACCCTTTGATGACGTGCAATTCGGCCTGCGGCATGTTGTCACGGAAGAACTCAAACGATCCTGCGGGTAAAAAACGGTCGCGGTCGCCCCAGATCAGCATGGTTGGGACGGTGATGCTTCGCAAGTCTTCGGGGGTAAAGAAGTCATCTTCGCTCGCCGCCTCAATAAATTGCCGCACAGCATCGCGTGCGAAGAGATCGCGGAAACTGGCCTGTCCTAGGTAGAGGGCTAGGGGAACCCGCCCGAACATCTGGCGGTAGATGCGACGAACCGTCGCCAAATCAGGGACGCTCACCGTTGCCACAAAATGCTCCCACGAAGGGCGCCCGTTCAGTTGCGCGCCACCAGGATCAAGCAAGACGATGCCACGCGTCAATTCAGGCGATAGTTCGGCGAGGCGTGCGGCAACCCATCCGCCCATCGAGTTGCCCACCAGGATCGCGGGTTGGCCGATCACCTCGCGGATCAGGGCCTGAATCACGGCCACCTGCTCGGCAATGGTGGCAAAACGACGCCCTGGTGGATAGCCACTCTGGCCGAAGCCGGGCAGATCAAGTGCGTAGACTGGCCCGATTTTTGTCATGCCGCGCATCGTGAACGCCCAAGTCAACGCATTATCGGCTATGCCGTGAATAAGTACCAGCGGGTGGCTCGTCACCGCTTTGTGGTGTGCAGGCGCGTAGTAGTAGTGGCTCAGAATGCCTGCCAGGCGGCGTTCGTGGCTGCTCACGCCAGCGCGGAGCAGGGCGCGTCGGGTGATACCGAGGCTGAGCGGGATCAGCACACGTGAAAAGGCCCCGCCGACTTCGAGGCGACGGCGGAAAACCTGGTCGTGTTGCGGGGTATTCTGGGGCATAGGTACGGCTTTCATCTGCAAAGCGCCATCGGCTGGCGCGTCATACCAATTGGAATTGAGCAATCCGCATAGGTCGTGTTGCCAGGGCATATTGGGACGCCACAGGCGGCAATCCGCAATCCAAAAGCTGCACGCTGAAATGGTATCAGGCAATGGCAATCAGGCGGACACCCTCGGCAGGTGTGCAGACCAGGGTGTGGGCTTCGCGCCCGGTGCGGGCCTGGTAACCGGCACGCAGTTCAGTTTCAAAAGTGGCGACCGCATCGTGGGCCACCAGGCTGACGGTGCTGCCCCCAAAGCCACCCCCGGTCATTCGTGAACCGTAGCACCCTGGCAAGGCGCAGGCCAGTTCAACCAGAGTGTCAAGCTCGGGGATGCTCACCTCGTAATCGTCGCGCAGGCTTGCGTGCGAGGCGTTCATCAGTTGCCCAAAGCCTGCCAGATCGCCGTGTTCCATCGCTGCGGCAGCATGAACCGTCCGACTGATCTCGGTGACGACATGGCGTACCCTGGGCAGCAGTTTCCCCGTGAGCAGATCGGCGTGCGCCTGCAATTGCGTCGGCGTGAGATCGCGGAGAGCCATCAGCCTGGGCAGACGAGTGCGCAAACGCCGTACAGCTTCGTGACAGGCCTCGCGCCGTTCGTTGTACGCCGAAGCGACGAGTTGATGCCGCACGCCACTATCACAGACAACTACCCTGGCCTCGGCGGGCAACCGGATGCTACGATAGCTCAGATCGCGACAATCGAGCAACATCGCGTGGCCTGCCCGCCCGAGCGTGACAATAAACTGATCCATGATGCCGCACTGGGTACCCACAAAACTCTGCTCCGCCCCCTGGGCGAGCAGCGCCAACTCTTCGCCGAGCAAGTTGAGATCGTTAAGCAACTGAAAGGTGTAGCCAACCCCGATTGCCAGGGACGCCGAGGAAGAAAGCCCGCCACCGACCGGCAGATCACCGGTGATCAGCAGATCCGCTCCCTGGACATGCAGATCGCGGGCAAGCATCGACTTGAGCATCCCACGAATATAGTTGCTCCATGGGTGCGTCTGGCTTCGTTCGAGCGTCTCAAGGCTGAACTGGTCTTCGGCCTGCATACTGGTGCTATAGACCTGTACCATCTGATCGCTACGGGGCCGAGCTACCACAAGGGTGGATCGGTCAATCGCCATCGGCAAGACAAAGCCATCGTTGTAATCAGTATGCTCACCAATCAGATTGACACGCCCCGGTGCGCGTACCAGCATCGCGGGTTCGCTGCCAAAATGGGCCGCAAACGCTTCACCAGGTTCCCCGAACGTGTCCATGCCTTGCTCCTCTGTCATCCCGTTGCCACACGGCATAGTCTACCACATCACGCGAGCTCGCGTCGTTCGCCGACGCGGCGCGTCAGTTTGCGCTCGTCGAGATGCTCAAGGAGGGCCAGCGCATAACGGCGGGTGCTGCCAAAGTGGTCACGCAACTGCCCTACCGTCAGGCTGCCTTCGGCCTGGAGTAGCGTGAGCACCCAGTTGACCAGTTCAGTATAGGTTTCGGGTAGCAGGTAGAGATCAGGGGCAATGCGCACGAGCATCTGCTGTTCAACCACCCACGCCAGCACTTCGGGGTCAAGATCGGGGAGGGGCGGACTGTACGGGGTGCGTCGCATTGCCGCGAGCGTCGTTTCCACCGCACGTTGCTGATGTGCCGCAAGTTGCGGGTCGTGTCCCACCAGCCAGACGCTTGTTTCGTTGGCGGCAATGATCTGGCACCGAATGGCTTCGCCAACGATGCCACCGATCAGACGTGGCGCGAGGCGCAATTTCTGGCGAAGTTCTTCGCGGGGCATCCCTTGGCGCAGCGGAAACCGCGTATGATAGGCGCGCACCGGTGGCACCAGACGAGTCGCGAGCACCTGCCAGCCTGCTGGTGTCACCAGCAAGACGTCGGCCAAGGGCGCGGCTTTTTCGCCGAGATGAAGAGCCGGCATCGTCAGCACTCGCCCGCTCGTCACCAGATCACCGACCAACGACCGCATCTGCTCATCGGGCAAGCCCACCGCCCTGGCGACCTCCTCCCAGGGGCGGGGCGGATCAGTGCCGAGCGTCTGGAGCACCAGTTCGGCGGGGTCGCCGCGAGCCAGCGTTTCGAGGGCAGCGATGACCTCGGTGCGAAAGCGCCGGTGGCGCACCGGGAAGGGATCAACGACCATGCCCCCGGCGGCGGTGCGGCTCGGCGAGGCAACGCGCAGGATGCAATGGTCATCGCGCACAACAACGACCGGAGCTTCGAGGCGTACCTGCGCCCACCCGCTGCTGCCAGGCGCGAGTTGCTCGGTATCAAGCAGGGTCAGGCGACAAGGCACCTCACTTGCGCCAGTGAAGAGATCGAGGCTGCAATTCTGCTCGAGTGGCCCCGGCGCATCAGGGAGAACGCGCAGGTGCAGATCGATCAATCGTGTTGGCTGCAACGTCCCGGGGGGCACCAAGACATCACCACGCTTGACCTCGCTATGATGAATGCCGGCTAGATTCACCGCGACGCGCGTCCCAGGCGCAACCGCTTCAACCTTATCATAATGGATCTGCAGACCACGAATGCGCCCGTTCAAACCCGAAGGCAAAACAACAACCTCGTCACCAACCCGTAACGGGCCATCGCGGAGCGTGCCTGTCACAACGGTGCCAAAGCCGCCAATCGTGAACGACCGATCAACTGGCAAGCGCGGCACACCGTCAGCCGTCGTGCGGGGAGGCAGGCTCTGTAGCACCTGTTCCAGCGTCTGCCGGAGCAGATCAAGCCCTGCCCCAGTACGGGCGGAAACAGCCACCAGCGGAGCTTCAGCGAGGCTTGTTCCGGCCAATTCACTCGTGACCTCCTCGCGCACCAGCGCCAGCCACTCGGCATCAACCAGATCGGCCTTGGTGAGCACCACCACCCCATGGCGGACATCAAGCAGATCGAGGATCGCCAGATGTTCGCGGGTCTGGGGCATCAGTGACTCATCGGCGGCGATGATCAGCAGGGCCGCATCGAGTCCGCCGACGCCAGCGAGCATGTTCTTGATAAAACGCTCGTGTCCAGGCACATCCACCACGCTGACCCTGCGCCCGCCGGGGAGGGTCAACCAGGCAAACCCGAGATCAATAGTCATCTGGCGACGTTGTTCTTCTTCCCAGCGATCAGGATCGATGCCCGTCAAGGCTTTCACCAGCGTGGATTTCCCGTGATCGACATGGCCTGCGGTTCCAACAACAAACATCGCTCGCGTCCCTCAAAAGCTTGCCTGCGGTTGCCAGGTTTGCTTGCGGCACGCAAACCGCCACATAATTGGCGGTTTGCGTGCCGCAAGCTACTAATATTTATTCTAGCGTCTCAACCGAAATGCTGCCAGAGGCAGTCGTGATGGTCAAGCGTGTTTCGCCGGTGCCCAGCGTACCACGCAAACTACGTCGTTCAAGCGCAAGGCCATCAATATTTGTCGCCACCGAACCGCTGGTGGTGGTGGCCTCAAGATGCAGATTCTCGCTTGAAGCCAGGCGTACCTTGATACTACCTGACGCATTGCTGATGGTGTGTGTCGCCCCTGGCATTAGCTTCGTTCGGACGTCGATGTCGCCACTAGTATTTTCAAGCTGCAAACGCATCGGCCCCTCGCCGTTGATCTGTATATCACCCGAAATCGTCTGTACATCAACAAGCCCGGTTGCGCCATCAACCTCGATATCGCCACTGACGGTACGGACAAAGGGATCATCAAGTTGACCGCTGAGTTGCACATCGCCGCTCACCCCATTGAGGTGCAGCTTGCCACGATGATTCTGCACGCTCAGATCCCCCGATGTATTGCTGATCTGGAGGGCACCACTGGTATTGGTGGTGGTAAGATCGCCACTGACGGTCGTCAAGGTCAAGGCACCCTGCACTCCCTCGACTTGGACATCGCCACTCACCAATTCAGCCTGGACCTGCACACCCTCGGGAACCCCGATGCGAAACTCGACATAGGGCGAACGCCCGAAGGAGAGGCCATTCCATGGTGAACGGCGTACTTCAAGGGTGAGCGTGCCATTCTCGAGTGAATCCTGCAATTCGAGGCGATCCAGCGCCCGATTGGCTGACTGTTCGGTAAAGCCAAAGCCACGACGCAGAGCATTGACCTCGACCTGATTGCCCGCAATGCCCACCAGCTGCACCTGGTCATTGACGCCGCGGATCACCACCGTACTGGCCTCATAGCGTTGCTCAAGCATCACCTGACTACGTTCAGCGGTGCTGAGGATAAAGTTCCCGGGCCAGTTGCGGGCGCTGAGCGCAAAAACGAGCCAGATCACACCGATGACGAGCAGCAGAACCCCCCAGCGTCGGGCCTGCTCACCGCGTCGGTCATAGCGTTCCTCTGGCCCTGAAGAGGATTGAGGTTCAGGATTGTCTTGCACAGCACACCTCGCACTAAAGCATCTTCACTATGCATACGACGCCTTGATTGGTCTGAGTGTTGCGTTCCAACTGGCTCCTGATGGTACAATGCAATATGCCGATCCTTATTGATGGACACAACCTGATTGGTCAGTTGCCTGGTTTCAGCCTTGCCGACCCCGATGATGAGGCGCGTCTGGTGATGCTCTTGCGTCGTTATGCCACGCGCCGCCGGGGGCGCAAAATCGTGGTCGTTTTTGATGGCGGCGTTTATGGGCACCCTGATAATCTCAATGGCTATGGTGTCGAAGCCCATTTTGCGCACTCGCCGTCTGATGCCGATACCCAGTTGATCCGGCGCATCCGAGCGATCAAACGGCGTGACGAATGGCTCGTTGTCAGTTCTGATCGGGCGGTAATTGGGGCGGCCCAGGCCCACCGCATTCCGGTTATCTCGGCACAGGCCTTTGCGCGCCGCCTGGCTGCACTCGATCAGCCGCGGGCCTCGCTTCAGGACAAACGCAATGATCGCCCCCTGACTGCGGCAGAAATTGAAGAATGGATGCGTCTGTTTGGTGTCGACGAAGATGACGCCGAAGATTTTGCAAATTATTGACATGATCTTGAAAAAACCTGTGCAAAATACAAAAGATGTGATATACTTTACCTAACATACCCGGAATGCGGCGCGGCACTTCTGCGGGACGGTAGTAGTTCAGCCTCATGCTTTCGGGTGAGGCTGGGTTATGGAGCTTGCATCTTTATGAACAAAGTCTATTTCGAGCGACGTCTCGATGCCTTGCGCCTGCGCCTCAATGCGTTGGCTCCTAGCACCGAACGGGCACGGCAGGCCGTCTGGCGTCTTGAACGTGAGCAGGTAGAGGTACCAGCGGGGACTATTTCGGGTGCGCTGGCAGCCCAACTTTCGGCAGCGCGGGCGATGGCAACAACGCTCGAAGAGCGTGAACGTCAGGTGCGCGTGGCAATTGCAGCGCTTCAGGCTGAACTCATGGCCGACCCTTCTTGAACAAGGTTGAGCCTTTGTGGGCAGTCCGATGGTGTAGTGACTCAATAGGTGCTCGGGCAGAAGCCTGTGCTGCCTGTTGAGTTTTTTCATATCTGTGGATTCTGTACCCATTCAGGTCTTGCTATTCTTGAAAAATATGCTATGATTGCGGTGTTTGCCAACGTTGCATAGCTGCCAGACTTGCATCAGAGACTCCTGATTAGTCCCCTGAGCGGTCGTGGGAACTTCTTCGCTCGAAGGGTGTGTTACGTTGTGATGGCCGGAGTGCGACAGCCGTTATGGTGGCTGCCGGTGGTACGGAAGGTGATAGGGAAGTAGGGTTTTTGACGACGGTGTCTGGTGCCGTGCGTCTGTCAACACTGCGTAGAGACGCAGAGGAGTAGTTTTGATGTTGGTCAAGCTGTTTGTTGGGAATCTGCCCTGGAGTGTCGGTGACGAAGATCTGGCGCAAGTCTTTGCACCCCACGGGGATGTGCAGAGCGCTCGCGTGATCACTGATCGCGATACGGGTCGCTCACGTGGGTTTGGGTTTGTTGAGATTGAGGTTGATGATGTCAATACCGTGATCCGGGCAACTGATGGCCAGGAGTTGAATGGCCGCCCGATCCGGGTGAATGAGTCTGAGGATCGCGACCGTGGCAGCCGTGGCGGTGGCGGTGGCGGTGGCGGTGGCCGTGGTGGTTACGGCGGCGGCGGCGGCGGCGGTTACGGGGGCGGCGGCGGCCGTGGTGGTCGTGGTGGCTACGGCGATCGGTACTAGCTTCTGTCGCCCGCTCCAGTGCAGGTGATCACGCAGCTTTTCGGTAGGATCCTCGGGGCTACCGGGCCTCTCTCAGGCGAGACGGGGGTAGTTACCTCCCGTCTCGTCCTTGCGTTTACGTGGTGCCCCAGATGCAACGCATCGGCGAAGTGATTGAAGCGTCAACGACTCGTTTTACCGCAGGTGCCTATGAGTTGCTCGAGGCACCCTCTTTTGGTGTCCTGGTGCGAGCGGTGACCCGTGATCCCAGTCTCGACGTCTATGGTCTCGTCTATGAGATTCGTACCAGTAGCAAAGATCCTGGAGGCCGTGCGCTCGTACGCGGGCGTACCTATAGCGGGCGTGAATTGTTTGATGAAGAGATCTATGCCGAACATCCTGACCTCGCTGAGGTGTTGCAAACGGAGTTTTCGGCGTTGACCGTTGGCTATGTTGCGGATGGTCAGATCTGCCACTATTTGCCTCCTCAGCCTCCGCCTGTGCATTATTCAGTCTATGCCGCAACCTCTGCTGAAATGGTTCGCTTTAGTGAGGTGACCAGTTTTTTTCGTGGGGTGCTCTTTGCCGCCCAGATCCCCGGTGACGAGTTGCTGGCTGCCTCGATTCGTGGCTTTGCCCGTGTGCGCCCCGATGGCGAACCCTACCTGCTTCGCGCTGGACGCGAAGTGGCCGGTCTGCTCAAAGATGATTACGACCGCCTGACGGCGTTGCTACGACGTATTCGCCCATAGGAGCAAGCTATGTTGCTTGATGTTGCTGTTCCGGTAGATGCGAATCCTTTGCCTACCGCTGTTGAACTTGCCCGTGCCGCCGAGTCGATTGGTTTTGCTGCCCTCTGGACGCCCGAGACCGGGCATAATGGCTTTTTGCCTCTGGTGCTGGCGGCTGAACACACCAACCGCATGACACTTGGTACCGCCGTTGCGATTGCGTTTCCCCGTAGCCCGATGATTACGGCCCAGCTTGCCTGGGATCTCGCGGCTTATAGCCAGGGCCGCTTTGTGCTCGGGCTTGGGACGCAGGTGCGTGCCCATATCGAGCGTCGCTTCAGTGCCAATTTTGATCAGCCTGTCGCCCGCCTCCGTGACTATATCCTCGCGCTGCAGGCGATCTGGACCTGCTGGCAAACTGGGGGGCCACTGCGCTATCGCGGTGAGTTCTATCAGCATACGCTGATGTCGCCCTTCTTTAACCCCGGCCCGATCGCGCATCCGACGATTCCGATCTATATCGCCGGCGTCAATAGTGGCCTTGCGCAGCTTGCTGGTGAGATTTGTGATGGCTTCCATGCCCATCCCCTCAATAGTGCGCGCTATCTCACCGAGGTTTTGCGCCCTCAAGTTGCCGCTGGTGCGGCCAAAGCAGGCCGCGATCCTTCGGCCTGTATGCTTGCGGGGAGCAGCTTTGTGATTACTGGTGCTGAACCAAAGCAGCGTGAGCGCCTGCGCCATTTTGTGCGTCAGCAGCTTGCCTTCTATGGTTCAACACCGTCGTATCGCCCTGTGCTCGAATGCCACGGGTGGGGGGCCGTCGGTGAGCAACTCTCGCAACTCGCTAGTCAGCAGCGCTGGACAGATATGCCCGCACTGATCACTGATGAGATGGTTGCAGCCTTTGCGGTTGAGGCTGACCCTGCTGATCTTGGGGCGGCGCTGCGCGAACGCTACGAGGGCCTCCTTGATCGCGTTGCCCTCTATATTCCCTTTGTCCCCGGGCAGATGGACGATTTCTGGCGCCAATTGGTGCAGACGGTGCATCGCTAATGCCAGGCGTCTATGACGATCTCGATCTGAGCCCGAATGAGTTGGAACTGGCCCGTCTGCAGCAGCAGGCGACCGGCGGCTACGTTGATCTCAGCAGTAGCAATCCGACGGAACACGGGCTCATCTTTCCCCCCCAGGTGCTGCAGCAGGCTGCCGAGGGCTTCTGGGCCTCACGTCGTTATGCGCCTGACCCGCATGGCAGTGCAACTGCTCGTGCTGCGGTGGTGGCTTATTATGCGGGGCGTACACCGGCGCTGCACCTGACTCTTGATGATCTCTTCATCACGGCCAGTACGAGTGAAGCCTACGCCTTGCTTTTTGCGCTTCTCGCTGATCCGGGGGATAACCTGCTGGCCCCGGGTCTTTGTTATCCGCTCTTCGAATACCTGGCTGCCTTACGCGATCTTGAGTTGCGCCCCTATCAACTCTGTGAAGAAGAAGGCTGGCGCATCGATGAGGCCTCACTCCGTGCTGCCGTTGACCAGCGTACCCGTGCCATTCTTCTCATTTCGCCGCATAATCCTACTGGCTCGGTGATCCAGCAACCGGTGGCGGTGCTGCGCGAACTGGGGTTGCCACTCATTTGTGATGAGGTCTTTGCCGCCTTTACGTATGCCCAACCCCAGGTGCCACCGCTTGCTGCGTTGCATCCTGAATTGCCGGTCTTTACCTTGAATGGGATCTCGAAGTTCTTTGCCCTGCCCGATCTTAAACTGGGCTGGATCGCCCTCAATCCACCGGCGCGTCACTTTCTCCCTCGGCTCGAATTGTTGAACGACACTTTTCTGGGGGCCAACAGCCTGACCCAGTATCTTGTGCCGGCCCTCTTTGCCCAGGGTATGGATTTTGTCAACGCAATGGTTGCCCGGGTACGCACCAACCTTGATCTGTTTTTTGCAACGATTTGTCAGGCTCCTCAGATCACGCTTCGCCCGCCTGATGGTGGTTATTACCTGTTTCCGGTGGTTCACGGCTGGGAGGATGAAGATGCACTGGTGTTGCACTTGCTTGCGCAAGGGGTGCTTGTCCATCCAGGCTATTTTTATGGCGAAGCAGCGGGCACGCATCTCCTCATTTCGGCCCTGACCGAGCCGACTCAGTTTGCCCATGGTCTTACGCGCCTGATGCAAGCACTTACAAGATCGTGATTTTCATGCGATCCTATTGCATCTGCACACGCCTGGTTGTATAATCATTACCACGACGAAAGACAACGCGACAGGCCATCGCCTTGTCTTCAACCTCATCAGCCAGGCGTTTCCATGCCGCGAATTGTTTGCTCGCCGGTCGCTCGGCCGGATGATCAAGATGCTCAACTCTTGAGTACGTTGCTCACCAGTGACGTGCCGAGTCGCCGTGAGAGTCTGCGTGCGGCACGTGTGCGCTCTACTTCGCAGCAGCGTAACGAGGCCCTGCGCGGCTATCTCTTGCGCAACGGGTTTGACCGTGCCCTTTTTGTCGTTGAGCGGGTGCTCATTGTGGCGGCTTTTGTGGCGTTTGGCTACTGGTTGCTCGATGGCTATGGGCGCGATTGGCTCTTTATGCTGCGCCAGGCCCAACCTGTTGCGGCGAGCCAGGTGGAACCCGAACGTACCCCTCCTTCTCCCCCCGCGTTCAGCACGCCGACACCTTCTGTTCCGCCAGAGGCGCTGGCGGTTGCTCCCCTGCCCTTTATTCATCGAGATGAAGAGTCGTCGTCGTTTGCAGCCGATGATCAGTTTCTTGTGCCGCAGACGATGCGTGCGCCCCTGGTGGCTGATGATCCACGTCCACAACGCCTCTCGATGCCCTCAGTTGGGGCCGAGATGGATGTCTATGAAGTCTTTGTGCGCAATAATGAATGGGAAGTAGCCGAGTATGCGGCTGGGTTTCATCATGGCAGTGCGCTGCCCGGTGAGCTTGGCAATACGGTGCTCTCGGGGCACGCTGGGCTCAGAGGGGCTGTGTTTCAGCACCTTGGGCGCCTCAAGCCCGGTGATCAGGTTGTTATTGAAACGAGTAACTGGCGCTATACTTACCAGGTGCGCCATACTCACAATGTTTGGCCGCATCAAGTTGAAGTGATGAATCCGACGTCCACGCCAGTTTTGACTTTGATTACATGTACGAACTGGGATACACAGCGTTTGATTGTCGTTGCCGATTTAATTGATGTAAGCCCTCTGTCTTGAGCCGAGGAGAAGATATGCAACCTCCTGCACGGGGACGCCCCTCTCAACCAGGCCGTGGTCGCGGGCCTGTTCGCTGGACGGTATGGGAGATCAGCCTGATTGTCGTCAGCATTGTGATGATCGCCTTTCCGCTCTACGCCGAAGCGACGCGCCTTGTTTTCGCGCCTGTTGCTCCGGCGCAGGAGAATCCTACGGCGACGCCTGATCTTGCATTTCCGCCTACGAATACGCCGCTACCACCACCAACTGAGACATCGCTGCCTGATCTAACACCAACAACTGATCCGATTTTGCCTCAGCCTTCACCTTCGGGTACAGGGACGAATCAAGGGCCAACCTTGACGCCGACCAATACTCCGCTGGCCGGGACACCCACTGCCACGAGTACAGGTGAACCTGCTACGCCAACAACTGAGCCAGGGTCGCCGACGGCCACGAGTGAGCCAGGGTCGCCGACGGCCACGAGTGAGCCAGGGTCGCCGACGGCCACGAGTGAGCCAGGGTCGCCGACGGCCACGAGTGAGCCAGGGTCGCCGACGGCCACGAGTGAGCCGGCTTCGCCGACGGCCACGAGTGAGCCGGCTTCGCCGACGGCCACATTTACGGCGATTCCCACTGTTCCGCCGAGCCCCACCAGTGACGTGCCGCCAACCGGTGTCAGCATCTTCAAGATTGCCTCATCGTCGCAGGTTGCCCAGGGGCAGCAGTTCAGTTACAGCATTTCGGTTGTTTCGACGAGCACGGCCAATCAGTCGGTGCGTCTGCAAGATGCCCTTGATGCCAACCTTGAGTTCCTCGGGCTTGATGCTCGTGGTGGTTCATGCAGCGGCGGTCAGACGGTTGTCTGTGATCTGACGGTGAACAGTGGTAATTCGGCGTCGATCACCTTGCAAGTACGGGTTCGCTCGAGTGCTGCGGTTGGGATGACGATTAGCAATGTTGCGACCGCACCGGGAGCCGAGACAAGCGGGGCTTCGATCATGGTTATTGCAGGCACGCCTGGGCCTTCGGCGACGGCGACACCGGTTGGCCCGTCGCCTACGACACCGGTTGGCCCGTCGCCTACGACACCGGTTGGCCCGTCGCCTACGACACCGGTTGGCCCGTCGCCTACGACACCACTTTTGCCCTCACCGACCACGCCGTCAGTGGTTGTGCCAACGACGCCGCCAGGGGTTGATCCGACGGTACCACCGGTCGTTGTGCCGCCTGCGGGCGAACCTGCTCCACCCGCCACGCCACTGCCGATCGCTCCGCCGGCTCCGCCAACACCTGAGCCTGTCGTGCCAACCGAGCCACCAACGCCGGTGCCACCTCCGCCTGGTCCGACGGTGGTTCGCCCAACGGCGGCCCCACGGCCACCGTCTGGTGGGGGGACTACCGGAGGAAGCAGTGCTGCGACAAGCACACCTGTTCAAGTCACCGCCACCACAGCGGTAACCCCCTCACCGGGGCTTGGGGGAAACCAGACAGGCAGTGATGTCTTCTTCCGGATGGCAAGTGACTGGGGGAGTGCCTACCCGGGCCAGATCATGAATTACACCCTGGTTGTGCGTAATTCGCGCCCTGCTGCCGCAGAAGGTGCCAACGATCTGCGGATGGTGAATATGCGGACGCTCTTGCCGAGCAATCTTGAAGTGCTTGGCGTACGGGCCGACCGTGGCACTGATCCGACCATCACCGGTAACGAAATCCGTCATGCAGTTGAAGTGCTGCAACCCGGCGAGAGTGTCGAACTCACCATCAATACCCGTATCAAGACGAGCGTCACGGCTGGTACCTTGCTGGTGGCGCAGGGGCAACTCACTTATGCCGGACGACCGCAAGAGCTCTTCTCGAACATTGTCTCGGTGCAGGTTGTTGGCAGTACGCCACCGACGGTTGTGTCGACCGCGACGCCAACCGTTGATCCAACCAGTACCCCCGATCCGGGGCCATCGCCTGTGCCGCCAGGGGCGACCGCCGTGCCAACCAGCACCTCGGCCCCGAGTGCGCCCTCGCCTACACCGGTCACGACCCCGCCAGCAGGTGGTCAACCCGATCCGCAACCAACGTCTGAACCAGGGGGCGGCAAACCTCCAGGCGAGAGCTCACCGTTGCCTGAAACAAGCACGGGGGTTCCGCTGATTGGTGTGCTGATGCTTGGGTTGACCCTGTTAACCCGCACCTGGCGTTTGCACCGAGCCAAAGAACGTATCTAAAGTCATCTGCTCAACGCCGTGGCCGCTGGATTGCTTTGCAATCCAGCGGCCACGGCGTTGAGCAGATGATCACCCTTCTTCGCCGGAGGTGCGTTTGCGGGCGCGTTCTTTGGCTGCCCGCAGGCGTTCGAGGGGATCATCGTCAGGGGCCTGTTTATCAGGTACTTGATCTTCGGGTGTCTGGCTGACACCCCTGATGCGCGTGCTAGCCCGTTCTTTCGCGCTTTGGAGGCGTGCCATAGTCGGGTCGGGTGGAACCTGCTCGGCGGCAACGCGCCGGGCGTCCGCACGTTGCTGCTGTGAACGCCAGAACTGGCCGAAGGGCAGATCACCGGGCTGCAGCATCAACCGACGGAGCGCGATGTCAAAGGGGAGCAGCATAAGGACGAGCAAGAGCAGACTCAGCCCGATTTCGCGGGCCTGGGTGATGCGCCCTGCGACGGGCAGAAACGCGTCGGCAGGCTCGCTCAGGCGCTGGCCCCCGGTCAGGGCGGCCAGTTCGTCGAGCAGGGCCGGATTTCCCTGGCCGCCACGATATTCCGATGAGTAGGGTACGACCAGGCCTGCCATCTCTTGCAGGACAATGCGATCGGCGGCAGAACCACTGATTTGGACAAGATACGTGCCAGGGGTCGGGCTTTCGACGCGGCCCTGATAGGTCAAGGGCCCAACCTGGGGTAACGGCACGGCACGCCGTGAGCCATCGGTGCCAATCAAGGTTGCCGTGACGTCCAGGTTTTCCTGGCCTGGCCCTGCATTCAGGCGGATCATCGTCTCGCCGCCGGCCACGAGCAGATCGGTGCTGATCTCCTGGCCGCCACGGACGGGCAAGATATCACCCACGACCTGCCCGGCGAAACGCGGAAACCCCTCCCAGGACATCCAGTCAATGGCCCATTTCCCTTTGGTATCGCTCAACCAGGCCGCGCTGCGTCCGAGGCCATACTGCCATGTTGCCAGCAGCGGCTGGGCATCATCGGTCTCTAACAAGACGCGAGCGCTATCCTTCAGGGTACTGCCATTGAACCCGTAGAGCGGAGGCAAGCCGCCGAGCCCATTGAGCACGGGGCTACTGCCGATGATCACCGGGGTAAATGGTCGTTCGACAATATAGTTGCCCACGGCGCTGATCGTCTCTTGGACGAAGATCTGCGGCACACTGGTAATATCTTCGGCGAAATAGTAACGGCCGCCGCCAGTAGTGGCGAGATTTTCGAGGAAGGTGGCCGACCCGCTCCCTGCGGCAATGGTGGTAAGGGTCATGCCCTGTTCGCGCATCCGGGCGGCGATCTCCAACTGATCACCGCCGTTGCCCCAGCCATCGGTGAGCAGCACGACGTGTTTAAGGCGGGCATCAACCTGTTGCAACATCGCTTCGGCCTGGATGAGGCCAGAACGAAGATTGGTGGCCCCACGCGGCTCGACACCCGAGAGCGCATCGAGAATCTGGTCAAGCGTGGCGCCGGTGGTTGCGGGTAGCGTATCGAAGGCCCGACTATCAAAAGTGACAATGCCAAGAGTATCTTGCGGCCCAAGCAGGGCGGCAGCCTGTGCGACGGCTTCTTTGGCAATATCAACCTTGCGCACCCCACCAAGTTGCGAAGGGTTGCTGCTCATATCAGGGCTGCTGCAGTGGCAGGCATCCATTGACCCTGATTTATCAATCACAAAGACCATCGCGAGATCGGGGCGTTCTTCGCGATTGCGCACATCCATATAGACGGGCATGGTCTCTTCGATCGGTGTGCGACCGTAGCCGCCAACGCCAAAACTATCTCCCCCACCGATCATCATCAGGCCGCGTCCAAGGTCGCGCACATACCCTGGCAAGGCGCGCATGGCGCCCACAGGCAAGGTGCGTGCAGGGGTATTGACGAGAATAACCGCATCATAGGTGATCATTCCCGCCAAATCCGAAGGCATCATCGCTGGCGAAAGCACTTCGGGGTCCATATTGGTTGCTTCAAGAGCGCTGACGAGCGGTTGCGCGTCGGCCTGATCTTGAGCCACAACGAGGATCCGTGGTGGCCCCTGGACTTGAATGAGCGCAGCGGCTTCATTATTTTGGGCTCGCCCATCGCGTTCGGGCTCGATCTGTACACGGAAGCGTTGAAAGCCATTACCCGCAATCTCGACGGCAAACGTCACCTCGGTCAGACCGGGTTGCAGAGCGAGTTGTTGTTCGCTGATCGTACCACCATCGCCGATCAACCGCACCGTCGCCGGTTGCGCCACATTGCTCTCGATCGTCGCCACAACCGTTGCCACCTGGCCTTCACGCACCTGAGCCGGGGCTTCGACGCTGGCAACGAGCGCCTCGGCTTCACCGGCACCAATGGTTAAGGCAACGACTTCAATGGGCACCCCACGACTAGCCGTCAGGCGGGCCGCCTCGACGGCCCGTCCGGCATTCTCGCCTCCATCCGAGAGCAAGACGATGCGACGAGAAGCATCGGCGGGAAAGAGGGCGAGGCCGAGCTGAATGGCTTGTTCAAGATTGGTACGGGTCGCAATTGGCACCGAACTGATGCGCCCGAGGCGTTGTTCTTCGCTAGGAGCCCGTTCGACCAGCGCATTGCCGCCAAAGACCACAATCGCCGCTCGATCATCCTCGGGCATAGCCTGCAACGCCTCTTGGATAAACGTCTCGGCCTGAGCTCGCGCCGATGCCGAGAGCGAGTCGCTGCCATCGAGCAAAAAGACGGTCGTCAGTCGATTGACTGGAAGTACCAGTTGCACCCCTGCGATCGCAAGAACGAGGGCAAGGGCGATGAGTGTGCGCACGGTCAGGCTTGACCAAAACCGCCACGGGGCCAAGCGGCGTGGGGTGAGCACGGCAATTGCCACCATCAACCCGATCAAGCCCAGCAACCAGAGCATCTCAGGATACACAAAGGAGAGACGAGGCATAGGATCATTCTCAACTGCGGTGGCAGCCCATCGAAGGCTGGCCGCAGCGTACAGACGTGGTTATGCTAGAGGCATTGTACCCCATCGGCTGATGAGGGACAATGCGTATCTTGGCAATAGCCCTAGGCTGTTGCCACGTTCGCTTCGGGCGATGGGGTGTGGAGCGGCTTCGCCGCCAAAACGAACCAAAAAATGTGGTCTGGGGCGCAACGCTAATCAGCCCTGCGAAGGGGAGCCGTACCATGGCCCAAATCTTGCAAGGATTTGGTACAATGGTATAAAATCCTCCCTCACCTCAACGAGATCAACCCCTATGAGCTACAGTGATCAGGAACTCAGGCTTTTGCAGTTGCTCAGTCGTCGGTTCCCTTCGATTACGGCTGCCCACAACGAGATGATCAATCTCTACGCGATCATGGCCTTGCCGAAGGGAACCGACCACTATCTTTCGGATATTCATGGGGCGTATGATCAGTTTGACCATATGCTGCGCCATGCCTCGGGTGCGGTGAGGCGCAAGCTTGCCCAGACCTTTGAAGGTGAACTGACTGACCAGGAGCAGATCGAACTGGCGCTGCTCGTCTATTATCCTGAGCAGAAGCTTCGTGCGACGTTGCCTACGCTTGATACGCCGGCGACCTGGATTGCCGAGACGATTGTGCGTCTGGCGCGGGTTGCCCGTACGTCGGCCCAGAAATACACGCGGAGCAAAGTACGCAAACGGCTCGATCCCCAGCGTGCCTATGTGCTTGAAGAGTTGTTGAGCGAAAGTGAAGCCGCCGAGACAGCCCAGAAGGAACAGTATTATCGGAGCATCGTGGCGACGATTGTTGAGCTAGGTGAAGGTGAGGCCTTCATTGTAACGCTGGCGGATCTGATCCGTAGCCTGGTCATTGATCGTCTCTATGTCATTGGTGATATCTACGACCGTGGTCCCGCTGCCGAGAAGGTTATGGATCGTCTGATGCATTACCACTATGTCTCGATCCAGTGGGGCAATCACGATGTCTCGTGGATGGGTGCGGCGAGTGGGTGCCCGGCTCTTGTGGCTAATGTGGTGCGTGTTGCCCTGCGTTATAGCACGCTTGCAACCCTGATTGATGGCTATGGCATCAATTTGCGCGAACTCAGCCGTTTCGCCGATGCCGTGTACAGCCATGACCCATGTCACGCCTTTCGCCCCAAAGTTGCTTCGCCAATTGAAGATTATACCCCCGCAGCGCTCGCCCGGATGCACAAGGCGATTGCCGCTATTCAATTCAAACTTGAAGCCCAGATCATCCGGCGTCATCCTGAATATCAGATGGAGCATCGGTTGATTCTGGAGGGCCTGGATCTTGCCGCTGGGACGGCGACGATCGAGGGACGTGCCTATCAGTTGCTTGATGCAAACTGGCCGACGATGGGCGGGCGTGATCGTTCGGTGCTGACCCCTGGCGAGGCCGAGCTCATTGCCGATCTCTGTGCCCAGTTTCAACAGAGTACACGTTTGCAACGGCATATCCGCTTTCTTTATAGCTATGGCAATATGTTTCAGGTTCACGATGGTAACCTGAAATTCCATGGTTGTTTGCCGGTGGATGCAGCAGGCAATTTTATTCACTTTCCCCTTGGTGGCGAAGAACTCGCTGGCCCCGCCCTGCTGACCCGCTATGAACAAATGGCTCGCGAAGCCTTCTTTAGCCGCGATGCGCAGGTACGTCGGGCTGGACAGGATGCCCTCTGGTATCTCTGGTGTGGTGAGCATTCGCCTCTGTATGGGCGCTTGCGGATGGCGACGTTCGAGCGGTATGTCATTGCCGATCCCGTGTCGCACGAAGAACCCAAAGGCCCTTACTATGCGTTGCGTGACGATGAGGCCTTTTGCCGACGCGTGCTGGCCGCATTCGGGGCTGATCCCGAGTACGGCCATATTATTAACGGTCACACGCCCGTCAAGACCAGGCGTGGTGAGCGTCCGCTGCTGGCGAATGGCAAGCTCATCATCATTGACGGCGGCATGAGCGAGGCCTATCAGCACGAGACGGGGATCGCAGGTTATACCCTAGTGGGTAGCTCGCACGTCTTGATCCTTGCCGCCCACGAAGCTTTTACCAGCGCCGAAGCAATGATCCGTACCGGCCATGACCCGACCCCCCACACCGAGTATGTGCAGACCTTTGCTCGCCGTCTGCTGATTGGTGATACGGATACGGGTACGTTGCTCCGTGGTCAACTCGAAGACCTGCGTAAACTGGTTGCGGCTTATCGCGAAGGAGTGTTGATTGAGCAAGAGACTTTGTAGAGGAGGTAATGTTATGCGGCGTTTTACTACGTCTCTGGCCCTCTTTTTTGCCATTCTGCTGATGGTAGGCATGGTTTCGGTTGCAGAGAGTCGGCAACCCGCGTTCCAGCAGCCGATCTATCTTCAGGCTGGTGTCTTTGATCCCCTTGTTGATCGTGAACCGCGCAGCCCGCTTTTGAGCGCGGTTCCTGGTGGCGAAAATCCGTACTATCTTGTCCAGTTTACCGGGCCAGTGCAGGCGGCATGGCTCGCTCAGCTTGAGCGCCTTGGGGCTCAGGTGCTCGGCTATCTGCCCGAGCATACGCATGTGGTGCACCTTGCGCCGGAGGATGTGGCGAAGGTGCGGGCGATGTATGCGGTGCGCTGGCTCGGGGCGTATCAACCGGCCTATAAGCTTGCCCCGGCAATGACGGCGGTGATGACGGGTCCGCAGCTTGCCGATGCCCGCAGCCAGGTGACGATCATTGCGCATCCGGGCGAGTCGTTGCCCGCTCTGCGCATGTTTTTGCGCGGCCAGGGTGCCGTGATCGAGGATAGCGCCGCGCTTGCGACAGGTGCCGTTGTGCGGGCGACGCTTCCCCTGGCTAGTCTCGCCGAGCTTGCTGCCCATCCCGCGATTGCCTGGATCGAACCCTATCTTGCCCCCGATCTGACCAATGCCGAGGGTCGGCGGATCATGGGCGTCGAGGCGATCTGGCAGAGCCGCGGGCTGTATGGCGCAGGCCAGATTGTCGCGATCTCTGACTCGGGGTTGAGTGTTGGCCAGGGAACCGATGTCAGTCAGTTGAGCCCAGATTTCCAGGGGAGCCTAGTGCGGGCCTTTGCCCCCAGCGAGATGCTGCCAGGGGTACCGCAGTGTGCCGCGAAAACCTCCTGGACTGACCTGAATGGTCACGGAACCCACGTCGCCGGTTCGGTGCTTGGCAATGGTTCGCAGTCGGGGGCAGTGCCGGCCAATAATGAGTATGGAACGTCACACGCTGGCCCGGCACCAAAGGCGCGCATGGTCTTTATGGCGATGAATACCGATGGTTCGTCGGGTATTCAATGTGTGCCGGTCAATGGCAACTACATTGCCCTTGGCTATGAGAATGGTGCCCGCATCTCGACCAATAGCTGGGGTTCGAATGCACAGGGGGCCTATACCCAGAACTCGATGGTTGTTGATGACTATATCTGGCGCAACCAGAATTATCTGGTGCTCTACTCGGCGGGTAATGCCGGACGCAATGGGTCACAGACGATTGGTTCGCCTGGCTCAGCCAAAAATATTTTGACGGTCGGGGCCTCGGAGAATAACCGTCCTGCGCTTGGGCCATCTTCGGATAATCCCAATCAGGTCGCCGATTTTTCGTCGCGTGGGCCAACGGCTGATGGGCGGTTGAAGCCCGACCTCGTGGCCCCTGGCACCAATATTCTGTCGGTGCTCGGTGCTCAGGCGACGGGCCTTGAGCCAGTGGCCCCTGGGGTGCCCTATGCCTATTCAAGTGGAACGTCGATGGCGACACCGCTGACTGCTGGGGTTGCGACGCAGGTGCGTGAGTGGGTGACGGGCGAGCGTGGGGTAGCCGATCCGAGTGCGGCGTTGCTCAAGGGGTTGCTCATTCACGGGACGGCGCGCATGCCTGGGGCTCTGCCCAACTTTGATAGTGGCTGGGGCCGGGTTGACCTCAAGAATATTCTTGAGGCCAACTATGCCGTTTTTGAGGATAATCGCAGTGGCCTGACGAACGGCCAAGAGCGCGAGTTCACGGTGCAGGTCGCCGGGAGTACCCCGGCTGGTACGCTCTTTGTCCAGTCACCGGCGCCTGTGTTGACCGAAAACCCTGCCGCTTATATGACTGCCAGTGGCACTCCTGCGATCCAGGGTCGTATGCGGTTTGCCGCTGATGACGTGAGCCTCCAGACGGTGCCGGGTTACGATCAGCCGCCGGTTACCTCGCTTATTCCCGATAGTATGGGTGTCGATAAAACTGGCCTGCCTGGGCTGAATAGCCCGCTTGCCGTGCCAACGATCACTGGTCAGGGTGCCTTGAACCTGCAGATCACGCCGGTGCAGGATGGTGCTACTACCAGTGCCTTTGCCTACAACGTGGTGCTTGGTGGTGATTTTGAAGATCCAGGCTGGCAAAACTTCAGTCAACTCTGGCTGGGCCAGGGGGCCCCGTTGCGTACGAGTCGTGCGCTTGACGAGCCAGTGATCAATGGCAATGCCTCGATCTGGCTCGGTGGCACCCCGGTCAATGATGCGATCTTCTACCCGGTCAGCTTCCCGCGCACCATTGATAGTGCCAACGCCAGTGGTATACAGTTCCTCTTTGCGATGGCTGATTTTGATCTTGGATTCGATCAATTCTGTTTTGCGTTAATCGATCCGTCAGGGGCTGTGATCCCCGGGATCGCGTCGTGTTGGGATGGTACTGGCCTCGATCGCTTGACGATCTATCAAGCCCAGGCCGCCTTTACTGCCGATCAGCGTGCGGCACTCGCCGGTATGTCGGGCTACCTTGCTCTCTTTACCAATGGGGATGGTGCGTTACCACATATGTCAGCCTTCGTTGACGATGTGCTCTTGCAGATCGACTATCCCGATATGGCGCTGGCGGCGGTGCCTGCGGCGGGGCCTCCTGGCTCGACCTTTTTGCTGGAGGCAATCAATGCGGTGCCCTATTTCCCGGTGCAGGTCTGCAATACGAGTTGTGCTAGCCCCGAAAATGTCCTTGGTACGGTCTATGCCGATGCCCGCGGCGATGTGCTGGCCTATTTGCAGACCGACGCTGGGATTGCCCCTGGGCAGCGGACGGTGGTGATGAGCGATGTGGCGAATCGTACGGCGGGTACGACGCTGACGATTGTTGGTGGTGTAACGCCTGAAGTCGTGATTACGCCCTCGACCGGGCCTGCCGGTACCGAATTTGGGGTCGCCGGGGCGGGCTTTAGCCCCAACGATAGCAATATCACGCTGGCCGTCAATGGTCAGAATCTTGGTACGGTGGGCAGCAATATCAATGGTGAGGTCGGTGTCACCCTGCGCACCGCCTCGAATACCCCGGCTGGCACCTATCCAGTCGCACTCACCGATAGCGCCGGTCGCACCGCCTCGGCGCAGTTCCAGGTGACCGCTGTCAGCAGCGATCAACCGGTGATGACCGTTGCGCCCCAGACCGGTGCGCCGGGCTCGGGCTTTGTCTTCCAGGGCAGTGGCTTTGCGCCATCTCAGTCGATCCAGTTTGATCTCGATGGCGAGGCCATTGGTGAGCTCGCGGCTGGGCCGGATGGAACCTTCGAGGTTGCTCTGACGACCAATGCCAATATTCCGCCGGGTACCTACACGCTGCGGGCAACCCAGGGTTCACGCCAGGCGAGTGCGCAGTTCCAGATCACCGGCAGCGGTGGTGGCGGTGGCGGCACCGAGCCCCCGCCGAGTGGCAATGGGCTCTATGTGACGCTAGTCTGGACTGATCCGCCTGCACAGGCAAGCGCAGCCCGGACACTCGTCAACAATCTCGATCTAGTGGTAATTGCCCCCGATCAAACGCAGTTCCTTGGCAACGGCCAGGCTGACCAGATCAACAATGTCGAGGGCGTGCGGATCGAGAATCCGGCTGCTGGTACCTACCGCATTATCGTCCGGGCAACCGCACTCAATGCAGTCTTTGGCTCGCAACCCTTTGCCTTGATCGCCACGACTGGGCAGAGTTACAGTTCGAATACGGGCGATCGCAACCTTGGTGAGCGGCCACAATTGGATAACAAGGTCTTTGTGCCGTTGATCAAGCGTTGATCGTTCGTTCACAGACTACTTAGTAGTCTGTCAACTAAATTTTCTGGCGTCCTCAGCCGTCCACGAAGGGGGCCACGAAGAAACGAATACGTGCGTCACAAAGCCTGTTTTCGTTTCTTCGTGAGGGTTCTTCGTGGTCGGCGGCGCTACCGGGAAACTTACGTTACACCCTACTAGGCTATAGGAATCCAAGCAGATGCCGTCGCTGATTGCCGACGTGGCCCTCAGGGCGCGTCTTGGCCTTGACAAGAGCCCCGTGCTCACCTATCTCGTGCCGCCTGCACTCCAGGCGTTGATTGCGCCCGGACGCCTTGTCTGGGTGCCGTTACGTCGTCGCCGGGTGCAGGGCGTTGTCTTGCGGGTTGCCCCTGCCGGGGGTGAAGCTACGGGGCTGCGCGAACTGGATGCGCTGGGCGATCCCGAAGGCTACCTGACCCCGGTGGGCCTGGATCTGGCCCAGTGGGTTGCCACGACCTATCGTGCGCCTCTCTACGACGCCTTGAGTCTCTTGCTGCCGCCGGGGGTGCGGCAGCAAGCCGAGTTGACCTGGCGGGCGACGCCAGCCGGCATGTTGGTGGATCTGGGCAGTCTGCCTGAAGGCGAGCGTGCGATCCTCTACTATTTGCGCCTGCACGGTGAGCAGCGTGAACGCGATTTGCGGGCGGCCTTGCGTGGTACCGATACCGAACTGCGCACCATCTATCGCGCCCTCTATGAGCGTGGCCTCGTCGCGTCTGGGACGGCGCAGACACCGCCGGGGGCGCGCCCCCGCACGGTACGTTTTGCCCAACTCGCTATTGAACCAGCGCAACTCGGCCCCACGCTGGAAGCGTTGCGTCGTGCCCCCAGGCAGGCTGCTGTGATCGAGTGGATGGCTGATCAAGCAGGCTTTGCTTTGCCATCCCCTGCTTTCCCGGCTGAAGCAACTGGGGCGCTCAACTCGCCCGCGTATCCAAGGGTGGGCGAGCCGCCCGCATCCATTGCTGATGAGGCTTCGCCCGTCGCTTTGCCGGTCAGCGCGATCTATGCCGCAACCGGCACCAATGCCGCGCTCTTGCGTATGTTAGAGCAGCGCGGCCTGATTGCCCTTGAGCAGCGCGAGGTACGGCGCGATCCGTTGGCCGGTGATGATGTTGTCCCTGATCAGCCCCCGGTGTTGAGTCCGGATCAACGTACCGCGTATGAAGCGATTGTCACGGCACTTGAAGCTCCGGAGGGTTCAGCGGTCTTTTTGTTGCATGGCATCACTGGGAGTGGAAAAACCGAGGTTTATTTGCGCACCATTGCGCGGGCGCTGCGGCTTGGGCATCAGGCGTTGGTGCTGGTACCCGAGATTGCCCTGACGACGCAGTTGGTGCGCCGGTTTGCGGCGCGTTTCGCCGGTCAGATCGCCGTGTTGCATAGCGGTCTGAGCCTCGGTGAACGCTACGACGAGTGGCGTCGCTTGCGGCGCGGCGAGGCACGCCTTGCGATCGGGTCGCGTTCGGCGGTCTTTGCGCCCTTGCCTGATCTCGGCCTGATTGTGATTGATGAAGAGCACGAGCTCACGTATAAACACGATGCGGCCCCACGTTACCATGCCCGTGATTGTGCGCTGCACCTCGCAACTTTGACTAAAAGTGTCGTCATTCTCGGGAGTGCAACGCCCGCAGTGGAAAGCTATCATCGGGCTACGCAAGGCACGTATCGTCTGCTCGAATTGCGTGAACGGGTCAGTGGCCTTGGCCCCAACGCGCAAGCCCGTTCAGCCCCGTTGCTGTTGCCGCCGGTGCGCCTCATTGATATGCGTCACGAATTGCAACAGGGCAACCGCTCGATCTTTAGCCGGGTTTTGCAGCAGAGCCTGATCGCGGCGTTTGAGCGTGGTGAACAGTGCATCCTCTTTCTCAACCGACGCGGGGCGGCCAGTTTTGTGATGTGTCGAGACTGTGGGTATGTGGTCAATTGTGGGGTGTGTAGTGGCCCGATGACGCTGCATTACGAGGAAGACCCGCCCCCTTCCTCGGTCAATGAACGCTCCTCACGTGAGGCTGCGCAAGTGGCGGAACCCGCCTCGGTTCTGATCTGCCATTCATGCGGGAGTCGCGCAGCGGTGCCGCCGGTCTGCCCCCAATGTATGAGCACACGGATTCGTCGCTTTGGCGTTGGCACCCAGCGTGTCGCCGAAGCGGTCGCCGAATTGCTTCCTGCGGCGCGTGTCATGCGCTGGGATCGCGACACAGCCAGCGGCAAAGGTGCCCATGGGCGCATGTTAGACCTGCTCTTGCGACGCGAGGTTGATATCCTGGTGGGTACCCAGATGATCGCCAAGGGTCTCGATCTCCCCTTTGTTGCGCTCGTCGGGGTCGTTGCCGCCGACACCGGTCTGCACCTACCCGATTTTCGCAGTGGCGAGCGAGCGTTTCAACTGCTGACCCAGGTGGCAGGCCGGGCGGGGCGCCGCACGTCTGGGGCGGAAGTGGTCATTCAGACCTACAATCCCGAGCATTACGCCTTGCTCGCCGCCCAGGAACACGACTATCGGGCCTTTTTTCTCCAGGAGATCGCCTATCGGCGCGAAATCGGCTATCCTCCGTTTAGCCGTTTGGTGCGCTTTGTCTATGCCAGTTCTGGTGAACCGGCGGCCAGGCGCGCCGCCGAACAACTCGCCGAACGCCTGCAGAACCTCATCACCAGTCAGCGTCGAGAAAACTGGAGTCTCATTGGCCCGGCCCCAGCCTTTATCCAGCAGATCCGAGGGCGTTGGCGCTGGCACCTTATTGTGCGCATGCCTATTACGCCTGATGCCAATGCCGTTACCAGGTTGCTCGATGATCTTGGCCCGGCCCCGGGTTGGATGGTTGATGTTGATCCGGTGCATGTGTTGTAACTGTCGTTAGGCCCGTGAGGTTGCATGTTATAATGGTATACTGAATTTGTAACGGTAAAGTGTGCGTGCTCGCGGTGTAGCCGCGAGCACGCACACAAACACTAAACCCGTTAGGGTTGGGATAGCAACCCGGAAGAAAGAAACCTATGGCACAGCGGCGTATTTTTCGCATTGATCATCCAGAAGACAAAAAAGTTCTGAAGACGAACTGCCGTCCAGTCAAGCTTCCTGATCGCACGCTCAAGCAACTTGTTGCTGATATGTTTGAGACTATGGAAGCTGCCAATGGGGTTGGCCTGGCGGCGCCGCAGGTCGGCCTGCCCATTCAACTCTGCATTATTGAAATCCCACCTGAATACGAGCAGCAAGAGGATGGCACCGAAGTCGAGGTTGCCCCTTCTGAGCGTTACGTGTTGTGCAATCCCAAGATTGTCAAAACGAGTGGCGAAGAGATCATGCGCGACGAAGGTTGCCTGAGTCTGCCTGGTTGGTTTGGCCAGGTGCCTCGCCAGACCTGGGTGACGGTCGAGTACCAGGAATTGAGTGGCAAAACGCGCCGTTTGCGCAAGGCTGACGGGTTGCTTGGTTGGGCACTTCAGCACGAAATTGACCATCTGCAAGGCATCCTCTTTACCGAACGTATCCGTGATCTCAACACCTTGCGCGACCTCACGAACGAGCCGGAAGAGATCCCCGTCTCAGCCTAAGCACACGCTGGGCAGCACAAAAGGCCAGCAAAACTGGCCTTTTGTGCTGCCCGCAGCAGGTCTACGTGTGAAATCGTCAAGCCTCTTTCGGAACGCATCTCCCCTATGTTACAATAGTGAGCCGGGTTTGCGCACACAGGCTGCGCACGCTCACGCCCCTGGCAGGAGGTTATATGCGAACAAATATTCTTGATATTCAGAAGCTCAAAGATCGGGGTGAACGTATCCCGATGGTGACTGCCTACGATTATACTTCGGCGCAGATGGCCGATCGGGCGGGTATTCCCATGATTCTCGTGGGTGATTCGCTCGGCATGGTGGTGCTCGGCTATGACTCAACGGTGCATGTCACGCTCGATGACATGATCCATCATATCAAAGCGGTCGTGCGTGGCAGTCGTCAGGCTCTGGTGATCGGCGATCTGCCGTTTCTGACCTATACAACGGTTGACCAAGCCATTCAGAGTGCCGGGCGCATTATGCAGGAGTGTGGCGCTCAGGCGGTCAAACTCGAAGGAGGCGCCGAGGTCGCCCCGATTGTGCGGCGTCTGGTGAACCTGGGCATTCCAGTGATGGGGCATATCGGCTTTACGCCGCAATCAGTACATCAAATTGGCACCCGTGTTCAGGGCAAAACATCTTCAGGGGCCGCACGCTTGATTGATGATGCCCTCGCTCTTGAAGAGGCAGGGGCCTTTGGCATTGTGCTCGAGTTGGTGCCGGGCGCACTAGCACGTGAAATCACGGCGCACTTGCGCATCCCCACCATTGGCATCGGGGCAGGGGTTCACTGCTCGGGTCAGGTGCAGGTCTGGCATGATATGCTCGGTCTCTACAGCGATTTCAAGCCTCGTCACGCCAAACGGTATGCGAGTCTGGTGGAGACCGTGGAGGCTGCGTTGCAAATGTATGCGACCGAAGTCCGTGAAGGTACCTTCCCCGGGGCCGAGCATAGCGCACGGATGGACGAGGCGGAGCTGCAGGCTGCTCTGAGTCAGAGCAAAGCGGGTCAAGCGTAAGCATTGTGTACGCCGTTAGGTGCCGTCTGCTATGTCACACTCGCTGAGGAGTAGGATCGTAATGCAACGCATGCAAGTATTGACAACAATTGACGCCGTTCGTACGGCGCGGGCCAAGTTTGACCAGATCGGCCTTGTCCCGACGATGGGCTACCTGCACGAGGGGCACCTCAGTCTTGTGCGCCGTGCGCGTGAAGAATGTGGCGCTGTGGCGGTGAGTATCTTTGTCAACCCGACGCAGTTTAGCCCGCGCGAAGATTTTTCGCGTTACCCGCGAGATCTCGAACGCGATCTGCGCCTGCTCGAAGCCGAAGGGGTTGACCTGGTCTTTACCCCTGCACCAGGCGAGATGTATCCCGAAGGTTTTGGTACCTATGTTGTATTGCCTGCCGCCGATGAAGTGCTTGAAGGCGCGGCCCGCCCAACCCATTTTCGGGGGGTGGCAACGGTGGTGTGCAAGCTCCTCAATATTGTGCAACCGACCCGAGCCTATTTTGGCCAGAAAGACGCGCAGCAGACCGTTGTGGTCCGCCAGATGGTGCGTGACCTGAATATACCCACCACGATTGTCGTTGCTTCTACTGTCCGTGAACCCGATGGGTTAGCGATGAGCAGTCGCAATACCTACCTTACCAGTGAGCAACGAGCGGCTGCGCCCGTGATCTACCGTGCGTTATCTGCGGCTGCGCACTCCTATCAGGCGGGTGAACGTGATGCAACGCGCTTGCGTCAGCAGATCGCCGATCTCTTGGCAAGTGAACCACTCGTGAAACCAGAGTACATCAGTCTTGCCGATCCGATGACCTTGCTCGAACTTGACACGATCGGAGCGCGTGGGGCACTGATCTCACTTGCTGCACGCCTCGGCAGTGTGCGTTTGATTGATAATCTGTTGCTTGATTAGAGGCTTGTCAAGAAGAGAGGGCGTGCCAACCACGTAGCGCAGCTACGTGGTGGGCACGCCCTCTCTTCTTGCTATCGCGTTTAGCGGGAACGGGCTAGTACCGAGCGAATGGTGCGTTTTTCGGGTTCAGGTGGGGGTGGGCCAAGGACAAGCTCAAGCACCTGATCAAGATGGTTGACCAGGTGAACTGTCAGGCGCGAGCGGGTAGAGTTAGGAACTTCGACCAGATCCCGGCTATTCTTTTGTGGCAGGATGACCTCGGTAATGCCTGCCCGCAAGGCGCCGAGCAGTTTCTCTTTGACCCCGCCGATGGGCAAGACATTGCCCCGCAGCGTGATTTCGCCGGTCATGGCAAGATCATGGCGTACTGTGCGCCCGGTCAGCGCCGAGATCAGCGCGACGGCAATGGTCATCCCTGCTGAAGGCCCCTCTTTCGGGGTGGCACCTTCGGGGACGTGGATATGGATATCGAGTTTTTCGAAGCGCCGTACATCAATACCCAGGGCTGTTGCATTGGCGCGCGTGTACGATAGGGCCGCCTGCGCTGACTCTTGCATCACCTCACCAAGTTGGCCGGTCAGCGTCAGCACCCCTTTGCCCTCCATCAACGACACTTCAACCGGCATCGTATCGCCACCAGCACCGGTGTAAACCATACCTGTCGCCAACCCGATCTGGGCACTGCTCTCGGCGGTATTCGTCTCGTAGCGCGGCGGTCCGAGCAACTTCTCGACCAATTTTGGTGTGATCACACGCGGATACGTCCGGCCTTCCGCAATGCGGCGTGCCGTCTTGCGACAGATCGATCCGATCTCGCGCTCGAGGTTACGCACCCCTGCTTCATACGTGTAGCTTCGGATAAGGGTCGTCAGGGTTGGTTGCCCAAAGCGTAGCGGGGTATCAACCAGCCCGCTCGCAACCTGCTGGCGTGGGACAAGAAAACGGCGGGCAATCTGGAGTTTCTCGTCTTCGGTATAGCCAGGGAGGGTAATCACTTCCATCCGGTCGAGCAACGGCTCGGGGATGTCATCAAGATAGTTGGCTGTTGTAACAAAAAACACCTGTGAAAGATCGAAAGGTAGATCGAGATAATGATCGGAAAACGATGAATTTTGTTCGGGATCAAGGACTTCCAGCAAGGCATCGGCGGGATCGCCGCGGAAATCGGCCCCGAGTTTATCGACTTCATCGAGCATAAAGACGGGATTCAGCGTTCCGGCTTCTTTCATCCGTTGAAGGATCCGTCCGGGCATAGCGCCGATATACGTTCGGCGATGGCCGCGAATTTCGGCCTCATCGCGTACGCCGCCGAGGCTCAAGCGCACAAATGCGCAGCCAATCGCTTCAGCAATGCTGCGTCCGAGGCTGGTTTTGCCGACGCCTGGTGGTCCTACAAGGCAGAGGATTGGTGCGCGCTGATTATGACCGGCCAACTGACGAACAGCAATAAACTCAAGAATGCGATCCTTCACCTTGGCGAGCCCATGGTGATGCTCATCAAGCACCTTGGCTGCCTTGCGCAGATCAATCGCTTCCTCAGTGGTGATTGACCATGGCAAGTTCAGGATCCACTCAACATATGTGCGGATGACCGCATATTCAGGCGTTACCGGCGACATTGCCTCGAGGCGACCAAGCTCCTCTTCGGCCCGTGCGCGGGCCTTGACAGGAAGATGCGTTGCCGCCATGCGTGACCGCAACGAGGCCATTTCACGCTGGGTGGGATCTTCTTGCCCAAGCTCGCGCTGGATCACCTTGAGTTGTTCACGCAAGAAAAACTCACGTTGGCTCCGGTCAACTTCTTTTTGCACCTGAGATTGGATCCGGCTCTCCAACTCAAGCAGATCAAGTTCCTGCGTGAGCAGGGTACTGATGCGATGGAGGCGTTCTTCGGGATCAACTGTTTCAAGAATCTGCTGGCGATTGGCGATGCTGATCGGCAAGGTTGACGCAATGAGATCGGCTAGTCCACCGGGGTCATCGACATTCAAGGCCATCATATAGGCATCATCGGGCAACGTGCGCGACAGACGCACAACCTTCTCGAAGAGCGACCGTACCGCACGCATCATCGCTTCGATGGCGATCGTATGTTCACCGTGATGTTCAATGGCCACCGCACGTACGCGCAGAGCCTGGTCGTGCTCGAGCGCACTGACAATGCGCATGCGCCGCCGTCCTTCGAGCACCACACTGGTCGTGCCATCAGGCATTTTGCGTGAACGCTGAATAATGGCCTCTACCCCGATCGTGTAGAGATCACTGAGCCCCGTCGTTCCGAGGGTGAGTTCACGGCGGGCCAGGGCCAGGACGGTACGATCCCCGTCGAGGGCCAGGTCGGTCGCCGCAAGTGCCGCATCGTCCACCAGAAAGATCGGGGCCAGCATGTGTGGAAAGAGCACGGTATCAGAAAGCGGCAACACGATCAAATCGCGCTCTACGGGAGAGGAATCGTGCAGCGTGCTATCGGGTTTCGATGAAGGAAAATTGAAGAGAACGGGTGTCTCCTCGTGCACAGACCCTCCCTGACGCCCGATCGTGATCGGTGATCGTAGCGTATACCTAGTATTCTGATTATAGCACACCAGGCCAGATGAAAATGCCTTTGATGTGACGCGAAAGCTGTGCATTCAGTTGCGTTGTTGCACCCGACGGCTTGACAGGCATCGCATTTGCCGCTACAATCTTTATGCTTGTGGCCGTATCATCCGCATGCCAATGTAGCTCAGTTGGTAGAGCAGCTGTTTCGTAAACAGCAGGTCCGGGGTTCGAGCCCCCGCATTGGCTCCACACGCGTAAAGCCGTTATGATGGGTTTCCCCCATTGTAACGGTTTTTGCTTCACAGCTCATCATGCATGGAGGTGGGAATGACGCGACGCGAGAGTTTCAAGGCGGCTGAGTGGACGTTGCTTGGCGATGCGCCGCTCGCCGCTGGCGCTGCGGTGGCGCTGGCTTCGCCTGGCGGCGGTCGCAGTGAGGCCGAGGCGATGATGAAGGGGTGGCGTGCTGCTGGTGAGCATTTTGCCCAGATTGAACTTGGGGCAGAGATTGTGGCCTGGCTTGATCCCGAGCGCCGACCCGAGAGTGGTGCTGCGCGGTATGCCTATGCCAGTATTGTCGATGAGGCAGTGGATCTCTGTAGCCGCGCCGTTGCCCTGCTGCGCGAGCGTGCTACGCCCGAAGAATTGGACGCCTACCGTGAGTTTGTGATTCACCTTGCTGAACACGTTGCCTGGGCGCACAATGAAGCGGGACTCTTTGGTGTCGCTGCACAGTCGATGAGCCTCGATGAACGTGCCATGATGAGTACCATCGCTCGTGCCCTGGGCTATGGAAAGCCGTAGTTTTCTGCTATGCGCAAGCTGACCCGAATTTTGCCGGTTGATGCTGAGGGCCTTGCGACAGCCGCTGCACTGTTGCGGGCCGGTTGGTTAGTAGCTTTTCCTACCGAGACGGTCTATGGCCTTGGCGGGTCGGCGCTTGATGAGGCGGCTGTGGCCCGTATTTTTGCGGCCAAGGGTCGTCCCGCTGAGGATCCGCTCATTGTTCATCTCGCTGATGTCGCCGAGCTTCCCCGGGTCACCGCAGGGCTGCCTGTGGCGGCGATGCTGCTTGCCGAGGCTTTCTGGCCCGGTCCGTTGACGCTGATTGTGCCACGTGGCCCTGATCTTCCCCTTGCAGTGACGGCCGGTCGCCCGACGGTGGCGGTGCGCATTCCGGCGCACCCGGTGGCGCGTGCGTTACTGAGGGAGGCTGGCCTTCCGATTGCCGCACCGAGTGCGAATCGTTTTGGCTATACGAGTCCGACAACGGCGGCGCATGTGCTTGCCGATCTTGATGGGCGCATTGAGGCGATCCTTGATGGCGGGCCAACGACGATTGGGGTTGAGTCGACGGTGCTCGATCTCACAACGCCGATCCCGACCCTGCTTCGCCCCGGTGGGGTGAGCCTCGAAGCCCTGCGGGATCGGCTTGGCCCGGTGCTGGTTGGTCAACGTCAGCCCACAGGCGTAGGCACTGGCCTTGCCTCGCCTGGCCTGCTTGAGCGTCACTACGCACCGGTGACGCCGCTCTGGTTTGTGCGTGGTTCACCCGCTGCGATGCAGAGTTGGTTACGCGAGCGTGTGTGTGCCGAACTTGCTCTCGGGCATCGGGTGGGGTTGCTGGTGCCTGACGAAGATGCGGCCGCCCTGGCTGACCTTGAGGTTGATTGTGAACCACTCGGGCCAGCAGGCGATGTTTCCCAGATCGCCCGCAACCTCTATGCGGCGCTCCGTGCCCTTGATCAGCGCCAACCGACCTTGATCCTTGCCCGTGATCTGGGTGCGCTTGGTCTTGCCTTGGCGATCCGTGACCGCCTCACCCGCGCCGCCGCCGGGCGGGTGGTCGAGCTAGAGCCAATGCTTGGCACATAAGACTGGTTTTTGACGCAAAGGCGCAAAGGCGCAAAGTTTTTAGCGTACGTGAGCGTAACCCTTCGCGCCTTCGCGTGAGCTTAGGCAACGCGCATGCGCATCCACCCACTTGTATTGTGAAAGTTGACGACGGCGGTGCCCGGCGGTACCAGTTCGTCACAGGCGGCGCGGAGTTCGTCGCTGAGTTGCATCGTCGCCACCGGTAGCATCGCTTCGAGTTGGGCCAGGGTGCGCGGGCCGAAGATTGGTGCGGTGATGCCTGGCTGATCTTTGACCCAGAGCAAGGCCAGGTGGGCCGGGGCGATGCCATGCGCTTCGGCCAGCGCGACAAAACGCTTGCCTACCTCAACGCCAGCAACGGTCACGCGCTCGGCGTAGATGCCGCCCCGTAAGGCTGCCCGTGAGTCGGTTGGTACGGCATGGGCATCGTGGTAGCGCCCGGCCAGTACCCCCTGCGCCATTGGTGACCAGGGCATAAGCGCAAGGTTGTGGGCCTGGCACAGCGGTACCAATTCATTTTCGATCCGCCGATCAAGCAGGTTGTACGGCGGTTGCTCTGAAACGTAACGCGCCAACCCCTTCATCTCGCTGATCATCAGTGCTTCCATGACGCGCCAGGCGGGATGCGTCGAGCAGCCAATGTAGCGTACTTTGCCCTGGCGCACCAGATCGGTCAGGACGCCAAGGGTTTCTTCAACCGGCACGGTTGGATCAGGCCGGTGGATCTGATAGAGATCGATATAGTCGGTTTTCAGGCGCTGCAACGAGGCGTCGCAAGCTCGTAGCAAGTGCAAGCGGGAATTGCCGCGCTCGTTTGGGCCTGGCCCGGTGGGATAGTGGGCTTTGGTTGCCAGGATAACCTCGTGGCGACGTCCACTGATGTCCAGGGCGCGACCGATAATCGCTTCACTTTCGCCGGCATTGTAGCTGTTCGCCGTATCAAAGAAATTGAGCCCGGCATCAAGTGCCCAATCAAGCATGCGCGCTGCTTCATCCTCTGGCGTTGGATTGCCAAAATTCATCGTTCCGATACAGATTGGTGCTACGCGCACCCCGGTGCGGCCCAACAAACGGTATTTGATCAATGCGTTCCTTCCTCTCATGCTTCCGAGAGTCTATACCCAAGTTCGCGTAGCGCCTGCTGTGCCTCGGCTGCTTCATCCCATGGGATGGCATGATCGGCATAGATGATGCTACCTTCGTGTCCTTTGCCCAGCAGCAGGACGAGGTCGCCTGGGCATGCTTTTGCCAGCGCGGTACGCAGCGCCTGCGCACGATCGGGGATGCACAGATACCCTTCATTGGGCCGCAGGCCCGCCTGACGTGCCCCTGTGGCAATCTGTTCGATGATTGCTTCGCGGTCTTCGCCACGTGGATCTTCATCGGTGAGGATCAGCAGCTCACAGTAACGCCCGGCAATCGCGCCCTGCAGGCTCCGTTTGGCGATATCACGTTCGCCAGCACTGCCAAAGACCGCGATCATGCGCCCCGTCACGAGCGGGCGGAGCATGCCCATCACCTGCTCGAACGAACCTGGGCTGTGCGCATAATCAACAATGACGTCAAATGGTTGGCCTCGTTCAACTGGTTCCATACGCCCACGCGGGGCATGGGTTGTGGCGAGGGCGGCCAGCGCTCGTTCCAGGGGCACCTCCTGACTGAGCGTGACACTGAGCGCGGCGAGCGCGTTACTGATGTTGAAGGTGCCCGGTAACCGCAAGCTCAATTCGCCTTCACCCCACGGGGTAGCCACATGCACGAGCGAGCCTGTCGGCCCACTGCGCACGATGGTGCCTTTGACCTCAGCCGCTTTGAGGATCCCGTAGGTGAGTTGGTGCGCCTTCGCCGGAGCCTCCTCAAGAAAAAAGTGGTGGTGTGGGTCATCAGCATTGGCAATGGCCCAGGGCAGGCTTGTTCCTTGGGTCGCTCCAACCGCTGGTTCATCGAGCATGGCAAAGAGGCGGGTTTTATCGGCTCGATACTGCTCAAATGTGCCATGATAGTCGAGGTGTTCGTGGCTGAGATTGAGAAAGACAGCCACATCAAAATAGCATCCGTTCAGGCGATTCCAGCTGGCTGACAAGGCGTGGGAGGTTGCCTCGATCACGGCGGTATCACACCCGTTCGCTACCATCTCGGTCAATAATGCCTGGACATCAGGGGCCTCGGGGGTGCTCTGACGGGTAGTATTCGCCCAGCGGCGGTTCCCTATTTTGAAATCAACCGTACTGATGAGCCCGGTCGTCTTGCCACATGCATCAAGCAACTGACTGACGAGATCGGTGGTGGTACTCTTGCCTTTGGTTCCCGTTATGCCGATCGTGCGTAACCGGGTTGCAGGATAGTCGTAAAAAGCCGCTGCCAGGGGTGCCAGGGCCACCCGGCTATCAATCACTTTGATCAGCGTGGCACCCTCCAAGGCATGCGCACTCTGGTGCCGTGCATCAACGACGATGGCTCGCGCCCCACGGGCAAGCGCCTGTGCAATGTAGGCATGCCCATCAACATGGTGCCCCGCGATGGCGACAAAGAGGCCACCTGGCACCACCTGCCGCGAGTCATAGGCCAACCCGGCAATGGGTGTATCCAGCGAGCCAATGATCTGGACGACCGCAACATGGGCGAGTAATTCACGTAATGTTTTCATCTTCAGTATCCCAAGTACCTTCTCACTTTCAGGGTAACACATATGCAAGCACACGATTCACTGGAATGCCTTGGCGATGGCCTTTTGTTCTGATCATCTCTGGCTCACTGGTCGGATAACAACCCATCATATCGCTATGAACCCGCCCTGAAACGAAAATGTCACCAGAGCGAGCCTGTTGCATCAAATGGGCGGCCAGGTTCATCTCTTCGCCTTGTGCCGTATAGACACGCCGCCGCGTATTGCCCACCGCCCCAACAAAGAGTTGCCCAAGCGTGATGCCTGCGCATGTAATCAGACCACGTTGGCGCAACTCAAGGCAGCATCCTACGGCTTGGCACGATCCTTGCTCGGGGAGACCGTTGCGCCCAAAGAGGAGCACAAAGATAGGCCCTTTATCCCCAAGCTCAATTTCGTTGAGTTCCCCACCCCATCGTGCAACCACGCCCTGAACGTCGCGCACAACCAGATGGAGTGCGCCTAGCTGTGGGGGAACTTCAAAGGCCGCAAATACCGGAAGGCAACGCCGATAGCCTGAAACGAGTTGATCCCTCGCCAACTGTTGCGCGATTGGCCGTGGTAGAAAGTCGTGCCATACGATGGTGGAGGTTGTTGACGCGGGCGAAGGATCAACCTCACAGGCTGCTTCTGGGGCAAGGGCGTACCGGAGTTGCTTGGGCGGGCAGGTTTGCCTGGCTTCAATTGCAGCGCGGAGTCCTGGCCCGGCGAGCAGGAAGTGACATCCATGTTCAGGCGTTCCCACCACGAGGCCGTTGATCAAGCCTGTGCTTACGCCGATGCGCAGGTGTAGCTTGATCGAACTCTGTGGCGTTACGATCGCGGGAAACCGCTTGATCGTGCTGAGTAACGCTTCCCCACAGGCACATCCGAGTTCGCGATCACTTATCTCAGGCCACCAGGCGGTCAGGGCGTCACCTGCAATTGAGGTCACATCCCCACCATAAGTCCCGATCGTGTCAATCAAGGTCGCGTAATAGTGGTTCAACGTGTCATGCAGTTGGCTTGCCCCATCGGGTTGATCCGCAAAGGCACTGGTGAGTTGCGTAAACCCGCTCAAATCGGCATAGAGTGTGGTGGCTTGTGTGGAAACGACCATACCCTGTTGAACCTGGCCTTTGGCAAGCTGCTCGGAGAGCCAGGTCGAGAGAAAAGACTTCAGTGTCAGTGGTATTGCGTCGTTGCTCATAACAGGTTGACTTTTCCTCCTCTTCCAGAGGCTTGGTCGCTTCTTCTGGATCAGGATGAGTATGCTATACTACATTGTACATTGCGAACGAACCAGAAAGAGCAATGTCTCTGTGTGCTCGCCTGAGCGCCCCGGCGTGAGGCCGCGGCGATGGCCAGCACGTTCTTGACGTGACCTGAAAAGGTCGGAAGAAGGTGTGTTTTGGGTGCAGAACGTCTGCAAAAAGTGCTGGCGGGTGCTGGCATTGCTTCGCGTCGTGATAGCGAAGGGTTGATTGCTGCCGGACGAGTGACAGTTAATGGCCGTGTAGTGCAAGAGCCAGGTTTGAGAGTTGATCCAGAGCAGGATGTGATTATGCTTGATGGCGAGCCGGTACGGCAGCCCGGTCGTCGTACGTATGTGTTGTTACATAAACCGGTTGGGGTAGTTTCAACCGTGGAAGACCCCCACGGTCGCCCGACGGTGATCGATCTGGTGCAGGTGCCTGCACGGATTTTTCCAGTTGGCCGCCTTGATGTTGATAGTGAGGGGCTGTTATTGTTGACTGATGATGGCGAACTGACCCATCATTTGACCCATCCCCGTTTTGAGGTTGAGAAAGAATATCGCGTTCTGCTTGACCGTCCCCTCGAGACCGTTGCCCTCCGCGATTGGCGGAATGGGTTGTTGCTTCAGGGCGAGATGACCGCTCCGGCCAGGGTCGCTCTCGCCGAAACAACCGATGAAGGTGTCTGGTATTCGGTGGTGCTTCGTGAAGGCCGTAAACGGCAGATCCGTGAAACAGCAAAAACGCTGGGCTACGAGGTGCGACGCCTGATCCGTGTGCGCGAAGGTAAACTCACCCTTGGTACTTTGCCCATCCGTGAGTATCGTACCCTTACCGATGAAGAGATTGCCGAGTTGCGCACGCATGTGCCGCCGACATCATTTGCTGATGAGGCGCGTGCGGATGATCGTTCGATGCACCGTGAGGCCGAGCATGCTGATGAGACCGGTTCATCGCGCCGTGTGGCTGCGGGCGTTGCGGCAGGTGCGGCGGGTGCGGCTGGCGTGAAGAAAGTTTCTGGCGATCGCGAAGATCGTGCCGCCAGACGGCCTGATGATGATCGAACTTCGCCTCATTCTCGTCGCGATCAGCGCGATGAGCGCGGCGGACGCGGGTACGAGCGGGGCGAGCGGAGCTACGGTGGCCCCGGACGTGACGAGCGCGGCGGTCGTGGCGATGAGCGTGGCTACGGCGCTGGACGTGATGAGCGTGGCGGACGCGGGTACGAGCGGGGCGAGCGGAGCTACGGTGGCCCCGGACGTGACGAGCGCGGCGGTCG
>NZ_RYFF01000036.1 GCF_004138165.1 Candidatus Chloroploca sp. Khr17
CATCAACATTCTCAACCGGGGCGGACAGCTCCGTTGGTCGTTAAGCTCGCCAGAAGGCGGGTTGGGCCAAGAAGCCGCGCGGCTTTAGCCGCTGCGGAGTGTCACCCTGCTATCGTTGTTACGGTCTATCGCACCAGCAAAATCAGCAAATACTGGAAGACAATGCCATGAAAGTTACCTACGATGCCGAAGTAGATGTTTTGCGTCTCATCTTCAGTAATGCACCAATTGAGGAAAGCGATGAGGAGAAACCCGGTCTGATCCTCGACTATGATCAGGCAGGGAATATTGTCGGCATCGAAATCCTTGATGCCTCGAAGTGTACTGATAATCCGTTTGCAGTTGAGTATGCGGTCATCGGGAAGGCTGCTTAGTGCCGAGCCAGGCACGGGCTTCTCTACCCACGCCTGGCTTGCCAGCGTTCCCTCAGCCCTCCGCCAAGCACACGCAGAACCAACCCGGTCAAACCACAGTTCAAGGCTGCGAGGTGCCGTCATGACCCTATCAGTTCAGGCAAAGCCGCCGAACTGCTCGGCGCGGCAATCTGCAATCTAAAACCTGCAATCTAAAACCTGCAATCCAAAACCTGCAATCTAAAACCTGCAATCTAAAACGGTGTGCCACCGCCTGCTAGCCTGACCCAAGGGTTCCGTGCAGCACTGCGTCGAGCAGCCGTCGCCGTGTCGCCTCGCCCTCAACCAGGCTCGCCTCGAGCCGGTCGCAGAGGGCCATGAGTTCGTCGACCCGGGCGACGATGCGGTGTTGCTCGGCGAGAGGGGGGAGGGGCAGAATCAAATTTCCTAATGTTTGTCCATTAACATTTGGTTGGCCTGTCCCTCTCGTTCCAGCTCGTAGCTGCTCCCAATAGAGTGGCGACTCCAAAAAACATTTCAAATACTCATCAAATACATACTTAGTTCCTTGAATTCGTATCAAATAGGAAGCAAATACAGCTGTCACAGGGATATCCCGTACAAGAAAAGTTTTTCCTATTGTTCCTCCTGTTCTAGCAATGAGAATATCACCTTTTTCCAATTTGTACTGATTAACGTTTTCTTTATTAATTACACACCCGGGGACATTGAGCCAATCTACCGAATTATCTTGGATGTCCGTAATTCGTAGCATACGAACTTCTTTTAAAGCAGCATTGGCAGAGGCTGTAAAACCATAGTGTATACGGCGACTAACCATTGACATTCGGGTTAGAACCCATCCTGACTTCAGGGGGAGATCATTCTGGTCAAATTCTACTAATGTCTCATCACGTTTAGTGCGCTTCTCTCTGATTGGTTGCCCCTTCTCCTCCTTAATTCGCTCCAACAACTCCGCCGCTGGCTCGTCGCTCGGATCCTGCGGCACGAGCTTGCCGCGTACGGCGAGGTTGAGAATGGTCTGGCGCAGGGCTTTGATCTGGTCGGGGCGTGCGGTGATTGCGCCGAGATGCTCCAAGGCAAACGCGGCGTGCGCGTGCAATGTCTGCGGGTCGGGGGTGGGTTGGTTCAGTAGGGCAAGACTCGCTGCCGCCAGTCGGTCGCGGGTCGCTTCCCGCCGCGCCCGCGCTGCCTCGATCTGGTCGCAGAACGCCATGAGTTCGTCGACCCGGGCAACGATGCGGTGCTGCTCGGCGAGTGGAGGAAGGGGGAAGGGTGCTGCAACCGCATCTTCGGTTCTTAGTCTGGGCATTTTGGTGCCCTGGCCAAGCTTAGGGCTCATAAAAGAATAACTTCACCCCCCATGGTACACTGGGCTATGATCATCAGGGGGGCACCAAGTGACATCAGGAGTACGGTCCACGATTCATCAGTGTCAATGTCGCGTGTGTCAGGAAGGCTGTGACCTGGCAATCATGGAGTATCACCACACAATCAATGTGCTGCTCAGCCGGTTGACGGAACCTCAGCGGCGTTGGTACGTTGCCACCCTTGCCCAAGGGCCACACGCGCTCAGCCTTTACCAACTGGTGCGGATCACCGGGTTGGATCGGAATACCATTCGCCGGGGGTGTCGCGACGTGGCCGACGGTTGCGCCGATGTCCCACAGGGCCGCCAACGGCGACCGGGCGGGGGCCAACCCACAGCAGAAAAAAAGATCCCGCCCTCGAAGCCTTGATCCTGGGACTGGTGGCCCCGCATACGGCTGGCGATCCGATGAGCAGCGAGAAATGGCTCAACTGTCGGTTGGTCGACATCCAGGAACGCTTGGCGCACCTGGGACACCCGGCGAGCAAACCGGTGATTAGTCGGCTGTTGCGGGCGCATGACTATCGCTTGCGGGCCAATGTCAAACAGGCCGGGGGGGCGACCCATCCCGACCGTGACTGCCAATTTCGCTACATCGCGGATCACCGCACCCGGTATTTGGCGCAGGGCCAGCCGGTGATCAGCGTTGACACCAAGAAAAAAGAACTGATTGGCAACTTCAAGAATACAGGACGGACAATGGGGACAGGTGCCTGAACGAGTCGATGCGCACGACTTTCCGCATGATGCGCTGGGCCGAGCGGTTCCCTATGGCATCTACGATCTGCACGCCAATTGTGGCACGATCTATGTCGGCCAGTCGGCTGATACCCCGGCCTTCGCCGTTAGCAATCTGGCGCACTGGGTCAGGAGTGAAATGCGCGAACGGTATCCGTGTGCAACGCAGCTGTTGATCGAAGCCGATAGCGGAGGGAGCAATAGCGCCCGCTCGCGGGTCTGGAAGTATCGCCTGCAAACTCAGATTGCAGACCCCTATGGGATCACGCTCACCGTGTGCCATTATCCGCCGGGGGCATCGAAATGGAATCCGATCGAGCATCGGCTTTTTAGTGAGATCAGCAAGACTTGGGCAGGCTGCCCGCTGCGGTCGTTTGACGTGATGCTGCACTACCTGCGCGACACCACGACGCAGACCGGCTTGCGGGTGCGTGCCCATCTGGTATCTGAAGTCTATCAGACGGGTGAGCGCGTTACGGATGACGAACTGGCAACCCTCTGTCTCGAAGCCCATACCGTTTGCCCCCAGTGGAATTACACCATCCGGCCCCGCCCTCGCTCCCCAGAAGCGTCAGGGGGGTGAACTTATACTTTTATGAACCCTTAGTGACATATTCAACGAAATCAGGGCGACGGAGAGCAGTCGCACAGTAATCAGAACATAGAGGAATGAATGAGCGAATTGCTACAATCTCGGTAGTTGAATAGCCATCCTCGTCTGCCACGAGAACCTTGTTCAAATATGGCCGGAGTTTTCCATAAAGAATGTCGCCGATTAGAAACTCAGATTTTGTGCTGAGAGATGAGCGTTCATAGGCACGGACACGAACAAGAAGGCGTGAAGTATCCTTCTCAATGTCCTCAAGCTCAAGAAGCCATTTCTGAGGATCAAGGACCTTGGGATCGCGTTTGATACCTGCATCGTACAGGAAGATTTCACCCAGTGGCGCCCATACCCATGTTGATGGCAACTCAAACGGTATTGCAGCAAGTTCAACCTCTTTTTTACCCTTCACCATCCGCGCCTTCTCAGCCGCTATCCGCTTCAGCAACTCTGTCGCTGGCTCATCCGCTGGATCCTGTGGCACAAGTTTGCCGCGCACGGCGAGGTCGAGGATGAAGCGGCGCAGTCGGGCGATGGCATCAGGCGCGTCGGCGATGCGGTCGTAGTGGGTCAAGAGTTGGTCGGCATTCATCGCAGCAGCGCCTCCGCCAAAATCGCCTTTAGCTGGTTGCGCAAGGAGGCTGTCTCGCTCTCGGCCCTGGTCAGTTCGGCGAGCAGTTGTTCGGGGTCGCCGTGGTTGTCTGCGACGGTATGGGGGTTCTTGATGTCGAGGTTATAGCCGCGTGCCTTTATCTCCTCGGCGGTGACCTGCCACGCCTGCGGTGTCTCTTCGCGCCCTTGGCGCTGCGGCCCACCCCACCAGGCGATGCACGGTTGCATATGCTCTAGCCTGATCGGCTTCGTCATCGAATAGGCCTTTTGCCCCGCTGGCACCTGGTGTTCATAGTACCAGATCGTTTCGGTCGGTTGGCCTTTTTCAAAGAAGAGCAGGTTGGTACCGATTGAGGCGTAGGGTTTGAAGACCGAGTTGGGCAGGCGCACAATCGTGTGCAGGTTGCATTCGGTCATCAAGTGCTCTTTGAGGCGAGTCTTGACGCCCTCGCCAAAGAGTGTGCCATCGGGTAGCACGACAGCAGCGCGGCCACCTGGCTTCAACAGGCGGATGATCAGGGCCAGAAAGAGATCCGCCATCTCTTTCGTACGAAAGTGCTGCGGGAAGTTGCTCTCGATGCCGTCCTCTTCGCGCCCCCCAAAGGGCGGATTGGTCAGGACGATGTCAACGCGATCTTTCTGCTCCCAGCTGATGTAGGGGCGGGCCAGGGTGTTATCGTGGCGCACGAAGCTCGGCGCTTCGATGCCGTGCAGCAGCATGTTGGTCACACAGAGCATGTGCGGCAGTTGCTTCTTTTCCACTGCGCGCAGGCTCGCCTGCATCTGCTGCTCATCCTCAGGAAGCTTCACATAGCGCTCGCGCATATGGCGGATCGCACAGGTAAGAAAGCCGCCTGTCCCACAGGCCGGGTCAAAGAGAAGCTCGCCTGGCCTGGGGTCGATGCGATCAACCATAAAAGCGGTGACGGCGCGAGGGGTGTAGTACTCACCAGCATTGCCAGCCGATTGCAGGTCGTTGAGGATCTGCTCATAGATGTCACCAAAGTGCTGGCGCTCGGTCAGATTGTTGAAGTCGATCCCATTGATCTTGTTCACCACCTGGCGCATCAACTGGCCGGACTTCATATAGTTATAGGCATCCTCGAACACATCGCGCACCACGCGCCGACGGTCATCGGGCTGGCCCGTTACAGGCAGGTTCTTCAGCGCTGGGAAGAGTTCATCGTTGACGAAGGTAAGTAGGGCCTGACCAGTAGAACCTTCCGGGTCTGCCGCCCAGGTACGCCACTGGAAGCGCTCGGAGATCGGTGAACGATACGTCGCGTCCAGCAACTCCAGTTCCTGATCCTGGTCATCAATAATCTTGAGAAAGAACATCCAGCACAACTGGCTAATACGCTGAGCGTCACCATCAACACCCGTGTCCTGGCGCATAATATCTTGAATGGACTTGACGAGGGTACGAGCAGACATAGTTCAGGCGGTCTCCTGGTAGAGTGCGGCTTGCAAGTCGTGTACCGCGCGGTCGAAGTCGTCACGGGTACCAAAGGCTTTGATCAACTGCATCGGGGTGCCAAGGGCCGAAAAGGGTGGAATCTTGAGCACCTGCGGATCATCGAGGTTGAGCATGCCTTCATCCTCATACTTCGCCAACAGGGCTTCGAGCACCGCACGAGCCTGGGTGCCGTACCTGGCAAATACATCGCGCTGCTTAACATTCGCTGCCCGCTCGCGGCGCGTCAGCGGCTTTGCATCGAAAGCGAGGTAGCAGATCAGATCGAACGGGTCGAAATCCTGGCCTACTTCATCAACCAGCAGGTCAAGGCTCAACCCCTCGGCTTCCAACTCTTCGACAATCGCCTGCTTGCGCGCAGCCGACTCCCAGCGCTTCAAAAAAGCATTGAGACTGACAAACCGCTTCTTGAGCGCCTTCCTGGTATAATCGTGCAGGCTCTCGGTAATGAGCTTGCCATACTCATCGAGGTATTGTACGCGCTCAGCGATGATCTTGACCGCAACACCGTCTACATAGACCTTGCGTTGCCCGTAGTCATTCTCTGGAAAGCTAATGTCAGGCGGAACAACGACAACCGTCTCTCCCTCACCGGGTTCGGGCGCAAGCGGCTCGCCATCATCGCCAACTGGCACCTCGTCCTCAGGCGGAGTGAGCGGATCGCCCTCACCGGGCTCGTAGATCTGCACCGGCTCGCCGTCAAACTCCGGATCAGCGAAGTGGTTCGTCGCACCACGGAAGTCCATCAGAGTGAAATAATACTTGCGCGTATCTTCATGCACGCGGGTGCCACGCCCAACGATCTGCTTAAACTCAGTCATCGAGCCAACCTCACGATCGAGCACGATCAACCGACAGGTCTGCGCATCCACACCCGTCGAAAGCAGACGCGAGGTTGTAACAATGACCGGATGCGATGCCTCCGGGTCGATAAAATTGCCAAGCTGCGCCTGGCCCTCGGCGTCGGCCCCAGTAATCCGCATAACATAGCGATAATTCGCGGCCACAAGGTCGGCATTCTCATTGATCAAAGCCTGGCGCATGCGTGCGGCGTGCTCTTGATCAACACAGAAGACGATCGTTTTCTGGAAGCGGTCGCCACTCTCCTTCAGGAAAGACGTCACCTTGCGGGCCACCACCTTCGTCCGCTCATCAAGCACAAGCGTCCGATCGAAATCCTTGACATTATAGATCCGGTCTTCGACCTCATCACCCTCGCGGTCGCGCTGACCGCGCTCAGGGCGATAGCCCGTGACATCGCGGTCAATATGCACCTTGACCACCTTGTAGGGCGCGAGGAAGCCATCGCGGATCCCTTGCTTGAGCGAGTAGGAGTAGACCGGCTCGCCGAAGTAGTGGATATTAGAGACGTAGCGGGTCTCCTTCGGGGTCGCCGTGAGACCAATCTGCGTTGCCGCAGCAAAATATTCGAGGATCTCACGCCAAGCCGAATCTTCCGCCGCGCTCCCGCGATGGCATTCATCGATCACAATCAGGTCAAAAAACCCAGGCGAAAACTCCCGAAACAGCTTCTGACGCTCCTCAGGGCCAGTAATTGCCTGGTAAAGACCGAGGTAAATCTCATAAGCCGTATCAATGCGGCGCTTCTTATCAAGCGCGAGGGGCAACTCCTCCGTCGTGCCATCACTGCGCTCGATCGTCTTGGCGCTCGTCGAAAGCCGGGCCATCGCCGCACCAAACGGACGAAAATCATTAACCATCGTCTGATCGACCAGCACATTGCGGTCAGCGAGGAAAAGAATGCGCTGCTTACGTCCCGCCTTCCAGAGACGCCAGATAATCTGGAAAGCCGTATACGTCTTGCCAGTCCCCGTCGCCATAACGAGCAGAACCCGCTCCTGCCCTCTGGCGATAGCCTCAATAGCTGCATTGACCGCACTCACCTGATAATAACGCGGAGCTTTGCCGCCGCCGTCATCGAAATAATCCTGAAGCACAAGCGCCTCAGCCTCGGGCGTCAGACCCTTCCAGGCTCGATAGCGCCCCCAGAGCTCCGCCGGTGAAGGAAAGGCATGCAGGCTCAGGGTCTCCTCCAGCTGCGCGCCAGTGCCAGTGCGGTCGTGGAAGACGAAACCATCGCCATTCGACGAGAAGACAAAGGGAATATCAAGCGTCTGCGCATAGTCAAGCGCCTGTTGCATACCATCGCCAACACTATGGGTATTATCCTTCGCCTCAATAATAGCAACCGGAAGATTGGGCTTATAGTAAAGAATATAGTCAGCGCGCTTCGCCTTGCCGCGCGTAACCAACTTGCCACGCACAATAATGCGGCCATTCGTAAAGCTCACCTCTTCGCGGATCTGCGCCAACTCATCCCAACTCGCCCGGCGCAGGGCAGGCGTAATGAATTTCGTACAAATATCACGCTCGCTGAGGCTCTTTTTATCCATTGGCTTTGGGTGACCTCCAGCCCATTACCTCCCCGGCCCAACCTGCGGCGTTACCGTGGGTGCCGGGGCGAGCGGGGGGGCCAGCAGGTCGCTCAGGCGGCGCACGTCGCTCCAGTTGGTCTGGCTTTCAACGGGGGCAATTGGGGTGTAGAGGGTGTCGAGGGCAAAGACTTGCACGGCAAAGCGTTGCCCGTCAAGCATGATGATCCGGCTCTCGTCCATCGGGACGCCAAGCGGTCGCCCGGCCCGCGCTTCGGCGAGCATGTATTGGTGAAAGGCCCAGTTGGGGTAGTAGACGACTGATGAGGCCAGGAAGGTTTCGCTGATTAGCGCTTGATCGAGCGGGCCGGTATAGGCGCGGAGCGCCACATCGGCACCGGCGTTCGCACTGCCGCTCCACGAGGCGACTTGCCGCCTGATCGCGTTGATGTAGGCCGTCGGGACATTGCCGTCAGACGTGGGCGCATAGACTGGCACGGCTTTCTCGACGGTATCCATGCCCCGGTTGACATAGCCCAGCATCAGTTCTGACCAGTCACGGGCACCGTCTTGCCAGGTGGCATACCGCGCAAAGCCATCAACAAGGCCTGCGTTGCGTTCCTGTTTGATGTGCCGACGCAGCATCCCCCAGTTTTGCAGCCCCGAACGAGCACAGCGCCCGGTCGTGCAATACTGACTCTCGTGCTGAAAAAAGGCGAGCGCCACCGCCGGATCAAGCCCATAGCCACGGATAATATCGTAGAGTTCGTTGCCATACGGGGCGGCGGGTGAACCGGCATTCGCCAGGATGCGGCTGAAATTGGTCTGCGAGATCCGGGGCGTAGCCCGAAATGTCAACCCCTGGCTCTGCGCAGAGGCCGCAGGGGGCAAGGCGGTGACAACAAGGATCACCCCCGCCAGGGCTACCATCCCGACGAGCAGGCCAAGCCGACGACTCTCACGCTGCAACAGGGCAGGGAGCCGCAACACAAGCAGCGAAACCGCCACCCATGCGAGCACAATCGCAGACTGTTGCAACTGAAGCGACGTAAGCAGACCGAGGAGGCGCAAGGGCACCAGGCTAATGCCCAGCAGAACGAGGATCGTCAGCGCAAGTGGTTCACCATAGGTACGCCACCGCATGAGCTTTGCTTTCCTGGGCTCCGCCCGCAGGCCAGCTTTGCTGGCCTGCGGGCGGAGCCCAACCAACACTTTCAGCTTCCGGGAAGCTCTCAAGCTTCCCGGAAGCTTTACACGACCCCTTCCAGCCGATCTTCGAGATCGGCGTAGAGTTCGCGCAGGCGGTCGAGGGTCTCGTCATCGGTCTGCCACATACCACGGGTATTGGCCTCGAGCAGACGCCCAACAGCATTGCGCGTCGCCTCGGGATTCGCCGCCTCGAGGCGCTGGCGCATCGCATCGTCGAGCACAAAAGTAGACGCGGCCTCATCATAGACCCAGTTGTCAACCGCCTCGGTCGTCGCACTCCAGCCGAGCATATAGGTAAAGCGGTGAGCAATCTCGGCAGCCCCATTGTGCCCATGCTTGAGCATACCCTCGTACCATTTGGGGTTGAGCAACTTGGTCCGATATTCCACGCGCAGCACCTGGTCAAGATTTTGTATCTTGGTTTCGGCGGTATAGCTCTCGACATAGTTGAGCGGCACCTGCTGGCCGGTAGCGCGTTCAGCCGCCGCCTTGAGCGCCCCGGAATAGCCATAGTAGTGCTGCATATCGGTCAGGCCATACTCAACACTATCAATCTCCTGGGCCACCCGCCCCACGGTACCAAGCAACGAACGCAGGACTTCGGGCTGAGCACCGCCCGCCTTCTCGCCGCCAAACGCAAAGGCATTGCGCTTAATAAAAAGCTCTTCCAAATCCTGGCGATCTTCCCAGGCGCTGCCATCAATCGCCTCATCAACATCGGTGCCATAGGTACCCTCGGCCTGCGTAAAGATCCGCGCGGTTGCGGCCTCCAGGGTCTTGCCCTCAGCGAGCATCGCATTGACGTGCTTGCGGATAAAGTTCTGGTCTTCGGGCTCATCGGCCACCGCCGCCTCGCGCACCAACCGATCGAGAATGTCGATCGTCCCGGCGAAGGTATCACGGAAAATGCCCGACGCAGTCATCAGCACATCAATGCGCGGGCGACCGAGTTCTTCCAGCGGGATCAGGCTATAGCGCCCAATCTTGCCCTGGCCGTCTTTGACCGGGCGGGCACCCATCAGGCCAAGCACAATCCCGATGGACTCACCCTTGGTCTTGATCGCATCAAGACCCCAGAGCACCTGCGCAATCGTCTCGGGGTACTCGCCCTGATCAGCAACGTGCGCCGCGATCAGCGACTCGGCAATGCGGACACCGCGTTCATAGGCGCTATCCGAGGGCACGCGGAAGGGGTCGAGGCTATGGATATTGCGGCCCGTGGGCAACACGGCCATACCATCGCGGATCAAGTCGCCACCGGGAGCGGCGGGAATATACTTGCCTTCCAGCCCGTGCAGCAGATAATCAAGTTCTTGCGTATTATCACGGAGGGCCGTGAGCATCGCCCGCCCGTGTTCAGCCAGCGGGTTGAGCGCCATCGACCAGGGAACAACCTCGGTGAGCCCAAAGATCGCACGCCAGGCACTATCAGGATTTTCGCCATTGAGGATCGCCCGGCGCACAAACGCATGGCAACCTGCCTCAATGCGGTCACGCAGGGCAAGAGCGTGGACATCACCGCGGCGTGCGGCTGCCAGCATACCAGTATAATCACTGAAACTCGACCGCACACCATTGCTATCTGGCCCATTGCCCACAGCGGTCAGCGCCAGATCACCCAGGCCCATATTGCCATCACGCGGAATCTTGAGTGCCTCGGCGATCAGGGTCAACTGCTGATCGGGAGGCGGCGCACTCCCCATCACATGCAGACTATCGGTAATCAGCGTATTTTCGAGTTCACGGAGGTAGGCATAGGCCCGTGAGACAAACGCGCTGAACGGCTCATCAGGGAGTTGCGCCAGCTCTACATCAAGATTGAGCAACTCGATCTTCTGCTGGATCGCCAGCATCGCCGGATGCTCACCAGTCTCAGCTTCAACGTCGCCACGTTCACCACGGCTACGATGTTCTTCCAGCAGATCCTTGAGCGCCTGCAGCTCTTTATAGAGCCCAGCGCGGCCATAGGGCGGAATCGCGTGACCAATGATCGTCGCATACCCACGGCGCTTGGCGATATTAGCCTCAGCCGGATTATTGATCGGATAGACATAGAAATTGGGCAACGTACCAAGCAACACATCAGGCCAACAATGCTCGGTCATCCCGAGTTGCACCCCCGGCATCCACTCAGACGTCCCGTGCATCCCAACATGCACAAGCGCGTGGGCACCGAACTCTTCGCTGAGGTACTTATAGAAGAGCGCGTACTGATGGTGGGGCGTATTCTCGCGGTCAAAGAGCAGCCGCATCGGGTCACCGGGCATGCCAATCATCGGCTGGATACCGACATAGACATTGCCGAGGTGCATCCCACCGAGGCGCACCCGGTCGCGGCCAGCGGGGGCAATATCACCAGGGAACGCGCCCCAGCGGCTATTGATCCGCTCTTGATCCTGGGGGCGGATCCAGCGATAGAAAGCCTCATTATTGACCGTTGGCAGATTGAGGGGGGGATGGTCGGGGGGCAACTCGGGCATATCAGGCCGCAGCGTAGCCTCAAGGCAGCGGGCAAACTGAACGGGATCACGCGGATAATCACCGACCGTATAGCCAGCGGCCCGCATCCGATCAAGCAGCGCAATCAGGCTAGACGGCACGTCAAGCAGGGCTGCCGTTGCCACATTGCCCTGCCCAGGCGGATAATTGTAGACCACCAGGGCAACCTTCTTGTCACGATTCGGCGTCTTGCGCAGCCGCACATAACCGCTGGTCTGCTCACCGAGGCGATGCAGGCGGTCAGGCACCGTGCCAATCTCACTGCCACGCATCCCACCGAGCACCACCGGCGCAATTGCACCATCCATCTCGGGCAACGCATACATCATCGTCGCCTGGATCGGCCCAACGCCATGTTCGCGCCAATTCTCTTCATCTTGCACAAAGAGCGGCGAAGAGACGATATAGGGAACATCAAGCTTGCTCAGCAACTCACGGGCCACCGCAACCGTCAGACCAGCCTTGGTGGAACCAGCGGGGCCGCCAACAAGGGGAAAACCCATGGTATTGATCACCGCATCGACGTGCATCCGCCCGAGCCACTCACGCACAACGACGTGGCCTTCGATGCCCTGGACAAAAATGGGCAACACACGCAGCTTGGCCGCCTCGAGGGCGTGTACAACATCATTGTGGTAATGCGTCCCACCGAGAATATGGCTCCGGAACGAGAGCACGGCGACGGTACCGAGTGGTTCAGAGGCCTTCTTGCCGCCATTGCTACGTTTGCGCCGTTCACGCTCCCACTTCTCGTACTCATCAGGTTTCGCAAAATATTTTGGCGCATCGGGATGCGCAAAACCCATATCGGGCACCTGGACGGGAGGGGGTACCTGCAATTTGGGCATATTGCAATACTCACGAAGAATGAGCTTGAACATGCTCGCCGTATTGGCGACATTGCGCGTATTCCAATACGTCGTGACATTCGTCCAGTTGCGGAAATCGGTCAAGCGCTTGCCGGGCAAGAAATTGACCAGCTTGCTCGTAATCTTCTGGAGCTTGACATAGCCATAGAACGCATCTTCTTCGCGGTTGCCCACAAGCAACCGGGCGACATTCTGAACAGGCTTGGGCATCCCGCCGCCGCCGCCACTCTTGCCGCCCATCGCATAATTGCCAACCTTGGTGAGGCGCATAATCTCGGGGACGCCTTCGAAAGAGAAGACAATCGGCGGATCGTGGCGCTGAACCACAGGCACCAACCACTCGGTGCTTTCGGCGAGCGTAATGAGCGAAGAAAAGAAACACGTGCAGCGAGCGATCGCCGCCTCGACCTCATCGGGTCGCTGTTGAATATCACGATCTTCAAAGACCCGCAGCCGAAAACTCGGTACCTCTTTACGTACCTCAGCTTCAGCAGCCGCAAAGAGATCCTGGCTGTAACGCTGCAAACCCAGTACCATCACAAACTCATGCGCCATTGCTCCACCTCGCTTCTCAGGCACAAAACGTGCAAAGATCTAGCATACATTATCGGTGAAATGCGGTGAAAGAACAAACTTTGCATTCTATGAACAAAAGAAGAACTAGCCAAGGCGATGATAGCCTGAGCGATAGTAGAGCAACGGATTACCCTCGTAGCACTGCGCAGCGATCACCTCACCGACAAAAATCGTATGGTCGCCCCCGGGCAACGTACTGTGGACGTCACACTCGATATGGGCAAGCACGCCACGTAACAGAGGCAAGCCATTGGGCGAAATATCAAAGGTTCCACTGGTAAACTTCTCGGCCTCTTCGCTAGCAAAGCGGCGCGAGATATACTCTTGATCTTCGGCCAAAATATTGACGGCATACCGACCCGAGGTACTGATCACCGCGTGACTACCTGCACGATGATCAATCGAGACGAGCACGAGCATGGGATCGAGTGAAAGTGAGGTAAACGAACTAACAGTCAACCCGGCTGGCCGACCTTCATAGACCGAAGTAACAACCGTAACTCCGGAAGGAAAGCGCCCCATTACTTGACGAAAACGCGATTGGTCAATCATCCTCTGTTATACCTCTATCTCTACATCTTGGAACAGTCACTATCTCAAAGGCTATTTTCATTGTACCTCAACTTCCACATGTGCGCCTTGTATAATCTGTCAGCTTCATGTATAATAGTTAAAATTTAGTTAGGGGTCATCCAGAAGGTCACAGGCACCTGCCAGATCCAGCTCAACACCTCGTAGCTATACCTTGCTCTAAAGCGAATCTCAGTCTTGAAAGTCATAATATGCATCATTATCATAACAAATAGATCTAGATATTTCTTCAACAAATAGAAAAAAGGCGTTATAATTATAACACGAACAGCATAAGATTCAGGTTAACAAACTATGTTGTTTTAGTCTACCATGTAGCCCCGCACAGTCTCATCCACTGTACAAACTGACAGCAATGCGGGTAAGCGGGTAGAGCTATTGTTGGCATCGTCAACAGCCGTGTTGACTGTGTGGATCGTCATGGTGAGAAGATTGTAGCGGAGGATTAGAATGGTAGATCTGAAGGATTATACGCTGGACGTTGACTTGAAGCAGGGTGTCGTACCAATCTCCAAGGCCGCATCGTCGTTGGCAGCCCTCATCAAGCGGTCACGGGCCAACCATCAGCCCATTATTGTGACGCAAAAAGGCTATCCGACCGGTGTCATTCTTGATGTTGATCTGTTTACCGCGCTGCGTGAACTTGCCGACATCCATCTTGAGAATGAGACGGTTGAAAGCGCGACACCTTCTGAGACCGTTGAAGGATAGGTTGCCGTAGAACCTCGCGTACCGATACAAAGAAAGAAGGTGAAGAACCCCGTTCTTCACCTTCTTTCTTTGTCACCTGCAAGCTCATAAAGCATTGATGGCGCAGTGGCTTCGCTTCAAGAATACGCTGGTACATCAAATGAGCCTGTCCCTCTAACACCTGATCTTGCTTGAGGCAGATTATCCCACGCCAGAGGACACCATAGGCTTTGCTCACGAGATCATCGGCCTTGGTCTTCCACGCATCATTGTCAAGATCCTGGATCGCTTCCTGCCAGTGGGTCGCACTCAGGTAGGCTAACGCCCGCCAGTAATAGTTGATACCATCCGTTGATTTGTCTCAAAAACCCTTCCTTGAGCAAGATAGTTGTCAGCCTCCTCAAAATCGGCGAGCGCAAGGGCATATTTGCCCAATTCATAATATGCCCAGCCACGACGTGAGTAATCAACTGCTGCCTTCAACGGCCTGAGTGCCGCCTCACCAAACTTGATCAGGGCCTCAACGGCGACGCTATTGACGAGCGCATCCTCTTCTTCTTCCGGCTCGGCCCTCAGCCAGTTCGGGATAGAGACGTCAAAGGATTGCGTGGCATCGTCACCAGCTTCATCTTCGTTATCATCTTCATCGCCCTCAGGAGCTTCAAGAGCGAGGGCGGCAATCAGGGTTGGCAGCGCCCGCACATCCTGCAGATTGCCAAGCGCCTCGATCGCGCTGTCGCGGAGATCCGTGTCTGGCGTGTGCAGCACAGCCATGATCGGCTCGACCGCGCGATGATCGCCAAGCTTGCCAAGGGCCGCAATCGCTGCGGCGCACACATAGATATCTGGATCATCAAGCAGAGTCAGCAGTGGATCAACCGCACGCTGGTCGTTGATCGCTCCGAGGGCCGAGGTTGCATACAACCTGACATTTGCCTGTGCATCGTGCAACACGGCAACCAATGGGTCCAGGGCGACCTCGCCAAGGGCGGCCAACGCGCTTGCGGCGCACTCACAAACATCCTCATCCTCGTCCTGCAAGTGGGCAAGCAGCGGTTCAAGCACACACGGATCGCGTAGACGCAAATGTCCGCTCGGCTGGGGCCAGTTGCCCAAAGCCAGGTGTAGTCGTACGAACAAAGCTCTCGAGCACGTGCAGAGTCACCGAGGTTGAGGCAGGTGCCACTTCATCATCAGGTGAAGACCTCGGAAAAGAGGGTTGCCGCACGCCTCCGAATTCGTCAACTGCATCGCAACACCAGCCTCTGACACGGCGCTCAACGCTGGCGCAAGGCCGGTCAACAGCCCGCGCTCGTGATCACCAGGCTGTAGCATCGCCGATTGACAGGCGTGGATGACAATCAAGCGAATGCCCTGAAGCAAGGGGGCCAGGCGTTCGGCACGCACCCATTCGTAGCGGGTTGCCAGATCAGGCCCATCAAAAAGCAACTCGCCCCGGCCATCCTGATAGCGCCCTTGCCCATAAAAAGGACCGTCCCCGCTACTACTTATGACCGGCGTGCTCGCCGAGAACCCTGCGGTGGGGGCGGGGTTGCTTCGGGCAATTCCTGGGATTCTTCGCCTGAGAGCGCCTGAGGGTCAAGGGCAACCGATGATGCTGGCGGGGAAGATGGACGAGCAGGTTGGCGTTGCTCACGCCAAGCGAATCGTTCGCGCACCAGGCTCTCGAAGCCGCGGTCGGTTGGCTCATAATAGATGCGGCCCTCAAGATTGGGGGGCAGGTGAGTCTGATCGCTCCGGCCTTCGGCGAGGTCGTGGGCATATTCGTAGCCCTTGCCGTACCCAAGGCCCTTCATCAAACGGGTCGGTGCATTGCGCAGATGCAGGGGCACTGGTTCATTGCGGGTCTCGGCGACATCCTTGAGCGCCGCCCCATACGCCCGATAGACGGCATTGCTCTTGGGAGCCTGGCAAAGATAGACGACCGCCTGCGCAAGCGCAAGGTCGCCCTCGGGCTGACCAAGAAAGTGGATCGCCTGCTGCGCCGCGATGGTCTGCGGCAACGCGGCTGGATCAGCCATGCCAATATCTTCCAGGGCCATGCGGACGATGCGCCGCGCAATATAGAGCGGGTCTTCGCCCCCATCCAGCATCCGCCCAAGCCAGTAGAGCGCCCCATCAGGATCGCTATCACGCACGCTTTTGTGCAGGGCCGAGATCGCATCGTAGTGCAGTTCGCCGTGCTTATCATAGCGGGTCGCCCGGGTCTGCAAGGCATCACGAAGATCATCAAGCGTAATCAAACGCTTATCACCGAGACTCGGCGGCTTGGACAAAACTGCGGCTTCGAGGGCATTCAGTGCGGTACGGGCATCGCCATTAGACATATTGACCAGATAGCCACGTGCATCGGCAGCGAGCATGACCTTGAACGAGCCGAGCCCGCGAACCTCATCAGCCAGCGCCCGATCAACTAGTTGCCCCATCGCCTCATCACTGAGGGCCTGGAGGGTAAAGACCCGCGCCCGCGAAAGCAGCGCATTATTCACTTCAAACGAAGGGTTCTCGGTCGTCGCACCGATGAGCGTCAGCGTGCCATCTTCCACAAAGGGCAACACCGCATCCTGCTGCGCCTTGTTGAAACGATGGATCTCATCAATGAAAAGCACTGTCCGCTGCTGAAACATCCCCAGGCGATCCTGCGCCTCTTGAATAACCCGACGCAGATCGCTAACCCCGGCACTGACCGCACTGAGCGGCTCGAAGTGTGAACTAGTACTTGCCGCAATAATGCGGGCCAGCGTCGTCTTGCCGCTACCGGGGGGCCCCCACAAAATGATCGAAAAGAGCTGATCGGCCATAATCGCCCGCCGCAGCAACCGGCCCTCGCCAACAATCTGCTCCTGTCCAAGATACTCATCGAGTGTACGCGGGCGCATCCGCGCTGCCAGCGGCGCCTGATGTTCAAGCGCCTGCGCACGTTGGGCATCAAAGAGCGTTGGACCTGTCGAGCTACGTTTCGGCGGCATACGCTGTCACCTGCTGAGGCTAATCTATTTGCGTTGAATTGTACCACAGGCGGTGCCGAGGCCATAGCAGAGCCAGGGGCTCGGCCAGGGCAATGGCAGCATACGAAAGCGGATACAACGGGGCACCCGCCAGGGGTGCCCGTACCGGGCCAGGGGGAGGGCCCGGTGTAGGGGCACCCCTGGCGCGTGCCCTGGCGCGTGCCCTGGCCCGTGCCCTGGCGCGTGCCCTGGCGGGGTGCATATACGGAAGATGCAAGCGCCCTGGGGTCGCGGCACCGCCGAGGGCTCGGCAGTACCGTGCCCCGCCGCTGCCATACGGACCCGGCACCGCCGTGCCCCGCCCCCGCTACAGGGCCTCCATCACATGGGCCATAGCAAAGGGGGAGTAAAGGACTATTGAGAGTCAGCCCGCGATCATATATGCTGGAAGCATCTAGAAGAACGCGGCCCCACTTGATGAGTGGCAAGCAACTGCCTTCCGTTGTGATCCAACAACGTGCTATTATTGCTTCTTATTTCTCCGTGAACCTCATCTTCTCCCCGCTGGTTTGCTAGAATCGAGCGGGACAGCGAACTTCTCGTAATCCGTGCGAGTGCGGCGACCCAATGGGTCGCCGCTTCGTTTTGCGCCCCTGTGAGCTACGACAAAATCATGGTATGCTGAAAGGGCGAGGGCTTTTTCACACAACGCGTTCTGCCTGACATATTACCAGAACGCCTGGAAATAGTGATTTCATGCATGCTCAACAGGAGAAGACCCTGATCCAACTTGACGGGGTCAGCAAGAGTTATGAAGAGGCAGGACGGAAACGGGTTGTGTTGCACGAACTGAATCTCCAGGTCAACCGGGGGGAACTAGTCGTGCTGATGGGCAAGAGTGGCAGCGGCAAGAGCACCCTGCTCAACCTGATCAGTGGCATTGACCAACCCGACGCAGGCAAGGTCTGCGTTGACGGCCAGATCCTGAACCAACTCAATGAGCGAGCGCGAACCTTGTTTCGACGGCGGAGCGTCGGGTTTGTCTTTCAATTCTTCAACCTGGTGCCAACGCTCACTGTTCGTGAGAACGTGCTCTTGCCCCTTGAACTGAATGGACAAACTGGCCCCAAGGCCGAGCGTAAAGCCCAGACGATGCTAGAGGCCGTCGGGCTTGGCGACCGGGGGGCAAGCTATCCTGACCGGCTCAGCGGGGGGGAACAGCAGCGGATCGCGATTGCGCGGGCCCTGGTGCACGACCCGGCGCTGATCCTGGCTGACGAACCGACGGGCAACCTCGATGCGGAAACCGGACGTCAGGTGCTCGATCTGCTTGATCGCCTGACGCGGCAGGCCGGGAAGACCATCGTGATGGTCACGCACGCGCAGTTCCAACGGCATCCTGAGCCGTATCAGCCCAACCAGAACAATACCGATGGGCTCTACCTCGAACCTGATCGCGTCTTTCACGTTATCAATGGCAAGCTTGCCGAGACAACACCCAATGACACGTACGCATAAAACCAACGCAACGCTTGACACCCCGCGACGCAATAGGATTGCTCCTAAAGCACATTTGAACATCATGCGCGGCAATCTGCAAGCCAAAATCTGCAATCTGAAATGGTATATAATACCGGCATGATCGCGCTAATTGTGAGGAGTACGCAGCGTATGCAACTGACCGAAACCTTTGATCAGTGGATGGGCAAGATCCTCTTTGTGACGGTGCCACCGCCGGTAACCGTCGTTGAGCCTGAAACAGGCGAGGTGTTTGAGGAAGATGCAGAAGTGCCGAGCGCCCCTGCTGAGCGGCGCTTTGGGCTGTCGTTGATTATTTCAGGGGTGCGTTGCACCTTGCAATACATGATTTTGCCAGTGGTACTCCCGCTGATTGGGCTAACAGGCGACTTTTCGCTGGCCCTGGTACTTCTGCTTGATGTCATTGCGCTGAGCCTGCTGGTCAGCAGCCTGCGCTATTTCTGGCGCAATCGTCACCCACGTCGCTTTGATATTTTACCGCTGTCGGGCGTGATTCTGCTGCTCATTCTCGGCTCGCTGAGCTTTGATCTGTGGCGGATCTTTACGTAGGGCATGCGAACCAGCGTTGCTGGCTCGCATACCCTGGCGCAGCAGGGCGACTCAAGGCTGACGCTCAAATGCCTCGAGCAAGGTCTGGGCAGCGACGGTGACAGGAAGTTTGCCTTCGACAACAGCGCGCTCGATCTGGGGGAGTTGCGCTTTGACGGCAGGATGGGCAAAAAAGTTGGCTTTGAGCTGATCTTCGACCATCGTGTAGACCCACGCGAGCGCCTGATCGCGGCGCCGGGCCGCGAAGAAACCCGAGACGGTCGTTGTTTCGCGGAAACGCTCGATCATCGTCCAGACTTCCGGGATGCCCTCGCCGTTCAGCGATGAACAGGTATAGGTGCGCGGTTTCCAACCCTCGGTGGCGGGGGTCAGGTAGTGCAAGGCGCGATTGTATTCGGCCTGGGCACCTTTGGCCTGCGCCCGGTTGTCGCCATCAACTTTGGTGATCACGAGCGCGTCGGCAAGTTCGATGATGCCTTTTTTGATGCCTTGCAGCTCATCGCCCGCACCCGACAGCATCAACAAGAGAAAGAAATCCACCATCGAGCGCACGGCGATCTCACTCTGACCGACGCCGACGGTTTCGACCAGGATCACATCAAAGCCAGCCGCTTCACAAAGCAGCATACTTTCGCGGCTCTTGCGCGCCACCCCACCCAGGCTGCCACTGGTTGGCGAGGGGCGAATGAAGGCGTTCGGTTGCTGCGAGAGTACCTCCATCCGCGTTTTATCGCCGAGAATGCTGCCCCGGGTCAACGTACTGCTCGGGTCAACGGCAAGCACGGCGACATTGTGACCACGTTGGCAGAGCAAGGTGCCAAGCGCTTCAATGAAGGTACTTTTGCCCACCCCGGGCACACCAGTAATGCCAACCCGGATCGAGTTGCCGGTATGCGGCAAGATCGCCTGGATCACCTGCTGGGCTTTGGCAATATGGGCAGGCGCATTGCTCTCGACGAGCGTGATCGTACGCGCCAGCACCGTGCGATTGCCCGCCAGCACCCCTTCAACGCTCGCTTCCACCGAAAGCGGAGGGCGGCGTTTCGAGGGAGGGACAGACGGTCTAGCGGGCGAACCCGCCAGACCGTCGTGTCCACCGGCCACGCCATCCATGACATGAGTGGCAAAGCCTTCAGCCCCCGTTGCCGGAGTCCACTCTGTTGGATGTCTGCGGTCGGTCATGCGGTGCCCCGATCTCCGGCCATCGCCCCAGGATGCGCCGATGGCTCTTCTTCCGACTCACCAAGCCGATGGTTGAGTTCGTGCAGGATCTTTTGGGCGGCAACCGGAATGACCGTGCCCGGGCCAAAGATCGCCGAAGCCCCATGCTCGCGCAGGAAGTCGTAGTCTTGCGCGGGAATGACGCCGCCGACGATAATCATAATATCCTCGCGGCCCTGTTCGCGAAGGGCCTCAACGAGCTGAGGGAGCAGCGTTTTGTGCCCGGCGGCGAGGGAACTCATTCCAATGATATGGACGTCGTTCTCGACCGCCTGACGTGCAACCTCATCGGGGGTCTGGAAGAGCGAGCCAATATCAACATCGAAGCCGAGGTCGGCAAAAGCGGTCGCGACCACCTTGGCCCCGCGGTCGTGCCCATCCTGCCCCATCTTGGCGACCAGGATCCGGGGGCGGCGTCCTTCACGCTCAGCAAAGTCGTCGGTCATGGCACGCACCGTGCGGATCGCCTCGGCATCGCTATACTCGCTGCCATACACCCCAGAGATCGAACGGATCTGGGCTTTGTAACGCCCAAAGACCTGCTCCATCGCCATCGAGATCTCGCCAAGGCTTGCCCGGACACGGGCCGCCTCGATGGCCAAGCCAAGGAGATTGCCCTCACCGCTTGCGGCCGCCTCGGTGATCGCGCCGAGCGCCGACTTGACGCGGGTCTCATCGCGATTGGCGCGCAGATGGGCGAGCCGATTGAGTTGCGACTCACGCACGGCGGTATTATCCACCTCAAGAATATCAATCGGATCTTCCTTCGTCATGCGGTAGCGATTCACGCCGACGATGGTCTCCTGGCCCGAGTCGATATGGGCCTGACGCCGGGCGGCGGCCTCTTCGATGCGCAACTTGGGCACCCCGGCCTCAATCGCCTTGGCCATCCCGCCAAGGCCTTCAACTTCCTCAATATGGCTCCAGGCGCGGCGAGCGAGCGCATCGGTGAGCGCTTCGAGATAGTAGGAACCGCCCCAGGGATCAACAATCTTGCAGATCCCCGTCTCGTCCTGGAGGAAGAGTTGGGTATTGCGTGCAATGCGCGCCGAGAAATCGGTGGGCAGGGCGATCGCCTCATCAAGCGAATTGGTATGGAGCGACTGGGTATGCCCGAGGGCGGCAGCCATCGCCTCGATGCAGGTACGGGCCACATTATTGAAGGGATCCTGCTCGGTAAGGCTCCACCCCGACGTTTGCGAATGGGTACGGAGCGCCATCGACTTGGGATCCTTGGGATCAAACTGCTTGATCAACTTGGCCCAGATGAGGCGGCCAGCGCGCATCTTGGCTACTTCCATGAAATAGTTCATGCCAATGGCCCAGAAGAAGGAGAGGCGCGGGGCAAACGAGTCGATCGGAATCCCGGCCTGGAGACCGGTGCGCACATATTCGAGGCCATCAGCCAGAGTATAACCAAGCTCAAGATCGGCGGTTGCACCAGCCTCTTGCATATGGTAGCCCGAAATACTGATGCTATTGTATTTGGGCATATGTTGCGACGTATGCGAGAAGATGTCGGCAATAATGCGCATCGAAGGCAAGGGCGGATAGATATACGTATTGCGCACCATATACTCTTTCAGAATATCATTCTGAATCGTCCCGGTCAGCTTCGCCTGGGGCACCCCCTGCTCTTCGGCGGCAACGATGAAGAAAGCGAGCACCGGCACAACAGCGCCGTTCATCGTCATCGAGACCGACATCTGGTCAAGCGGAATGCCATCGAAGAGGATCTTCATATCGAGGATCGAATCGATCGCGACCCCGGCCTTGCCCACATCACCGACCACACGGGGATGATCCGAGTCATACCCCCGGTGGGTAGCGAGGTCAAAGGCCACCGAAAGGCCCTTTTGACCAGCGGCAAGGTTACGGCGATAGAAAGCATTGCTCTCTTCAGCCGTCGAAAAACCGGCATACTGGCGCACTGTCCAGGGTTGGGCCACATACATTGTCGGGTAGGGACCACGCAGATACGGCGGCACACCTGCGAGGTAGCCCAGGTGACCAAGCGACGCGAGATCGGCCTCGGTGTAGAGAGGTTTGACATCAATCTGCTCGATCGTACGCCAGACCAGTTCATCAAGCGAGACCCCGGCCGCCTGGGCGGCGCTGGTCGCTTCAGCCTTCCACGTCGCATAATCGGGCGTCGAACCGCCCCCGGCATAGGGCAGCGTCGTAAAATCCGGCGTTGCACTCATAGGGCTACTCCTTGTTGCTGCTGGAGGCGGGCCAGGACAGCGTAACAATTGGCGCGCAGGTGAATGAAATCATCCACCCCGGCCTGCTTATAAGCGTCAACCTGATCGGCGGGATAGCCCGCCAGGATAACGGTCGTCGAAGGGCGGGCAGCCTTGATCGCACCAGTGAGCGCCGGTACAATCGTCGGGTAGGTATCATCAGTCGAACAGATCACCACCACCGGTGCTTCAGCAGCAAGGGCAGCTTCAGCAGCGGCCTCAGGCGTCTCGAAGGCCTGATCGCCAACGATCGCAAAGCCACCTGGCTCAAAAAAGGCGGTGGCGAATTCGGCGCGAGCCTTGTGCTGGGCAACCGGGCCCATTTTCGCCAGAAAGATCGTCGGGCGATGACCAGCCGTGGTAGCAAAGGCATCGGCAGCGGCACGCAGCGCCTCAAACTGCTCAGAGGCGCGATGGGCGGGAATCGCCTTGAAACGCGGACCCGGCCCCACACTGCACAAAATCGTGGCGAGTTCGCTGAGCCAGATCCCATGATCGGCGGCTGCAATGGCGGTTTCCACCAGATCCGAGCGCAGCGCCACCGCCTGGACGAGGGACTGCAACGCCTGATCACGCACGGCGGGATCAGCGGCAGCACGCACCCTGTGCAAGGCAGCCCCACGTTCCGCCTGCAGTGCCACGGTATCAGTCGTCCGCACCACAAGCGGGCGCTCTTTGAGATTGGGGTACATATTGGCACCAACAATCACATCTTTGCGCTGGGCAACCGCCTTGAAGCGTTCCGTGCGGGTCTGCGCAACCTGGTCTTGCGGAGTACCCAGGGCAAGCGAGGCCGCCATGCCGCCCTCAGCCTCGATCGCCTGGAACATCGCCCAAGCGCTGCGGGCCAGTTCATCGGTGAGCGTCTCGACGGCTGACGAGCCGCCGGACGGATCAATCAAGTGCATAAAATTGCACTCTTGCTGCAGAATGATATGCACATTGCGCGCAATGCGACGCGAGAACTCATCGGGAAGACCAATGCACTCATCGAAGGGGCTGATATGCATGCTATCACAGCCGCCCATCACCGCCGCAAAGGCTTCAGCGGTCACCCGCAGCATATTCGCATGGGCATCGGTACGTGTCTTAGTCCAACTTGCGGTACGGGCATGAAGAACCATCTTCTGGGCCTCGTCACCACCCCCAAAGGCCGCGATCACCTGTGACCAGAGCAGCCGTGCTGCGCGGAGGCGGGCAATCTCCATGAAGAACTGGCTCCCAATGGCAAACGAGAAGCGCATCTTGGGCGCCACCTGGTCAACCGAGAGACCACGATCTTGCATCGCACGCAGATAGGCCACCCCCGTTGCGAGCGCATAAGCCAGATCCTGCACCGCGCTACTGCCACCGTTGCTATAGGGATCGAGGCTCACCAGAATGGTCTGCAACTGAGGCGCATCCGTGATCGCCCACGCCGTCAGCGCGGCCATTTGATCATAGGCAAAATGAAGGGGCATCGGCAAACCACCTGTTGCCACCATCCTCCCCAGCGGATCCATACCGATGCAGCCCTGCACCTGAGCAGGCGCAACACCGAGGCGTTGCGCGGCGGCCATGATCAGCGCCGTAACCGGCAAGGCATGCACCCCAGGGGCAATCAAGAGCGGCAGGCTAGCAAGGTCAAGCCCATCGAGCAGCGTCAGGACATCCTCAACCGAAGCGAGGGACATCCCACCCTGGCCCACATGAGCGGGCGATGCAGAAGCCGGACTCAGGCCAGCCAGCGTCGCCTGGTCAAGGGGCAGATTGAGCATCGTCTGACCGCGGGGCAGATCGGCGCGTGCCGCCGCATTGACCTCGGCGGGCGAACCATACGGCAGTTCTTGCGCGATAGCCCAGGGCTTGACGGTAAAACCGAGCGGACTGGTACCACGCACATAGGGCGGTAGGCCAGGCAGCGCTTTGATATGGGGCAGTTCAGCGGTATCAGCACGAACATAGAGTGGCCGCAGATCGATGCCCTCATACGTCTTCGTGATCAACTTCTTCTCGAACGGCACCCCCTTGAGCGTCTTCTCGGCAGCCTGGCGCCAGGCCTCATACGACGTAGGCGGAAATTCGCTGAAGAGAGCCGGATCTTCGGGATGGGCTGAGTCTGGCGTAGTGACCGCGGGGTCATGCGTCATCGCAAAAACTCCTTTTTCCTGAGACACGCACCAAGATCATGCGCGTGCCTAATCATCGCAAAGCAGAGTACAGGCCACATTGAAACATAGAGCAGTGCTATCTAGGTTGTAAACAAGAGTTCCGACTTTAGCCGGCTAAGGCCGGAACTCCTCAGACACACATCGTCTAGGACTGCTATACTTGAGCAGGATGCTTTCCTGTTATGTCACGCAAACCATACGAGAACACGGGGGTATTACTGTGGAGGATTATAGCATATCTCATCAAAAATTGTCGGGAGCGTGTGAATAATTGTATAATGCAAATGTTTGCAAAAGAAACTTTACCCAAACCGTGGGCAAGGCCCACAAAAGGCTTGCATCTACCGTCAGGGCGCGGTATGATATGTCACATAATGAGTGCGCAGGAAAGGCAGGGCCTCTATGGATGGCTGGGTTATGTTCGGAATCATGGCCTTTGTAATCATCGCACAGGGTGCGCTCTGGTCATGGGTATTGATCGAGCGACGCCGCAAAGTTCCCGATGTGAAACTGATGAACTGGCGTGAACTCTATGACGCCAGTCGCAAAGCTATTGACAATTACTACAATAGCATGCGCAATCGTCCCCGTGCACGGCGCTAAGCGCCTAACGGTAGGCACATCTTCTCGACAGAGAAACCGGCTAGCTTTGCTAGCCGGTTTCTCTGTCTACAACCAATACCCTGCACATGAGGACGAGAAGCGACCTCGTTTAGCGATGCGCCAGTTTGCGCAAGCGGGGCAGATCAATCAAGCTAATCGCTTCATCCTCAATGCGGATCATGCCACTCTCGCGCAACTCACCGATGGCTTTGGTGACCGTCTCGCGGTACGAGCCGATCATTTCGGCGAGTTGCTGATGGGTATAGCGCACCACACTCGGCGGCGTTGATGGTTGAGGTTGCGCCATAGCGCTCACCCCGGCCAAATTGAGCAGCACACTGGCGAGCCGCTGCGGAACGCTCTTGAAGGCAATATCAGCGAGTTTATTTTCCATCGCTTGGAGGCGCTGGCCCATCAATTCCATAAACGCTAGGGCGACCTGAGGGTAGCGCTCGATAATCCGGCGCAACGTGTCACGACCCAGCACACCAATGACACACTCGGTCATGGCATCGGCAAAGGTGTCGTGGAGCCACTGTCCGACCATGGTCATTTCACCAAAGATCGTCACTGGTTCGAGCACCATCAGCGTGAGCGCACGGCCTTCAGGTGACAGCTTGTAGATGCGCACGCGCCCCGAACGCAGCACAAAGAGTTGCTCACCGTACTCATTGGGCGCATGAAAGATCTGGCCGGGCGGATAGACATTGTAGGCAATTAGCCGTTCAACTTCAGTCCGCTCGGTCGGATTCAGGTCACGAAAGATGTCGCTCGCGACAACATAGTGAATTGCTGGTTCGTTACTCATGAGGCAAAAAACCGGGTACCGCCCGAGGCAAAACCCGCAAGATTGGTGATCCGGACCTGGGTTGCCCCCGCTGCCAGGGCGTCAAGGGCCGCACGCACCTTGGGGATCATGCCACCGCTGATCGCGCCACAGGCAATGGCCTGCTCAACTGCGACCTGATCAAGCACAGGCACCACCTCGCCCTCAAGGATAACACCGGGAACATTGCTCACAAAGACCAGTTCGCTCGGGGCGAGCGCACCAGCTACCGCCTGGGCCACCATATCGGCATTGACATTGTAGCTCAGCCCATCGTCGAGGCCAAGCGCGACTGGGGCAAAGGTCGGAACCCAACCCTGGGCGAGCATCGCGTGAAGCGCAACAGCATCAACCAGGGTAATCAGGCCGACACGCCCTAGTTCAAGCCCGTCGGGACGATGAGGCACGCAGCGCAGCAGGCCAAGATCAAGCCCGCTGAGCCCGAGCGCTCGCACGCCAACCCGTACCAGGCTCGCAACAACGCGCTGGTTGATTGTCCCACAAACAACTTGTTGCATCACGGCCATAGCCTCGGGGGACGTGACCCGTAGCCCGGCAATGAATTCGTTAGGCACACCAGTCTGGGCAAGCGCCGCCGTGATTTCTTTGCCTCCGCCATGCACAAGCATCAGTGGCCCGACAAACGCAGCCACTGCCTCGGTCAACCCGGTCAGAAACGCCGGGTCATCAAGCTCGTTGCCACCAACTTTGACGACAGTAATCTGTTTCACAGGTATCCTATGCTGGGGCTGATGCCCCATGCGCATAGGTTTTAGGGCTGTCGCCCTAAAACCTATGCTTGTGCTGGCGAAAACAGCCAGCTTCGCTGGCTGTTTTCGCCAGCACAAGTGAGAGCTCTCCGGGGCCGCCGAAAGGCGTAGCTTGATCGCGATAACAGGTTATAGCATAACAATGATCAATTGATCGCGCAACCTGATATGCTATACTCATACTGCGACCTGCGCATACGATGGAGGGTGTGTCCGCGATGGCCGTACTGCGCCTCCTCGCTCGGATCTGGCTCGTTTTACTTGGTACCACCACACTCGTGCTGGTACTTGTTGTTCTAGCCCGCTGGTTCATCCCATTGACTCCATGGGCCACAGTACCCACGTTGCTTGCGATCAACCCGCCTGATGGTGCCGTTGATGTGCGCCCGCGGGATGCCCTTGCGCTACAGTTTGCCGTGCCGATGAATCGGGCAAGTGTTGAGCAAGCTCTTGCGATTGAGCCACCAGTCCGGGGGGATCTGCTCTGGTCACCTGATGCCCAAGGGCTGACCTTGCGCCCTACCGAGCGCCTGACATCGGCCATGACCTATACGGTGCGCCTTGACCAGGTGGCACTGAGCCGCTGGTGGCGACCGCTCGAAGAGCCCGTCGAGGTGGTGTTCCGTACCGCCGTTGAGCCTGCCGTGCTCGCGGCGCTACCCCAGGGGAACGGTATTGCGCCTGATACGGCGCTGGCCCTGGTCTTTAGTCAGCCAATGGTTGACGCTGATCAGGTGCAGCAACCAATCACGCCAACCTTTCTGCAGCTTGAGCCGTCCGCCGAGGTTGAGGGTCAGTGGCTCGATCAGTTTACTCTGTTGATCCGGCCCCTGCGTCCGCTGCTTCCCGCAACCGATTATACCGTGACCGTCGCAGCAACGCTGACTGACCTGCGTGGCATTGAACTGGGAACGCCAGTGATCTGGGCATTTACCACACGCTGGCCCGAATGGCACTCACGCACGCCCGAACCCGGGGCGACTGCGGTCACGCCTCGTACCCCGCTGAGCTTCGTGCTCGATGCTCCGGTTCCCCTGGAGCGGTTACGGCAGGCGCTTGTGATGAGTCCGACCATCGAAGGTGAGTTAGCCACGGCGCAAGTTGGGGCGACCCAGGTGGTTACGTTTACCCCCACATCAGGCTGGGCCTACGGGACAAGCTATGCGGTGCAACTGGGCGAGTCGCCGTCAGATCAGCGGGGAGCCGCCGCGATCTGGCGTTTTCAGGTTGAACCACAACCCCGCTTGATTGCCTTCTTTCCCGGCCAGGGCCAGATCTTGCCCCCGGAAGAGGCCATTCGCTTGATCTTTAGTACGCCGATGGACGCCGCGTCGCTTGAGGCGAGTGTGCGCTTTGAGCCACCAGTCACTGATCTCGCGCTGACAACCAGTTCGAGCGAGGTGCTGCTACGACCCGAGCTTGAACCGTCAACCCTTTATACGTTGACCGTTGCCGCTGACGCACGCGATCGCAGTGGTGAGCCCCTCGGAACTGACGCAGTTGTGTCGCTCCGTACGGCCCCGGCCCCACCGTCACTCGCGATTCCTGGCGCCTTTGCTGGTCTGGTCAGCCTCGAACCTTCCACACCAGCAACGCTCGATCTCGCGCTGCGCAACGTCTCTGGCGTGAGTGTCAGTCTCTATCCGCTCGATCAACCTGCACTCTTGCGCTTTATGGCGTTGCGTCAGGAAGAACGGGCAGGGTTTGTCCCGGAGCGCTACGGACAGGCACCATCACGCATCTGGCGTGCGCCAGGCACCACGGGACCCGATCAACTGGTGCGCCAGAGTCTGCCCATCGGGTTGGTTGATGGCGACCCGCTTGATCCCGGAGCCTACTATGTGCGACTGACAACACCTGAAGGGCCACGAGCCGACCTGGTGGTGCTCGTAAATACGACCCGCCTCCTAGTGCAGCACTACCCCGATCAGGTCTTGATCTGGGCGAGTGATCGTGACGGGACGCCTCGAGCCGATCTGCCAGTGGCCCTCTTCCGCGACGAACGCCTGGTCGCCCGCGGGCGCACAGATGCCAATGGAACCTGGATCGCCTCGGGACTCACAGCAAGCACGGGGAGCCTGCTCGCCCTGACAGAGGATGGCGAACCAGCGGTTGTGCAGACTGATTGGCGCCTGGTGACACCAGATGCGACCCGTCCCTCGTTCAGTGCGCTGCTCTTTCCCGATCAGCCGATCTATCGCCCTGGTGAAACAATCACGGTGACTGGGTTTGCCCGCCAACAATCAGGCACCCTGCTTGCCAACCCACCGAACTGCCGCCTCCAACTGCGCCAACCGATCGGCAACCCGGTCGGCCTCGCAACAACCTGCCAATTCGAGCCAGCCACTGGTCTCGTGAGTGGGACGCTGGTTTTGGCGAGCCGTACAGCACCCGGGCCATACCGGCTCACCGCAACGCTCGGTGATGCGCAGATCCTGATGCCCGTGCGCGTTGTGTCGCCTGTAGCACCTTCGTTTGAGCTCAACGCTACGCCACTGAATGAGCGCGAACTCGAAGTGACGGTGCAACGCAACGGCCTGCCCCCGCTTGAGACCAGGCTTACCTGGAGTCTTACGCTCGAAGCTGTGGCCCCACCCGCGCCGCCTGATGGCTTCGTGGCCGACACACCGGCGTGGCCGACACCTGTAACCCTCACCGGCGCGGGCCAAACCGATGCCGAGGGGCGTCTGACGTTGAGTCTGCCAGCATTAGGTGACGTGTTGCACGCAATGACCTATGTGCTGCTCGTGACCATCGATGGGCAACCCGAGCCGGTCATGGTCGAAGGTGTGCTTACGCCAGGCCGCAACAATCTTGCGCTGCGCCTACCGAGCCGCCTCGTGGCAACCGACCAGCGCAGCCAGGTCGAAGTGCTGGTGCGCGATGGGCGTGGTCAGGCTGCCGCAAATGTCCCGGTGCAACTCGAAGTCTTGCGCGCAAGCAACGCAACCGCCCCGATCTTGACCCGCCAGATGGTGAGCGACGCCGATGGCCTCGCCAGCACCGAACTGGTGCAACTGAATCCTGGTGAGTACAATGTGCTCGTACGAAGCGGCACTGTCATCCACCAGCAACCACTCTGGGTCTATGGGCAGCGCTTCATCGGATGGAGCACAAATGAGCGCAGGTTCGCGCTGGTGACGGATCGTGAGCGGTATCAGCCCGGCGATCTTGCCCGGCTGTTGATCGCTGCTCCGGTCAGTCAGGGCAACATCCTTTTGACGATCGCGGGCGATGGGTTGCAGCAGGTCGAAGTACTGACAGTGCAACCCGGACAGGTCTTTAATCTCCCGATCACGGCAGCGATGGCCCCGGGCCTCGTCATCGGGGCGGTCATTGATACAGGCAGCACCTATCTTGCCGGAACGACACGTCTATTGGTGGATGGAGAAGAAGCCGCCCAGACGCTACGCATTGCCTCCAGTCCCGCCGAGGTGCGCCCCGGGGCGTCAGTGGCGCTCACGCTCACGACAAGCGCCGACCCAGGCCAGGCTGCCTCGGATCTCTTGATAACGCTCGGGGCAGCCGAGCACCTGCCCAACGCGGTTGATCTGCGTCTCTTTGCGCCCGAACCGTCGCTGGCGCCAGTGATCGCTGCGGTTCCGCCACAGGGCACAACCGTTGCCCCGGCACGCCTCAATACGCCCCAACCCCAACTAATGCCGTTGGCCTACCGACTTCTTCCCGCCTTGCGTCCAGATGGCGAGGCGGTGTTAGCGGGGGAAGTTGATGCGCCAACGACAACCGGGACGTGGCGGCTCACTGCGTATGCCTTTGGGGCAGACGCACGTCCTGTTGCCGACGCGACAACGCTTACCACGACTCTGCCGCTTGCGACCCGGTTGATCGCACCGGTCATCCTGGGGCCAACCGATGAAGCTCAGATCGATCTTGCGCTTACCAATACGAGCCCCTTCAGCCGCACGCTCACCGTGCGCGCCACCACCACCGCCCTCGAACTGAGCCCGGCCAGTGTAGGTGGACAGACGCTCGGCCTGGCCCCCGGCGAAACGACCGCGCTGGCGTGGCAGGCAAGCCTGGAAGATCAGGCGAACGAGGGGAGCGTAAGCCTTGCGATCACCGGTGATGGGCTAGGCGAACGACTTGAACATACGCTCACCAGGGCCACGCTGCTCCCCGATCTCCCGCAGCAGAGCATTACCGTGGCAAGGAGTGGAACCCTGACGACCCGGGTTGACCTTGCGAGCGAGGAGAGCGAGCGACTGAGCGTGGCCTTTGCGCCTGGTCTACGGGCCGCGCTTGCCACCCAGGCCGAAGCGCTCGCCCAGATTAGCGACCGTTCCAACGAAGAAGTGGCCGCCCTTGCCCTGATTGCCGCAGGGCTGGCCAGTAGCAATGATGAGGCTGAAGCGACCCTATGGGCCGACGTGGCGCGTGATGCGCTGGCCGAACTCGAGGGGGCGCAAGCGAGTGATGGGGGCTGGGGATGGTGGCCCGGCACAACGTCCGAGCCCTTTGTGACCGCCTTTGCCCTCGAAGCGCAACTCGCCGTGCGCACGCTGCTCAACGATCCGCGCCCACCCGACCTGCGGGCAATCAGTTACCTGGGACGGGTCGGCTCAACCGTGGACGCCGACACCCGAGCCTATCTCACCTATGTGCTGCATCGGGCTGGACGAAGCGATCCAGGGATCGGAGGCTTGCGCAGCGAAGCGCTCGAAGCCGATGGGTTAGCGTTTCTGGCGCTGACCCTGCCAGTCAATCAGGCCGCGCCGCTGATCGACCAACTCAGTAGCCTGGCGATCCGTGAACCAATGCGCCCCGGGGCAAGCACAGCAATTCACTGGAACAGCGAACTACCCGGCGCGCTTCCACGGAGTCCCACCGCCATCACTGGTGCCGTCACCCAGGCCTTGCGCTATCGACGGCCTGGCTCTGCCGATCTGCCAGGGGCAAGTCAGGCTCTTCTGGAAGCCTGGACGGCCAGGGGATGGCCGAGTGCCTATGATGCGGCACGGGTGGCCGTTGCACTGCTGCCAGGTTCACCAACGACCGAGGCAACCTCGGTGCGCCTCACCCTTGACGGCGTACCAGTGCTTGACACCGAGGCAACCGTAACGCGAACGGTACGCACTGAGCTCGCCACAACTGGGCTAGCCGCGCAGCCTGAACTACGCATCACAACCTCGCGTGACGAGCCGTACCTCTTGGCGTATCAACTGCTTCCAGTCGTGCCTACCGACAAGGCGCGCCTCTTTGTCCTCGAGCAAGCATTGCTTGACCCGACGAATGGCGCACCACTTGATCCCGCCAACCTTCAGGTAGGCCAATTGATCAGCATCAGACTGACGACCGTCATGATCCAACCGATCTTGCGGGCCGACCTGCGCGTCAAATTTCCTGCCGGCATCGAGCCGCTCGGCCTATCAGCGCAAGCACCGTGGATCCACGCAGCGGCAACGAGCCGCGACGGGCAGATCATTCGGCTCGGCGGCACCAACCTCGTACCGGGGGTCTACACCCACACGCTCACCGGGCGGGCCCGTCTTGCCGGGCGTTACAGCGGCCCCCAAGCACAACTTGAAGCCCTCTACGAACCTGAAGCAGGCGTGAGCGTAACGACTGACGAAGTTCTTACAATTGCCCCGTAAAGCGATGGACTCGCTTCGCGATCCGAGGGATCGTGGGTAATGAGCATCCTAGAGAGAAGAAACCATGCGACAACACCTGTGGCGGTGGTGCCTGATAAGCTTCATTGCAGCGCTGATGATCGGGAGCATGATCCCGGTGACAGGCTATGCCCAGCAAGGCTCAGTTCCAGTAACTGGCCCCACCGGGCCGGCGGTCTTCGGACTCAACACCCATCTAGCTACCCGTTATCCCGACGCAACCACGATGGACACTCCAGCAGCGCTGGTGAGCGAACTAGGCGTCACGTGGGCGCGCGAAGATTTTCACTGGCACCGTGTCCAGCCTCAGCCCGATGTCTGGGACTGGACCTTTACCGACGCAGCGATGCGCGCCCTGTTGAGCCGCAACATCAACGTCCTTGGCGTGCTGGGACCGTCGGTCGGCTGGGCAACCCCGTACCCAGGCGACCCGAGCAACGATGTCTCATACTACGCCCCTGATCCCGACGCCTTTGCCGCGTACGCCCAGCGTGTCGTCACGCGCTACCGTCGTTATGTCAATCACTGGGAGATCTGGAACGAGCCGGATCACCCGATCTTCTGGCGGCCTGCCCCTGATGCGGCGGCCTACACGCGGCTTTTGCTCAAAACAGCCACGGCCATTCGCGCCGCTGATCCGAGTGCAACGATTTTGATCGGCGGGATCAACCCCTACGACACGACGTTCTTGCGCGAAGTAGCGGCGCAGGGTGGCTGGGACAGCTTTGATGTGCTGGCAATCCACCCGTACGTCGACCCCTACGGACCCGAGGATGGCAACCTGGCGGCGGCGCTCACGGATGTCCGTGCCGTTGCGAGCCAGCATGGGCAAAAGCCGATCTGGGTCACCGAGGTGGGTTGGGCGAGTGGGCCAGGCGATCGCGACACGGTGGGGCGCACCAACGAGCAGATGCAGGCCGATTACCTTGTCCGCGCCAACCTGATGCTCTGGGAAGCAGGGGTCGCGAAGATCTTCTGGTACAGCTTCAAGGATGATACGAACAACCCCTATGGCCTGATCAGATATGGCAGTGGGCGCGCCGACTACCGATCACGGAAACCGGCCTTTGAGGCCTTGCGCACCCTCAACCAGCAGATAGCCGGGGCAACGTATGTGAGCAGGCGTGATCTTTTTCAGCTGAACGTGGTGGACAACTTTGAAACCTTCGCCACCTGGCAGCGGGTCAGCGAACCCAACGGCACGCTGCGCCCAAGCAGCCGTGCGCGGAGTGGGCGCAGCGGGGCAGAATTGAGCTATAATTTTGCGACGACGGGCAATAATTACGTCGCATTCGAACGTCAACCAGCGTTGCCGCTGCTCGGCGAACCCTATGCCGTCGGGGTATGGGTCTATGGCGATGGCAGCCCACACAATCTGAAGGTCTTGATCCGCGACGCGGAAGGCGAAGTCTTGCAATTCGTGCTTGGCCCGGCGGGAGCACCAGGCTGGCACTTTCTGCGTGTCCCGATCCTGGGCACAGTCGAACCAGGCAACGTCATCGTCCCAGGAGCAAACCGGCGGGTCGATTTTCCGGCCTCACTCGTCACGATCGTCTTTGACGACATTGTAGACAGCTTTGTTGGCAGCGGAACCATCTGGCTCGATGATCTCACGGTCATCACCGGGTACGAGGTGTATGATCTACGCCTCCAACGGGGCAACGAAGCCCTCGACATTCTCTGGTCGCCGCCGGGGGCGTGGGTCAACCTGGCGACGCGGTCGAGCAGTGGGCGCGTCATTGATCGCTCGGGCAATATGCGCACCGTCGAAGCCCAGGGCGGGCAGATGCGCATCGACGTGGGGAGTGCACCAGTGTACCTATGGCATCAGCGCTAACTGCTTCCAAGGAGAAGTTGCGGCAGGGAGGGTCTCAGGGAGGGCAAGCCCTCCCTGAAAATTCACTACGTACCCACTTCAATGCCGCAAGCGCAGCTTGCAAGCATTGAGTGACTGACCATCCAGGCCCAAGCAGGGGCATCAGGAACAACAGCATGCAAAATAATCTCGACGATAGCGAGGAATTGCTTGAACCTTCACCCGGTACGAACATGGATAGCACCGAGGACAAGCGGTTAACGGCAGAACAGTGGGAGAGCTATGAACGCTTCCGCTCGTTCATCGAGCATGCCAACGACATTATCTACGCGGTCTCCCCTGTGGGACTATTCACATACGTTTCCCCAAACTGGCGCGAATTCATGGGCGAGTCGGCGGAAGAAGCGCTTGGCCGATCCTTCGAACCGTACGTCCATCCTGAAGATGTTCACCTCTGCCGCGAGTTTCTGGAAAAAACGCTTACAACCGGCGAGAAGCAAAGCGGCTTGCAATACCGGGTTCAGCATCAGGACGGTTCCTGGCGCTGGCATGTTTCCAATGGCGCTGCGTTGCGGGATGCCAACGGCACGATCACAGGGTATGTCGGCATCGCCCGCGATGTGACTGATGTGAAGCGATCCGAGGACGCCCTGCAAGAGGCCTTTACCCGTCTGGAGTTGTTGGCCAGGCATGTCCCCGGTGTCCTTTACCAGTATTGCCGCCGACCCGACGGAAGCGCCTATTTCCCCTATGCCACGGCGGGCATTCAGGACATCTACGGGGTCACCCCCGAGCAAGTCGTCCAAGACGGCACGGGGGTGCTCAACGTGCTCCATCCTGAAGATCTCGAGCGGGTTATCGAGAGTATCGAAGAATCGGCTCGGACACTCAACGATTGGCATGCCGAATATCGTGTCAATCACCCGGACGGGCGAACCATCTGGGTCGAGGGCACGGCCACCCCCATGCCCCTACCCAACGGAAACATCCTCTGGCACGGCTATGTTCGGGACATTACCGAGCGGGTGCTGGTGGAAAAAAATATCCGCGAGCGCGAAGCGTTGCTGAGCGGCATTCTTGACAATCTGCAGGATGCCTACTTCCGCGCCGACCTGTCCGGCCGCTTCACGTTCGTCAACCGTGCCGCGCCCTTGACCTATGGCTTCAGTTCCGCAGCCCAGATGATTGGGATGCCAGCCGAGGAACTGTACGCAGACAAAGCACAGCGCGAAGCGCTGCTCAACGAATTGCGGAGCAAGGAATCCGTCACCGACTGGGTCGCTCAGGCACGTCGCTCAGACGGGTCAACCTTCTGGGCTTCGATGAACGCAAGACTCATACGGGACGATGACGGTCACCTCATTGGGACGGAAGGCGTGGTGCGTGACATCACCGCAAGGAAGGTGGCCGAGGACGATCTGCACGAGCGGCTGCGCATCGAAACCCTGGTAGCCGACCTCGCCGCCCGCTTCGTCAGCGTCGATGCCGAACATTGCGGCAGCGAAATCGAACATGCGCTGCATCGCATCTGTGATTGCATCGACCTGGATATGGGGGCTATCTGGCAACTCGCCGACCGAAGGGATCCCAACACCCTGGTGCTGAAATACCTGTACCACCGCGACGACGATCCACCGTTGCCGAATGTGGTCAAGGCCCAGGAATCTTTTCCGTGGATGCTCGAGCAACTGCGCAAGACGGGGACGACCGTGGTGATGAACGACGTTGCTGCGTTACCGGCGGAAGCATCCCGCGATAAGGAGGTGTATACACGCTTCAGCGTTACGAATAGCGTCAATGTGCCGCTGCAAGACGGAGATGGCACCCTGATCGGCGTACTCGCCTTTAGTACCAAGAAGAAACGCACGATTTCCGAAATCGTGGTCAGTCGCATCGAGATGTTCGCCAACATCCTGTTCGCGCTGCTCGAACGCACCTATGCGGAAGTGGCGCTGAAGGAGAGTGAAGAGCGTTATGAAGTTGTTGCGGCGCGGAGCGGCACCTACACCTGGGAAGTCAACGTGCGCGGCCTCTACACGTTTGTCAGCCCTCTAGTTCAACGTGTCCTCGGCTACCATCCTGACCAACTCGTTGGCAAAAAGCACTTCTACGATCTCGCACCTCCTGAAGAGAGGGAGGCGCTCAAGGAGGACTTTCTTCGCATCATGCGGGTCGGTGACGACATGTTGGCGTATGAGCATCGCATCCTGACCAGCGATGGCTGCGTCATCTGGGTCATCACTTCCGGTGTGCCCAGACGCAACGAGCAAGGCAACGTCATCGGCTATCGGGGCTGGGACAGCGATGTGACCGAACGGAAGCAGTCCGAGCTTGCGCTCCGCACCTTGACGGATCGTTACCGTGAAGCGCAGCATATGGGCAGTATTGGCCACTGGAACTTCGACCCCGCCGCGATGGAATTTCGAGGCTCCGAGCAGACCAATCGCATCTACGGGTTCCCACCAGGAGTCGTGATGGCGTACGACGATATCTACGCGCTGCTCGCGCAAGCAGATGCCGAGCGTGTCGTAACTCGTCTGTTTGCGCTTGCCGCCGAGGGGGAACCCTTCGAAGAGGAGTTCGCGATCCAACTCAGAGGCACAAACGAGACCAGGGTGATCTGGGCGATCGGTGAGCGCGTCTTCGATGATTATGGCAAACCACAGATTCACGGCATTCTGCAAGACATTACCGAGCGCAAAGCGGCAGAAGAACAGATCCGTCTGCAATTGCGACGCCTGAATGGTCTGCGCAAGATCGATACCGCGATTAGCTCGAGCGCCGACCTGTGCGTCAGTCTTGAGGTAGTGCTCGAACAGGTTCTTTTGCAGTTGAAGGTGGATGCCGGCATTATCCTTTTGTACGACCCCACCACCCAAACGCTCAAACATGCGGTTAACCACGGGTTTCGCTCTGCTAACATCGGCATGAGGCACGTGACACTGGATGAAGGATATGCAGGTCGCGTTGTACTCGAACATGCAATGATCCATATCCCGGGCTTGATGAAGGAAGATAAGCAACCTTCCGAAGCTCTGTGGTTGGCTGACGAGAAGTTTGTTGACTACTACGGCGTTCCCCTCATTGCCAAAGGCGAGATCAAAGGCGTGCTCGAGGTCTATCACCGTACGCCGCTGCGTCCCGAACACGGCTGGCTAGAATTTCTCGAAACGCTGGCAGGCCAGGCTGCCATTGCCATTGACAATGCACAATTGTTCCAGAACCTCCAGCGTTCCAATGCCGAGCTTGAACAGCGCGTGGCTGAACGCACCGCCGAGTTGTATCGCGCAAATGCCGAGCTTAAGCATGCCAACCGGGCCAAGGACGCCTTCCTGGCAAACATGAGTCATGAACTGCGCACCCCACTCAATAGCATCATGGGTATGGCCGAGGTGCTAAACGAGGGTCTGCGCGGCCCGCTCAATGAAAGACAACAGCTGTATGTTAAAAATATTTATGCCAGTGGACAACACCTGCTCAGCTTGATCAACGATATCCTCGATCTCGCGAAGATCGATGCGGGCAAGATCAATCTCAACCTCGAAACGGTGCTTGTGAACGATGTGTGCCAGGCCAGCCTGATCTTCATCAAAGAAATGGCGCTCAAGAAAGCTATCGAGGTCAGCTATCGCGCCACGCCTACCTCACTCATGATCACAGCCGATGCTCGCCGATTAAAGCAAATCCTGGTCAATCTGCTGACCAATGCGGTCAAATTTACGCCAGCCAACGGCAAGGTGGCCTTTGAGATACACGCAGATGCCGAGCAGGAACTGGTACGCTTTGCCATTCGTGATACCGGTATTGGTATTGCCCTCGATGAACTACCAAAACTCTTCAATCCCTTTACCCAGGTCGATAGTAGTCTCACCAGAGCACAGGAGGGAACCGGGCTTGGCTTGGCCCTCGTGCGCCGCCTCGTCGAGTTGCACAGAGGAAGTATCGCGGTCGAAAGTGACCTTGGACAGGGCAGTTGTTTCACCGTCAGTTTGCCCTGGGTGAGCGAGGTGAGCGCATCATCGCTTGCCCACCCGCCCATCGAAGCCTTAAAGGTCACCCCCATCGCCTCCAGGTACCAGGGCACGATCTTACTGGTCGAGGATCATGCGATGACGGTTACGACCATCAAGGATCTTCTCACCAACCATGGCTATAACGTGGTTAGCGCCGAAAACGGCCTGGAAGCCATTCAGATGGCAGAGGCGATCACGCCCGACCTGATCTTGATGGATATCCAGATGCCAGTGATGGATGGTTTGGAAGCAACACGACGTTTACGCGCCAATGTGCGCTTTGCCAACACACCAATTATCGCGCTGACCGCGCTGACCATGCCCGGCGACCGGGAACGCTGTCTGCAGGCGGGCGCAAATGCCTACCTGAGCAAACCAGTAAATCTAAAGACATTAATCAAAGTGATCGACTCGATCACTGGCGATGCGCGTCCTCAAACACCGCAGCAACCATAATCACGCACGGGCTGGCTCCCGAAGGAACGGCAGCATCGCCGCAGCCAAATCGTCGGGAGCCTCTTCCTGCACGTAGTGGCCCACCGTCGCCAGTTCCACCGTGCGGGCCGAGGGGAAACGCGCCTGCCAGCGCCGCAGCTCTTTCGGGCGGAAAGCAATGTCTTTCATCCCCCAGACGATCAGCTTAGGAAGCGCCTCCACCGTATCCATACGCTCCCAGATCTCACCCAGCCAGGCTGATGAACCAACGATCTGCCCAGGAAAGACATGGCAGCCAATGCGCTCGGCGGGAGTAGCCAGATGCTGCAAATAGTGCCGGTGGGCCTCACGACTAAGCTTGCGCTTGTCACCAAAGGATTGGCGCAGCACTGACCATGCAAAGAAGTTGTAGCGCATGATCAACACACGACCGATGGGTCCGCCCATGATGCCACTGAACGCGATGTAATACGGATCGCGGTTGACCGGCCAGGCCCAGGTATTGATGATGACAATGCGGGCAACATTAGCGGGGTGGTTGAGTGCGTAGGAAAGACCGAGCGGGCCGCCCCAGTCTTGCATGACCAGGGTGATCTTTTGCAACCCCAAGCCCTCGATAAAGGCGGTCAGGTTAGCGGCGTGATCCTTCGGCAGGTACGACCACTGTTCCGGCTTGTCCGAAAGACCAAAGCCAAGGTGATCCATCGCGATGCAACGGTACTCCGGCTGCAGCCGCTTGATCAGATTGCGGTACAAGAACGACCAGGTCGGGTTGCCGTGAATCATGACGATTGGCTCACCGCTTCCCTCGTCGACGTAGTGCATGCGACCCGCCGGCACGCTGAAGAACTGCGATGCAAATGGATATTCTTCTCGATTGATCCAAGCTGAATTGCTCATAGCGCTCTATGCTCTCTTTCACTCCTCAACAAACCCATGATCGATCAACAGATCACCCTGCGCCATCGCCAGCGAGGCAAGTTCGTGGCAGCGTTCGTTCTCAGGGATGCCAGCATGACCACGCACTTTCACAAATTTGACCTCGTGATAAGCACAGAGATCCAGCATCACTTGCCACAGGTCGGCATTGCGCGCCGGTACAAGCTCGCCCTCGACCTTGCGGTGCCACCCATTAGCCCGCCATCGCTTCGCCCAACCCTTCGTCATCGTATTGATCACATAGGCCGAGTCACTAAAGAGCACGACCGGTGATGGTTTTTGCAAGGCCTTCAGGCCAACAATGCACGCCATGATCTCCATCCGATTGCTCGTCGTGAAAGCATAGCCTGCTGAAAACTCTTTGCGGTGGTTTTTGTACAACAGAACCACCCCGTAACTCCCTTTGCCAGGGTTGCCGTGGCACCCGCCATCGGTGTAAAGTACCACCTTGCCCTGCGCAAGCGCCTCTTCATGGAGGCTCGGGTTGGAGACGGACGCACCCACCGACACCCCTGTTCCAACCGCATCGCGCTCGGGCATCGACTCGTGCGGGGCGGTCTCTTCCCCAGCCTCGGACTTTTCAACGGTACGTAACGACACCTCTACGCCAGGTGGTGCGGCGCGTTCGCCTCTTGCCAACTCTGCCGCCGCTGTGCGATGGCGCACCCGTTCAGCCTGCTGCTCGTACCAACGCTTGGCTTCGGCGTGCGTCGCAAACCCTTTGAAGATTGCGCTAGGAAACCCTTTGACCTGCGCCTCAGCCCCATTCGCCCCAGCCCAGGCCGTATAGATGCCCGGCATACGCCCGACAACCACCGCGTAGAAATGCTTTTTGCTCATACAGGCTGCGATGCAAACAAATTGAGGCCAAGTTGCGCCGAAAGAAAGTGCGCCACAAGCTGGCCTTTGACACTGTTGCCTGCCGCATCAAGCGGCGGTGCAAACGTGCCCAAGCCACCTTTACCCGGCGCGATCGTGAGAATGCCGCCCCCAACGCCACTCTTGCCAGGCAACCCCGTCAGATACAACCACTCCCCCGAGGTCTCATACATCCCGGCCGTCGCCATCACCGCCAGCACATACCGGCATACACCCGCGTCAATAACCCGCACCCCGGTGACCGGATTGACCCCACCATCAGCGAGCGTCGCCCCCATGATCGCCAGATCTTTCGTGGTGACATTGAGTGACGACTGGCGCGTATAAAGATCGAGCGTCGCAGGCGCATCAAAATAGAGCCGGTCGTAGCCCCAGAGAAACGCGGCCAGCCCGCGGTTGCGGTGATTGCTTGTCGACGCCGATGCATACACCTCTTCGTTCACCGTCAAGGAACGCCCGGCAAACGCCGACAGCCCCTCCTGGATATGTTGCCACTTGAGTTCCGCCGTCGCCCCGGGGATCAGGCTGGTTGCCGCTAACGCACCTGTGTTGACCATCGGATTCGTCAGGCGTTGTGGATGGAGTTCAACCGCCATGATCGAATTGAAAGGCAGACCCGTTGCATTGACGCCTATCTTCTCACGCACCACCTCGGGGCCAAGCGCCTGGCAAACCAGCGCCAGCACAAACGGCTTGGCCACACTCATAATCGTAAATTCGACCTCGGCATCGCCAACAGCATAGATCTTGCCATTGACCCCGGCAACACAGATGCCAAAGAGATCACGGGGCACCTGTGCAAGAGCCGGATAATGCTGCGCATTCTCGCCCTCGTCATACGAGCGAAACCGGGTATAGGCCGCATCAACCTGTGCCTGAACCTGTGCATCAGCAGGCAATTGACCAGTCGAAATAAACATTTGGTGCCTCGTAGTTCTTTTGGCATAACCGCTGCCTATGCTATTGAGGTATGATAGCATAGCACTGGACACTGATGTAGCGCAAAGCAAAACCTTGTATGCTACATACGTCTACTGTTACGTCAACACAAGCCAAAATCTAAGGAGTGCCCCATGACGGGATCGACAGCGTTTGCAAGTTTACAGGGTCACAAGTATCTCAACCTGACCACCTACCGCAAGAATGGCGAAGGCGTACCCACACCAGTCTGGTTTGCCTTGCAAGGTGAACGGATGTACATTGTTACGCAGGACAATTCGGGGAAAGTCAAACGCATCCGCAACAACGGCAAAGTAACAATGGCCCCAAGCGACGCCCGCGGCAAAGTGCTCGGTGAAGAAGTGTCTGGGATGGCCCGCGTGCTCTCCTTCGAGGAAGGCGTTGCAGGCGATCAAGTCCTCCAGCACAAGTATGGTTTGATGTACCGCGCCTTTGGTTTCTTCTGGAGTCTGCGTCGCATCACCCCAGTGATCCTTGAGGTCATACCCGCTTGATCCGCTGCGCGAGAAGCACACCAACCGCTCTAAGGCCAATACTTTTCAAATAAGCTCACGCGAAGACGCGAAGACGCGAAGGGTTACGCTCACCTACGCAAAAACCTTTGCGCCTTTGCGTCAAAAAAGCCGCCTTCTTTGCAAGGTATTGCCTCTAAGGCGTGCTCCACACGCATTAGAGCGAAAGAACCCCCTGCCGCACTGCAATCGCGACCGCTTCGGTGCGATTCGCGGCGTTGAGCTTGCCCAGGATGTTCTGGACATGTACTTTGACGGTACGCGGCGAAATGTTGAGCGCGACGGCAATCGCATCGTTGCTCTGCCCCCGCCCAATCAAGGTGAGCACATCAAGTTCACGGGCCGTCAGGGGCTCGGGACCACCCCCACCAACGCCCGCAACGAGTCGCGCCGCAACCGCAGGCGATAACTGCGTCTGTCCTGCATAGATTGCCTGAATTGCCGCGATCAATTCGTCCGCCGAGGCGTCTTTGAGCAGGTAGCCTTTGGCCCCGGCTCGCAGCGCCGCAAAAATAAATTCGTCGGTCGCATAGGTCGTCAATACAAGCACCCGCGCATGCGGATCGAGCGCACAAATCCGCCGTGTCGCCTCGGCCCCATCCATCCCTGGCATCTGCAAATCCATCAAGACCACATCCGGACGCAAGGCTTCGTACTGCGCAACCGCAGCTTCACCATGCGCCGCCTCGCCGACCAAAAACACCACCGTCTCATCCTCCAACAGGGCGCGCAAGCCTTCACGGACAATGCGCTGGTCTTCGACGATCAAAATACGGATCGGTGTAGCCATGCTCATTGTTCTTCATCTCGTTTCTGATCTACCGAAAGGATCAGGCTCAACGTCGTGCCGCCTCCTACCCGACTCGCAAGCTGCAGATCGCCGCCCGCAAGCCGCGCTCGCTCGCGCAAGCTGATCAGCCCGAAACCTCCCCCATTGGTGCTGGATATAGGTTGCGCTGGGTCAAACCCAACGCCATCATCACGTACCCAAACCCGATACACCGCCTCTTCAGCACAGAGACCAACCTCTACATGCCTGGCGTATGCATGTTTCTCGATATTCACCAGAGCCTCTTGCACAATGCGTGCCACCTGCTCAGCCTGTTCAGGTGGCAACGCAAGCCCTCGGCCAGCATAGTTCCACGTCGTCGCAATGCCAGTCCGTTCTTGAAACTGGCGTGCCTGTTGTTGCAAAACAAGATCAATCTGCTGGTCGGAAAGCGAAGTCTCAGCGAGCGTCCAGACACTGCGACGCACATCGCCAAGCGTCGTGCGAGCCAGTTCGTGAGCACGCGCCAGACGCACACGCGCCCGTTCGGGGTCGCGCTCAAAAGCCCGTTGCGCCGCCTCGAGTTGCATCGTGATCGCAGTCAACCCCTGGGCAATCGTATCATGCAACTCACGAGCGATCCGGTTGCGCTCGGCAAGCGTCGCCGCAGCACCCGCCTCACGCGCCAGACGTGCATTCTCAAGGGCGAGTGCCGTTGCCTGCTGCCGTTGTTGCGCCTGAGTCAACGCAATTTGCACCACTGCATACATAAAAAGAAAAATCGATGCGTAGATCGCTATCGATGTAAAGAGTACCTCAGAAACCCTGACACCACCCAGCCAGAGCCCACCCAGAATAAGCATCAAGTAGCTCACACCCACCCAACTTGCCTGACGGGGAGCAAGGCTAATGACCGCAATCACAAACGGCACCGTTAGCGCAAGAGGCTGCGTCCGGGTCTCGCCACTGATCACTAGCAACGCCGCTCCAGATAGGCCACTGAGCGCCAAAAAGAGACCGATCCGTGCGTTAGCCCAAATCACGATCCGCGACGAAACCAGATAGCCTATCACAAGGCCAAGAAAGCCGACAGCCAGCACCAGGTACGTCAGCACACGCAGTAGCGACCAACCCCCGATTACCCCGGTCACCAACGGCAAACCAACGCTGACCAGCGCAGCCAGCACCCCCGACACATTCAGCACACTCCCATGGGGGATAGCATCGTGATAATCATGAAAGGGATCATCATGCCGCGTCTTCTCTGCCACCATAGACAACCTAAACTCTCCTGTGCGCCCGATCGGGTTTGTTTGATCCATCTCCACACAGCTTTGCGCCTTTGCGCCTTTGCGTCAAAAAAACCACCTTCTTTGCAAGATATGGCCCGTAAACCTCCAGCGGGGGAGGGTTGGGGAGGGGGTGGCCTCACCCCCATTATAACAACGACACCACATCGGCCTCAACAACCGTATGCACCTCCTGAGCCATCCGCGCCCGGGCACTCTGCTTGCCGCGCACCACCGGCATCAAGCGCCCGGCTTTACCCAAGCCAAGCGCGGGAACCCCGGCATAGAGCGTCTCATAATTGCCTGGCGTCACCCGATACGTCTCGTGCCAAATCCCCACAGCCCCGCCACTCTTACGCACACGCTGATGAAAAGCCTGCCAGGCCGGCAGATGCGCATGCTCACGACTACGGGCATACGCCTCGAGATGCTCAAACGAGCGCCAATACTGTACCATCACTGGCAACATTCCCATCGAACCAAGAAAACCCAATTCAGGTTGCGCCTCCAACTCGCGCAACATCCGCGGCATCGCAAGAAATGCTGGCAACCAAGCTGGCACATTCCACCACTGATTAATTCGCATCCCAATCAAAAACACCACAAACTCACCCTCAATGTCCGCCGTCATTGGTTGTACCGATAAATCAGCCATTATGCATCCTCCGCCCCGCATACGGGCACGGCACCGCCGTGCCCCTACAGCCCTATCCCCGCCCCGTACGGGCACGGCGCCGCCCTGCCTCTACCCCCGTCGCATCCGATCAATCACCAGCACCGCAATCCCAATCGCAACCAGCAGCAACGGCAACGGTGTCACCGTCAACACCAACGGCTCCCCAAGCCACGCTACCAGCGGGCTCGCCCCGTGCCACACGCCCTTCACCAGAAAAAAGAATGGCCAGGCCATCCAGAGCATCCACCACGGAAAGCGCCCCGCACACTGCCGACCAGTCCCTTCCAATGCCCCCAATTGCACCGTCTCACCCTCAACCGGGTAATGGAAAGATCGCGTACGTTCCTGAATACGGCACATCATCGACTCCTTATTTCCGTTTCAACCATTCCTGTTCCCAAGCATACCAGTCACTCCCGGCCTTGCCATCAGCGCACGGGGCTAACTACCCTTGCCTCAAGAGCAGATGCTGCATCTAGGCGCAAAGAACTAGAAGGGGCAAAGCACCCACCCCTGCCGCATCCCGAAGCGGTGATGTGGCATGTGCCTGCATCACCGCCACGCGGAAAAGAAAGGCCCAAACAATGGTACAATTCCTCGATAGAAAAGCCTCTGACCCGAATTGTGTCCTTCAGCCCTGACGCCAGGGCTGGCGAAGCGCATTGTTGCCCTTCATGGAGGAATAAGGTATGGATCATACCCGGTTGATCGCTGAGCTAAAGCAGATTGTCGGTGTCACTGGTGTCGTCGCCGATCCCGATGCACTGATGACCTATGATGCCGATGGATGTGTCATGGATACCCACGCCCCACACGTCGTCGTGCTCCCTACCTCAACCGAACAGGTCAGCGCAATCGTGCGCCTGGCTGCTCAGCACGATGTTCCGGTGGTGCCCCGAGGGGCCGGTACCGGCCTCTCGGGCGGCGCAACGCCAATGCACGGTGGGATCATTATTGGTACCTCGCGGATGAGTCAAATCCTTGAACTCGATATCCCCAATGGGCGCGTCCTTGTCCAACCAGGGGTGATCAATTGGGAACTGACCCAGTACCTTACGCTCTCAGGGTACCACTTCGCTCCCGATCCCTCTTCGCAAAAGGCATGCACTATCGGTGGCAATATCGCGAATAATAGCGGTGGCCCCCACTGCCTCAAATATGGCGTGACGACCAACCACGTGCTCGGTGTTGAGATGGTGCTCGCCGATGGTTCGGTGATCTGGACAGGGGACGGTACCCCTGATTGCGCTGGCTATGATTTGACCGGGGTGATCAATGGCTCTGAAGGTACCTTCGGGATTGTGACCGCAACCTGGTTGCGCCTTACCCGTTTGCCCGAGGCGATCCGTGTCGTGCTGGCCCTCTATCCCGCTATCGCCGGCGCAACTAGTACCGTTTCCCAGGTGATCGCCCGCGGGCTCTTGCCCGCCGCTCTCGAAATCATGGATCGCCTGGCGATCAAGGCGGTCAATGCTATGTATCGCCTCGGTATGCCCGATGAGGCCGGCGCACTGCTGATTGTAGAGGTTGATGGAGTCACCGATGGCCTCGATGAGCTCATGAACGATATTGTGGCGATCTGCTGGTCAAATGGTGCCCTTGATGTCCGCCCCGCTCGTACCCCCGCCGAACAGGTGCGCGTCTGGTCTGCTCGCAAGAATGCCTTCGGCGCTATGGGTCGCCTCGCCCCAACCTACCACCTCGTTGATACGGTTGTTCCTCGTACCCGCCTCCCCAAAATGATGGACGAGGTCGCCCAGATCGCCCAAGAGTTCGATCTGCCGGTCGCCAATGTCTTCCACGCCGGCGATGGCAATCTTCACCCCATCATCCTCTTCGACCGGCGCGATCCCGACCAGAATGAACGCGCCCTCCATGCCGTCAACCGGATGATGCTCGTCAGCATTGAACAGGGCGGTGTGATCAGCGGCGAACACGGCATCGGTGTCGAAAAACAGGAGTTTATGCCCTATCTCTTCAATCAAGACGATCTCGCCGCAATGGCCGCTCTCCACCAGGGCTTCGATCCCGAGGGTCGTTTCAATCCCGGCAAAATCTTCCCCAAAGCCCAGAGCGCCCGCGCGCTCGCCGAACAACGTCACACCATGGCCTTCGCCGATCATGACGTTGCCTAGCTTGGTTGTCCACCGATCATGTTCCTGAGTGGTCTGTCAACAAAGTTTCCTGATACGCTTCTGGCACAGCCATCCGTCGAGCATTTGGCGTCTCGATGCGCTCTGAACATCCTTTGCGCCTTTGCGTCAAATCATTAGCAAATGTAGTTGACCCACCCTTGATGCAAAATGGGGAAACGAATGTCACATGCACTGCTTGCCCACCAGTTGTCCGCACTTGTTGGCGAAGCCCATCTCCTGGAAGACCCCGCAGCTTGCGCTCCGTTTGCACTGCACAACCAGGTTCCCGCCCTCGTCGTTGAGCCAGGTTCAGTGGAGGAAGTCGCCCACGTCGTCGCCGCTGCTGCCGCTGAAGGGATGACGGTTGTCCCCTATGGGGGCGGTACACGCCAAGCCTGGGGCTCCCCCGTCGCTAGTACCAATGTCGTGGTCGTGCGCACCACGCGCCTCAATCAGGTCTTGATCTATGAACCCGATGATCTGACTATTTCGCTTCAAGCAGGCATGACCACAGCCGCGCTCAACGCAACGCTCGCCCAGAACGGCCAGATGTTCCCGCTTGATGTCCCTTTGCCCCACCAGAGTACCATCGGTGGCCTCCTCGCCACCGCGATGGACGGGCCTCGCCGCCTGGGCTACGGTACCAGTCGCGATCTCCTGCTTGGTGTCCAGGTGGTCGAGGCAAGCGGGCGCATCAGCAAGGCCGGCGGGATGACCGTCAAGAATGTCAGTGGCTACGACCTGATGAAGCTCTACACTGGCAGCCTGGGCACCCTCGCCATCATCGTGTCGGCCAATTTCAAACTCATCCCTCGCGCCACCACCGAGGCGAGTCTCCTCTGCTCTTTTGCCACATCAGAACAGGCCTTTCAGTTGATCGAGGGCCTCCGACCAAGTCAGTTGACCCCGATGGCGCTCGAATATGTCGAGGGCCTCACGTTTGCGCCCTTTACCGACAGCACCATCCACGTCGCCCTGCGCACCGAAGGCTTGACCGCCGCCGTCGAGCGCCATCTGCGCGAGCTAACAGCGCGTACCGCACAGGCCGGTGGACAAGCCCATCCCCTGCACGATGAGGCCCATCACCAACTCTGGGCACAACTCAATGATCTGCCCCAAACCGCCACCGTCGCCGATGATGAACTGGTTATCCGACTCACGACCCTCCCCAGTCAACTGGCCCCCGCCTTGACCCGAGCACGCACCGCCGCCCGCGAACTCGGTATCACCCTGACCGTGAGTGCGCGGTCATTGAACGGGGTCGCCTACCTCCGCGCACGCGGCAGCGATGAACAACTGCGCACCTGGCACAGCCGCCTCTATGCCCAGCAACCGACCACCGCCGTCCTCGGTGGCCCGCTCCACCTGCGCCGCGAAATGCCAGCCTGGGGCCAACCACCCACAACCGTTGCAGTCATGCGGAGGATCAAACACCAGTTTGACCCGACCAACCGCCTCAATCCAGGGCGCTACGTCGTCTAAACACACCGCCCGCAAGACCCCACCTTCGCTCATTGAAAAAGCCAGCCTAGCTGGCTTTTTCAATGAGCGAAAATACACCTCAATGCAATTGACAGAAATAACCAACCTTGCCTATAATTAAAGATGTTTACTGAGATTTCTATAGATTCACCAAAGGTTCACCATGCCCGAGCGTGATGAGGTCACCTTTCTCTCGCTTTCCGTAGCCAGCAAGTTGCTTGGTGTCCATAGCACCACGCTGCGTCGCTGGGCCGATGAAGGCTCGGTGCCAGTCTATATCACACCCGGCGGGCATCGCCGTTTTGCCCGTCACGACATCGAGACCCTTGCCCGCCGCACGTCGCTTACCGGTCGCGCTTTTGGCTCAGAACTCGCCACGCGTACCTCCGCCCAGACGCGGAGCGAAATTGCCGCTGCGCCCCATTCCCATCGCGCCTGGCTCGCCCGCATCCCTGAAGCTGACCGTGAGGCCTGGCGCCGGATCGGGCAACAGTTGATGGGCGTCGTCCTGCACTATATCAATAATCCCCACGATGATGAAGAGTTGCTCCGCGAGGCCCGCCGGATCGGCGGCGAGTATGGCCTCCTGGCCCTCCGTGCAGGCATGCCTCTAACCGCTGCCCTCGAAGCAGCCCTCTTTTTTCGTGATACCCTGGTTGACTCGGCGATGCAACTCTCCGAAGAGACAAGGCCACGCAATGAAGATCGGGCCCGTCTCTTACGCCGTATCAGTCATGTCGCCAATGAAGTCCATCTCGCCGTTGCCCAGAGTTATCAATAAACTCATGCTAATGGTCTTCCTGAAATGAATCCGGTCTAGCCCGCACAGGCCGGCTTCGCTTCCCCTAGCCGTGGGCTTTAACCCCACGGCATCAGGCGCAGAGCGGATCATTTACTGAAAGACCATTAGCAGTCCTAGACGATGTGTGTCTGAGGAGTGCTGGCTTTAGCCGGCTAAAGCCAGCACTCCTGTTTACAACCCAGATAGGACTGCTATAGAACCCCAGGAGTTGTCTGTGAGTGATACGCCACGTCGCTTTAGTGTGCTACGCACGATGAAGATCGGGTCTTTTCATATTGGTTCGTCGTTTGTTGATCTCTTGACTTCAGGTGTGCTTAATCGCATCCTGATTTCAGACTTGAATATTTGGGCCGCCCCGGTCGCTTTGCTCTCAGCCTTGCGTTATCTGCTCGCCCCGTTGAGCATCTGGGCTGGCTATCGCTCCGATACCCGCCCGATCTTTGGCTTTCATCGCCTGCCCTATATCTGGGGTGGACGCATTCCGATGCTGCTCTCGTTACCGTTGCTCCCCATCATTACGGTGCTGCTCGCCGCCAATCCACGCTCAATCCTCGCCTGGTCACTCGCCGTCTTCGCCTTCCTCATCTATGGCGTCGGTACCCTGCTCTCGGGCAGCACCTTCCTCGCCCTTGTGCGCGATAGCGCTCCCCCAGAAAAACGCGGACAGGCTATGAGCATTGTGCAGACGTTCCTTGTGATCAGTTTTCCTATCGCCGGGGTCGTCTATGGCCTGATGATGCCTGTCTACGATCCGGCCTCTTTCTGGCAGATCGTGCTCTTTGGCATGGGCATTGCTACCGTGGCCTTCTTCTTCTCGCTGCTCGGCGAAGAACAACGCCACGGTACCATTGTCGCCGATGCTCCATCTGAACAACTGCCTTTTCGTATGCTCCTGCGCGAAATGTGGGGCGACCGCCGCACCCGGCTCTTCTTTCTCTTCCTCGCGCTTGGTGCCACCAGTGCGTTTGCCCAGGACGCTGTGCTTGAACCCTTCGGTGGTGATGTGTTCGGTCTTTCGGTTGGCGAAACCACCCGCTTCAATGCCTATTGGGGTACCGGGGTTGTGCTCAGCCTCATCGGTACCGTCATCTATACCCGGAATCGCCAGGCCCACGAGCAAACAGGGACTACCGTGATCGGCCTGATCCTCACCAGTATCCCCCTCGCTCTGCTCGGGGTGATTGCCCTCACCGAGGCCGAAGCCCTGCTTATCCCGGTGCTCTTTGCTTTTGGCCTCGGGTTTGGTATCTATACCGTCGGTGCCGTTTCGCTCTTGATGGCAATGACCTCTGACCGACGCGCCGGGGCCTACCTCGGTCTCTGGACCGTCGCTCAGTTGCTCTTTCGTGGTCTCGGGATCTTGCTCGGCGGTTTGATCCGCGATCTCGGCCTGATCACCACGGGCTCGCTCAACATCGCCTATGGCCTGGTCTTTTTTCTCGAAGCAATCGGTCTTGCGATCTGTGTTATCCTGGTGCGCAGAGTAGATGTCCCCGGCTTTGCCCGGCAAACGCGGACGTCAGTTCCCTCTGCTTCATTGGCCGCAGCCGCCGAGTGAAATGACCTCGCACCAAGGGTTGCTCTGCATCAAGGAAGATCCTATGCCAACCACGCCGCCCAAACCTGAACTACACCAGGCTCTCGCATTCGCTCGCCCAACCATCGAGTACCTCGCGCATGAAGTCTGGCATCTGGCCGAACTCAGCCTCCACGAGGTTGAGTCAGCGCAACTCTATCAGCGTATCTTACAGGCCGCAGGCTTTACCCTCGTTAGCGTCGGTACCGCTGGCATCGCCACCGCCTTTATCGCCGAGTGGACCCAGGGCTCCGGCGGCCCAAACGTTGGCTTCCTGCTTGAATATGACGCCTTGCCCGATCTCGGCAATGCCCCGGTACCCCGCCAACAGCCACGTGACGATGGCAAGACCAGTGGGCACGGGTGCGGCCACAATCTCCTTGGCGCAGGGCTTGCCGGTGCCGCCATCGCGGTCAAGCATATGATGGAGACCGAGGCGATCCCAGGCACGCTCCGCCTCTATGGGTGTGCCGCCGAAGAGACCGAAGGGGCCAAGGTCTACATGGCCCGCGAAGGTCTTTTCAATGACCTTGATGCTTGCCTCCACTGGCACCCCGCCCCTATGGCCGTTGTCGCGAGTGCCCGTACTGCAGCCAATAATTCGCTCAAGATCGAGTTCTTTGGCCGTAATGCCCACGCCGGCATGGAACCCTGGCAGGGCCGCAGTGCCCTCCACGCGATGGAACTGGCCGCCCACGGACTCAATTTGATGCGTGAACACCTCGAGCCAACCGCCCGTATCCACTATGTCTTTGAGGCCGCCGGTACCGCCCCCAACGTGGTGCCTGCGTATACCCGCCTCTGGCTCAAGGTACGCGATCTTGACCGCGCCCACGTGACCGCCACCACGACCTGGGTCGAACAGATCGCCGCAGGGGCTGCCCTTGCCACCCAGACCGAGGCACGTGTCAAACACTACTACGGTGTCCACGATCTCTTGCCCAATACCCCCCTGGCCGAACGCATGCACGTTCATCTTGAACAGGTCGGTGTGCCTGAGTGGAACCAGGAAGAACAGGCTTTTGCTCAGGCATGCCAGCACGAGTGCGGCCTTCCCACACACGGTCTTGCCACCAAGATTCTCCCCCTTCAGCCTGAGCGCACGATCGGAGGGTCGTCTGACGTCGCCGAAGTGAGTTGGCAGACCCCAACGATGGGGCTTACGATGCCAACGATGCCGCTGCATGTCGCGCTTCACACCTGGCCGGTCACCGCCTGTGGGGGCACCACCATCGGGCTGAAAGGTGCCGTTGCCGCCGCGCACGTGCTCGCCCTGATGACGCTCGACATCCTCACCGATGCTGAATTGCGCACTGCGGTACGCGCCGATTTTGACCACCGTACCGCCGGCTTTACCTACGTCTCGCCTCTGCCCCCTGAACAACGACATCCTGTTGGTCTGCCCGCATAGTTCCTCAACGATGGGGTCAGCGATGCGCAAGGCAAGACAACATAGAACGCTGCCCACCGAAGGGAAAGCATCATCCCCACAACCTACTGCAAGGCCGCCGTCAGACGGGCAATATTCTCGAAGAGCCGACGATAAAGCGGACGGATCGACCAGACATCGCGGCTGAGCATCATCGAGCGTTCGAGGTACGTCGCTTCAATTTCGCGCAGATCAGCTACAACCTTGCGGTCGTAACAGACCATGCTCACCTCGAGATTCAACTGGAACGACCGCATATCAAAATTACTCGAACCAACCATCGCAATATCATCATCAATCGTCATAAACTTCGAGTGCAACAAGATCGGCTTCTTATAGAGCGCAATCTTCACCCCACAGCGCAGCAATTCGTCGTAAAACGAATGCTGCGCATAATAGACCATAAACTGATCCGGTGCCTCCGAGTTGATCATCGTGACATCAACACCACGCTGGGCCGCACTCGTCAAGGCCAACATCAGACTATCATCAGGCACGAAATAGGGGTTCACGATCGTCAGTTTACGATGCGCACCATGGATCATCGCGGTAAAGAGTTTGAGATTGTTCTCGTCGTCATGTCCCGATCCGCTCGGCAAGACCTGGCAAAGCATCGTCCCTGTCGCAACGATCGCTTCCTCACCCTGATAAAGCTCATCTCGCGTCAAGAGGGTATCTGTCTCGCTGTACCAATCGGTGATAAAGACCGCATCAAGTTGCCCAACAATTGGCCCGGTCACCCGCACAACCACCTCATCATAATAGAGGTCATCCTTGCGAAAATAGTCACGCCGGATCAGATTGAGCGAACCAGTATACCCAAGCTTGCCATCAATCACCGCAATTTTTCGGTGATTACGCAAATCCGGGCGCGACCACTGGCCTTTACTCAAACGAATCGGCAAAATACGCTCATACCCAAACCCAGCCGCTTTCAGGTAATCATCTGTCTGCTTGCTCGTAGGATAACGGTTTGAGCCAAAATCGTCGAGCATGATGCGCACCTGCACACCCCGTTGATGCGCACGCTCAAGGGCGCGGAAGACCACTTCGGTCACTTCATCATAGTTGAGAATATAAAACTGGATGTGCACAAAACGCTCAGCCGTGTCAATATCCTCAGCCAAACGACGGATAATCTCATCGTAATCGTCAATGACCGCAACATCATTACCGGCAAAGGCTGACATACCGCCAAGATGCGCATTGAGTTTTGCAAACGGAAGATACCGTGCAGGCACATGAGGATTCAACAATGGGCCAAACACCGGATGCTCACGCGCTTCACCGATCGCCTTCGCTACCAGTTCGTCCATCGTCAATTGCCTGAGCCGACGCTCATAGGGAAGTTTGGGACTGCCAATCAGCAAGAAGAGCACGAGCCCCGCAAAGGGGAAAAGCGCAATCAACATCAGCCAAGCCGTCGCCGAGGATGGCTTGCGATTAACCGGCACCGTAAAGAGTGCGCCGATCAAGAGAACCCAATGTAAAAGCGCCCCCACGAGTGCAAGCAAACTCAGCCAATCTTCACGCATATGGATACTGTCGATTTCAATTCAACCCAAACTCACCAAAACGCTCAGTCCGCTGAGCTACCTGCTCATACCGCGAGCGTACATCCGCAAGCACACCTTCATTGATCGTGGCCGCATTGCGATAGACCTGCTTGTCAAGCATCCGTCCCGCTTCTCCCCCCGGCCAGATGCGCCACGAGTCGTTGTCAATGACATCAGCAATCAGCAGGTTTGCCCCCTGTTCAGTACTGACCGCACGCCCAAACTCAATCTTGAGATCAACCAGCACCACATCCTGTTCAACCCAGGCTCGTTCTAACAGGGTAAAGACCTCTACCCCAAGCTCAATCATCTGACGGACTTCATCAGACGTCGCAAGATTCCGCACAGCAATCTCATGTTCACTAATTTGGGGATCGTGCGCAATATCATCCTTCAAGAAGAACTCGACCAGCAGTGGGTCAAAACGCGTCCCCTCAGCAACCTCGGGATGGCGTCGCAGGTACGAACCAGCCGCCAATCGCCGCATCACAACCTCAAGTGGCAGCATCAGGCAACGACGTACTACCGTAATCGCTGGCTCAGGGGCCTGGACAAAATGCGTCGCCATACCCGCTCGCTCCAGTAAGGCAAAAACATTCGCCGTCGTCCGCCCAGCCAGCGCCCCTTTGCCAGCAATTTCACTACGCCGCGCCCCATCTCCTGCGGTAATGCCATCTTTATGCACAAGAATGCAGAGCCCACTGTCATCAGGGTGCGCATACACAATTTTCGTTTTGCCTTCGGTAATACGTGGTCCAAGTTGCATTGTAGCGCTCCATTACTATGATCTACGCAGCGAAACCACCATCACAACTGGTCACTCATGATGGTCGTTTCGCTTAGCTTACAACGCCATTGTCAACTCATACTGCTCATCAGGCACCACAAAACCAGACCGCAAAAAAGCACCCGTCAATGGGCTGTCAGCAGGCTCATTGATGCAGGTTAAGTTGGCCGTGTGCGCCTGAAGTGCATGAATCAACTCACGAGCCGCCATCTCATCACACGCGCCTAGATCAAACAGGCGCATACTAATTTCATCGCCCGTCACCAGTGCATAGGCGGTCACATCGCCATCTTCACGCAGTACCATGCCACGCAAATTGGGCAGTGCCAAAAGGGTAGCCGGCTCACGTTGCCACGAGGCATGAGCCGGATGGAGGTCAGCAAAATAGTCAAGCACGAGCGTCTCGGCCTCAAGTTCATCAACCCTCGGTCGACGCCCAAACTCATCATCCCCAAGATGCCACGCCATAATCAATAACCGACGGGTCACCTGCATTCCTGCATGCTCATATGTCCGCAATGCCGCAATATTCCGCGTCAACACTTCCAGGGTCAACTGGCGAGCACCTGCTTTTTGCGCTTGCTCAATCATTGCTGCGGTGAGGTGCTTGGCATAACCCTTACCCCGGTGTTCGGGCACAATGCCAAACCCACCACACCAGGCACGTGCACCACGCCGCGCAAGCAGCGCAACGCCAGATGGCTGACCATCAATACACAAAATAAGTGATGAAAACAGATCAATATTCTCTGATGCGATCCGCCGCGATAAAGTCTCCGGTGTCGTTACCCCCGAATAGAAGTAGGCCTCGAACGAGCGCGTAAACAGATCCGCCAGCGCTTCCATCGAAAGCGCGGAAGCCGGAGCGAAGTTGACTGATGTATGCATAGGTACCTGCCCCTGTATTGCCGTCGTTGCAACCAGCATCTGGAAGGTACAACCACTTACTTCTCACCCTGCCAGTCACATAGACGGAAGATATGTATCATCATTATAACAGCCCTGGCTACACATAGGCGTGCCTCGCCTCAAAGGGTTTCTTCTGCCCTGCGCATGGCTGCCTGATCGAGCCGCCCGCAAAACCATCAACCCGACGGTGCTCCGGTCAGGTGGACGTTGCATCAGCACGCGATGCCCCTGTCGGCGCACCACCACGCAGGAAAACGGGGGCGTGGGGGAACGTGGTTCCCCCATTTTCAGCGTAGCCCTGGCTTCTTTGTACCCTCCCGACTCACTACGCTACTCTGATGTATACTGAACATATAAGTTCGTTCGTTACTAGACACTAGACTCAGGAGTAGAGTATGACAAAATTGAGCGAGGAACAAATCAGCCTAGCCCTTGAGAATCTCCGGGGATGGCGTCGTCAGGGTGATATGCTGAGCAAAACCTTCAAACTCCCTGACTTTCCACGGGCCATTGCTTTTGTGACCCACATAGGGTTTCTCGCTGAAGCCGCAGCACATCATCCCGATATTGACATTCGCTACAACAAAGTCACCCTCGCCCTCACGACCCACGATGCGGGAGGCTTAACCGACAAAGATATCGCTCTGGCGCTAGCTGCCGATGAAGCCATGAACTAACAGCCTGCACTGGCTGGGTGAGCAAGTGCAACTTGCTCGCCCAGCCTGCACTGGCTGGCAAAGCACGCTCATCGCCTTACTTTTTGACACGATCGCCATCAGGCAATTCTTCAGATGGCGCAGGTGGCAAAGTTGGCCCAGGCGTCACAGGTGGCGCAGCCCGCACCGGAAGCGCAGCATACCGTGTCAACACCTGTTCCTGACGCACAATACTGCCATCAGCACCTCGAATTGTGCGCCGGTTGATCACGTCCCTTGCCTGTTGTTGCGTATTCTCCAAGGCCGCAAAGCTAGACCTGCTCCCTTCAGGCTCGACCACAGCAGCATTGCTCGCTGATGCACGTCCTTCTGTCCGTATCTCTGGTTGCGCTACAACCACGGTACGCCCATCAGAACGCCCCCAGATCCGCACACGCACAAACTGATTGATCACCTCCGCTTCGACGATCAGTTCCCCAAGCGTGTCATTGCCAAGCGACAATTCCAGATCCGGAACCGCAACAGCCGCTTCAAGCCCTGGCTGATCAGCATAGGCCCGCAGCCAGTAACGATGGCCTGTGCGCTCAAAAATAGGTAACCCCGTATGCCACGCGGCTCGATACAGCAAGGTCGAGACCGTGCAGATCCCCCCTCCGATCATATTGTTGACAATGATCCCATTTTCGATGCCACTACCAGGCACGTAGCCATTCGCCACCGAAACCTCGCCAATCGTGGCGAGAAACCCCAAACGCTCACCCGGAAGCAACATAACCCCATTGAGCCGACTAGCGGCAAGCGCAATATTATGTCCATCTGGACTCGTAGGATGAAACGGCAGACTAGCCTCAGCCAGAATCTGCAAAGGAGCCTCTGGTTCAAGGCGAAGAGGTTCTACATAGAGGTGCGCATAGCGCAGACCAAGAGGTTCACGGATCACTTCATCTGATGTGCCCTCAAATCCTGGTTGATAGATCAGAATGCTTCGCTCAAAATATTGAGTCAGGCGAGATGCCCCATCAGGTTGCGCTTCATAGAACTCTTCTGAAATCGGCACCCCATGCCTGAGCACTCCCCCAGTTTGCTGCCAGTACCACCGGAAAGCACCACCAAGCGTATGCCCGGCATCAGCCAGATAGATGCGATCCTCCTCCAGCACTTCATCTGCCTCATGCCAGGTAAAGGCCCCCTCCATCTGATGCTGCTGAGCAAAAAATCGTCCAAGATGAGCAAGACGTACCTGGTCATGCCACTCAAACCGAGCATACTCAAAATACTGAACGGTCAGTCCACCCGCATCAACAAAAACACTCGTGATGGGCAAGCCAAAGCTTGCCTTATCACCATGTGCTTCATAATACGCACGAAACTCACCATAGAGCAGGTGTCCATTTTCATAGCGCATCAGGGGTACAGAGGGGGCCGCTCGAGCCACAGTGTGCCTCCACACTGGGTAATACCCCAGACCAAAAAAACAGACGATCAATATCCATCCCAACCATTTGGCATCGCGTATTTGCATTGCGCTTCCTCCTACGGCATCAATTGGTCAGTTCACACAATTGAGAACTACACCCTATACCGCTGATAAAGCGCGCAAAGATACGCACCAGCCACAAAACCGAAAACCCCACCGCCCGTCTGCAAGAACTGCAGACGGGCGGTGGGGTTCGTTGTGTGGTGCGTGGACCTACGTTCCCAGGGCTCAGGCCCCAGTAGCATCGGCGCGGCCATGTTTCACGACCCGGTTCGGGATGGGACGGGGTGGTTCCACGGCGCCAAACACACACCAACTGGTACACGGGCAGGCTTGCGCCCTACCCTGCCAACTGAAGCGTCGTCGCTGATCGATCTGACCTTCCCTTGCCCACTCTGCCCACATGGGCGCAGAGGGAAGCCCTCGACTCTGCGCACCAGTCACCTGCACGGGTCGCCCCGCGTCCAGTGCTGGCCGCTTACCCCAGTCA
>NZ_RYFF01000126.1 GCF_004138165.1 Candidatus Chloroploca sp. Khr17
CCAGGTCGCCCCGCGTCTCCAGCACCCCCGCCATTTGGTGCAGCGTGGCGCTCTTGCCGCGCACATCCCCCAGGCTTGCCTGGATCGCCAGCGACTGTTCGTAGAGGCCCATCGCCCCCCCCAGGTCGCCCCGCGTCACCAGCACCCCCGCCATTTGGTGCAGCGTGGCGCTCTTGCCGCGCACATCCCCCAGGCTTTCCTTGATCGCCAGCGACTGTTCGTAGAGGCCCATCGCCCCCCCCAGGTCGCCCCGCGTCTCCAGCACCCCCGCCATTTGGTGCAGCGTGGCGCTCTTGCCGCGCACATCCCCCAGGCTTTCATCAAGCGCCAGCGACTGTTCGTAGAGGCCCATCGCCCCCCCCAGGTCGCCCCGCGTCTCCAGCAGAGTCGCTTGCTGATGGTAGACCCGGCTTAGCAGTTCCTGATGATCGGTTTCGGTTGCCGTGGCTACGGCCAACTCAATGCTCTGCTGCGCTTGTTCGGGTTGGCCCAGGCGCTCAAAAACCCAGGCCGCCTGCCACGCGGCCCAACCCCGCCGCTCGGGGGACAGGTATGGGATCGCCATGGCGAGATCAGCGAGATAAAACTTCGTGTCCATTGCAACTTCTGCGCTGGCATTGAGGCCGCTTTCAGGATTAAACGCCCGCGAGATCACCTGATCCGCCCAGCGTGCGTAGCGTGTACGCGGCGCTTCCAAGGCTTGCTCGTCGGCCAGTTGCCTGAGCACGGTGGCAATCACGGGCTGCACGCTATACGTTGTCGCACGATTGCGCTGCTCGTTGTAGCCTTGACCCTGGAGAAGCGAGGCCTGGTTGAGCAGTTCAAGCCGGGTATGCGCCTGATCGGTAAACCATGTCGTCTCATCTTCCAAGCCCCAGATCACCGCACCATGCAGCGGTACAATCACCGGATTGGCGATGATTGTCAGCGCCAGCAGATCGGTGCGCAGATCAGGCGGCAGTGCATTCAGCGACAGGCGTACATTGATCTCAATCGATGCTTGCTGGTACATCTGGGGGGAAGGATCGTTTGCCTTGCTCAGTTCCTCGTGCAGGTTTGCCAGAAAGGTCGCCCCGTCATCCTGCCCTTTGGCCCAGCGTGCCGCAGCCAGGTTCAGGGCAAGGGGGCTATGGCCTACGGCGGTTGCCAGTTGTTCCAGAAACTCGCTTGAAGGAATGCGTTGCCCGACTCGCTCGCGCAACAGGCGCACACTGTCACGCGGGGCCAACCCCCCGAGTTGGTGGTTCTGCTCGGCGGGCGGGTAAGAGGTTTCGCCAGGCAGACCCACCGGCGACTGGCGCGTCGTAAAGAGCAGATGCACCCCTTTATCGGCCAGCAACTGCACCAGACGCTGCACCGCTGCCGCCTCGGCCCGCTGCTCTTCGTCGAAGGGGGCATTGCTCGGATCGCTTGCTTCACGCCCCAGCCGCCACAGCACCGTCTCATAGTTATCCCAAATCAGCAGCAAGCGCGGCCTGGCACGCAGCACCTCGGCGAGCACAAGCTCCTGCGCCTCAGCCGCATCCGGCTGATCAAACGCGGGATGCGTGATCTCCAGCCGATCGGCCAGGTTCCTCCGCACGGTGGCGGCACGCAGGGGCACAGCTTCGCCAGGGAGAAAGAGGCTGACGGCCACAATGCCTTGATCAAAAAAGAACCGGAGCCGCTGGGCCAGGGCCTGCACCAGGGCGGTCTTGCCCATGCCACCGGCCCCACGCACCGTCACAATGCGTTCGTGATGATTAATAAAAAGCCGCGCCAGTTCAAGCAATTCCTTATCGCGCCCCACAAAGGTATGCTCAGGCGCCCGCAACTGCTCAACCCTGGGTTCGCGTGGTTCAATCGGCGGCAACGGCGCAGCAAGCACCGGGCGTTGGGCCTGCCAGGCATACCCCTGCGCCAGATAGAGCACCGGAATCGCCCACTCATACGACTCGCTACGAAACTGATTCTTGAGTTGCAAGCGCGCCCGATAGAGCGCCTGCGCCGGATGCTGCCCTGCCGCCAGAAAGCGGTAGAAGGTACGGGCAAACGGGGCCGCCGCTTCGTCGAGCACCTGATACTGGGTGCCCAATACCGCCGGGATGCCGTGACGCACCAAGGCCAGCGCCAGATTCGCCCCCGGCTCGCGGCTATCAGCCGTACGGCACGCATTCAGAAAAGCAAAATAGGTCAGGCCACGCAGATCGGCGGCCAGATCAGCCACCGGGCGCGCATCCATACAACCCGTGCCATCATCAAAGCAGAGCACGGGCACACCATCCACAACATCGCCGTGGCCCGTATAGTGAAACAACAGCGGCTCGACCGTCGCCAGATCATCAATCAACGCCTGGCGGGTCGGCGCAATGCGCTGCCAACGGATCGGCGCAGGCGGCTGCTGGCCGACCAGATCATCGCGCAACTGATCAAGCTCGCGCACAACCTTCAACCGACGCATGGGCGCATAATCCTGAAACAACCCTGTTTTTGGATCATACACCTCTTGCACCAGCGGATCGCTACCCATCACCACCATCCGCCAGGGGAGTGTTGGATCGGGCGGCTCGGGGAGAGGGGCGTTCGGCACCTCACGCACAAACAAATGCGTAAAGATCACAAAATCAGCGCCATCGTGCAGATACTCCCACGGAATCGCCGCCAGATCCGCATCATCCGTCTGCACCGCAAGCAAACTCGCCATCTGAGGTGCCCGAGGCAACGCCGCCAAGCGCGCCTTGAACGCCTCCCCACCAAGCGCCGCCATCAAGCGCTGCCCATAGGCAACAGGATCAGCAGGAACAGGGCGCTCCGCAAAGAGTTGCTGATCAACCAGCAGCGCAGCCGGCTCAAACGACGCCAGCACCTCGCCATTCAACCACACCTCGCCACGATCATCCACGCCACGACGCAGGGTTATTGTGATCGTCATACTTGCCTCTGGATAGCACCGAATGCATAGCTAAGCTCTGCAGCCAGTATAACACACCGAGCAGGCCGATGGGCGCAGCATGCGTGTACGGGCACGGCGGTGCCGTGCCCCCCGCCGCGCCGTGCCCACCCCGCCGCCGCACGCCCTGTCACCCCGCCGCCGCACGCCGTGTCACCCCGAGCGTAGCGAGGGGTCTTCTATGCGCCGCAGCGAAGATTCCTCACTGCGTTCGGAATGACATGGATGGCGTTGCCACCCCGCCGCCGCACGCCCTGTCACCCCGAGCGTAGCGAGGGGTCTTCTATGCGCCGCAGCGAAGATTCCTCACTGCGTTCGGAATGACATGGATG
>NZ_RYFF01000171.1 GCF_004138165.1 Candidatus Chloroploca sp. Khr17
TATGCTGAGAATGAATCAGAAGTACGCTTCTCCAATTGTCTTGACAAAGACATGATTACCCAGGTAAGTGTAACTGTGATCACCAACAGTGGCGACAGTCCTGAGGAAACCGATGTAATGCTTACCAATACCTCGGAACCTGAACTCGCGCTTGTATATGAGGTTGAACTGGATGCTACAGGTTACTTTATGTGGGAAGAATTCCGCAAAGGAACCTATGATGTTTACGTTGAGAAAAACGGTTTCGCACCAATTATGGAAACTGTTGAAATTGACGGACCTACCAACCTGAGCTACATACTTGAGGAACTCCTTGCACCTGTAGCTGACCTTCATGTAACACCAACTGGTTTCGCCACATGGCGTCCGGGCGGAGTTATTCCATTTGAGCCTGCATCATTTGATTTTGAAGCCGATGCACAGGGATGGGATATCCAGGGCAATGTAAACGGATGGCAATGGGGCAACAATGCTTCCCTGTCCTCAGCATTCATGAATTTCAATGGCAACTCGACCAACTTTATTGCCGCTAACGCTGATGCCGCCGGTTCAGGTGGAACTCCGATAGTAGCTATGGCCAAATCGCCAATGATGACACTTGAAAATGCCGATCAGGTTTACCTGAGTTTCGATTACAAACTCACTACCGATGATTTGAGTGTACACTACAGCATTGCTGATGGTGCACCTGTATTGATCGAGCAACTAGCCGCTGCCTCCGCATGGACAGCCCATACAGTGATGCTTCCTGAAGAAGCATTGGCTGCTGATGTACAGATTATCTTCCTGTATGAAGAGGCCAGTACCTGGGGTTATGGCGCCGGTGTTGACAACGTGGTTGTATCCGATGTAGAACCCGATAGCCGTGCCCTTGAATATTACAAGGTATGGTTGGATGGCATCTTTGTAACCGATACGCCAGAAACCTTCTACCAGTATGACCCTGCAACTTTGGTTCCTGGTCAGGAATACTTTAGTGAAGTAGCAGCTGTTTACAGCAACGGTAT
>NZ_RYFF01000037.1 GCF_004138165.1 Candidatus Chloroploca sp. Khr17
TTGTCAGTATGACGTGCGTCAAAGCGGAAGAAGCTGGGCGGACGGTCGTACTGGTCGACCCCGCATACACCTCGCAGATGTGTTCGTCCTGCGGTGAACTCGTGAAGAAGACGCTGCGCGACCGCACCCATTCCTGCCCGAACTGCGGGCTGGTGATGGATAGGGATCATAATGCGGCACGCAACATCCTGCATCGGGGCCTCCAGTATCTTAGATCGTAGCTTGATGAGTGTGGGGCGGCACACTCTGAAGCCCAGGTGCTTTAGCCCTGGGAGCCGTCACATAGACACGTAAAGTATTCAAATACTATCTTTTACGCATCATCTTACACGATTGCGGTAGATATATCACTCCTTAATTCATCTGTACATGAACAAGGTCTGTGATAGCCAGACTATACCATACTCCCGGCACAAGAGTGTAACCACTTGCCCCAAAAAGCGACGTGAAGTGGTGGGAATATCTATAACAGTTGCCGGTAGCTTGTTACCAGCAACTGCTATTCCCCAGGCCCTTATTGCGTGATGCCGATCCTTGCCGCTCACCCTACCATACCATACAATCAAAGCAACCAGGGCTTGTGTGCCCTGGCTGAACATGGGGCAACCACGTTCCCTCACGCCCCCGTTTTCCTTCATCGTGTGCTACGCTGAAAATGGGGGAACCACGTTCCCCCACGCCCCCCGTTTTCCTTCGTGGTGGTACGCCGACAGGCGCATCGTGTACTGATGCAACGTCCGAGTAGGGTTCGATAGCGTCCGCATCTGCGTCATCTGCGGACGCCCTAATCTGCGTCATCTGCGTAATCTGCGGACTATCGGGATGACGTTGCCTCAGCCCTACCCGTATTCGATCCGCACACTGAAAGATGCGAGAATCCCTGATGAGCTTTGATCCTGAATATATGGTTGATGTGGCCGAGGCGTTGCGCCACGCTGCCTATGATGGGGCGATCTGGAGCCTGAATTGCGAGCAGTTGAATGTGAATCTGATGCGTTTGATGACCGGGGCAGGCATTCCCGAGCATCGCAATGACGAACTCGATGTGCTCCTGGTGGTCTTTGAGGGCTCTGGTGAACTGCAACTGGATGATCAGCGGCTTGCCCTCGAGCCTGGCCTTGCACTGGTGATCCCTCGCGGGGCCCGCCGTGCGATCCGCTGCCTGCGTGGGCCGCTCGCCTATCTGATGGCCCACCGCCAACGCGGGGCGCTCTTGCCGCGTTGAGGCGCAAACCCTGGGTGCGCTTAGTAGAGGGTGAGCGTTCGTCAGACCTCACAGGTCTTCAAGACCTGTGAGGTCTAAGGCAGGCGCAGGCACAACGCACGTTGCGATAACGAATTGGGGCCACGAAGCAACGAATAATTGCGTCACAAAGCCTGTCTTCGTATATTCGTGAGTGTTCTTCGTGGTCGGCGGCGCTACCAGAAAACTCACTTCACAGACCACTCACATCGCCCCCTTGAGCAAGAGCAGCAGCATCACGACGGGCGTCTTGGCAACAATGCTGTGCGGCAACTGGGCCGGCATATGCACCCAGGTATTGGGGCCGGCCTCAAGCACCTCGGTGCCAAGCGTCAACGTTGCCGAACCCTCAACAATATGGAGCATGGCAGCCATCGAGGCCGTATGCTCCGAGAGTTCTTGCCCCGCCGCAAAACCAAAAAGCACCGCCTTGAGATGCGTATCCTGGTAGATCGTCCGGCTGATCGTGCCATCGGTGGGGATCGTCACCTGAGCGGCGAGATCCTGAAAACTGGTTGCATTCATACGCTGCCTCCGGTAGCAATATCGGAGCCTACGGCTCTCACGGATCTCGCTTGTGGTGGCGCACACAGCCAGCAAAGCTGGCTGTGTGCGCCACCACAAGCATAGGATTAGTATGAGCCCTAGCGCTTAAAGATCAACACGGCATTGACGCCACCAAAGCCAAACGAATTGGACATCGCAACCTGCAGGTGCGCCGGACGAGCGGTGCCGGGTACATAGTCAAGGTCGCACTCTTCATCGGGCTGGTCAAGGTTGAGCGTCGGTGGGATCAGGCTGTTCTGCAACGTCAAGATCGTCGCAACGGCTTCGACGGCACCAGCCGCCCCGGTGAGGTGCCCAATCATTGACTTATTCGCGCTGATCGGCACATTGCCGGCATACTCCCCAAAGACCTGCTTGATCGCCCGCGTTTCGGCCAGGTCACCGGCAGGCGTAGCGGTCGCGTGAGCATTGATATAGTCGATCTGCTGGGGATCAAGGCGGGCGTTGTGCAAGGCGCGACGCATCGCCCGCACCGCCCCATAGCCATTGGGGTCAGGGGCAGTGACGTGGTAAGCATCGGAACTGGCCCCATAGCCAAGCAACTCAGCCTGAATATGGGCACCCCGGCGGCGCGCACTCGACATGCGTTCGAGCACCAGCACAGCGGCGCCCTCGCCGAGCACGAAGCCATCACGGTGCGCATCAAAGGGGCGCGAGGCATGCGTCGGATCATCGTTGCCCTGGGTGGTCAACGCCCGGATCACCGCAAACGCACCAACCGTGAGCGCTGAAATCGGGGCTTCGGCCCCACCAGCCAGCATAATCTCGGCGTCACCCCGCCGGATCACCTCGGCTGCCTCACCGATGGCCTGGGCGCCAGCGGCACAGGCCGTACAGACCGCCGACGTATAGCCACGCAACCCGAGCTGGATCGCAACCTGACTCGAGGGCATATGCGGCAGCGCCGACGCAATGAAAAAGGGACTAATCTTCATCCCACCGCGTTGCAGCAGCGTCGCCGAAGCCTGCTCGATCTCTTGCATCGAACTGGTACCGCAACCAATCAGCGTACCAATCTCCTCACTGGCCGCCGGGTCAATGCGCAGATTTGCCGCTGTGACCGCCATATGCGCTGCGGCAACGGCTAACTGACTGGAACGCGAAATACGCCGGGCCTCTTTCGCATCCATAAAGACCTGCGGCACGAAATTGGGCACCTGGGCGGCAATCTGGCACGGGAACTGGCTCGCATCAAAGTGGGTAATGCGCGTTACCGCACTCTGCCCACTACTCAAGCCCTTCCAAAAAGGAGCCAACCCGATCCCGAAAGGCGAAACAACGCCCATCCCAGTCACAACAATCCGGCGGTCTTCATCCTCTTCATCCAGCCCGAGCGGCAAAGGGGCGGTGATTGGCGCATCCTCAAGCACCTCGGCCAGCAATTCATCAATCCGGGCCTCAAGGTCAGTGGACGCCGTCGAACGCACCAGACTGAGCAACTCGGCACGCAGGGCCGCTCGCCGATTCGCTGACATCTGCGCCATAGTCAAGTCCTGGCCTATACGCGGAAACGTTCGAGTATGATACCACGCTGCACGAGAGCCTGCAACGCGAGGGCTTACCCCGTCACGGCAAAGAGCAGGCCCGCCTCGCACGCCAATTCGCCGTCAACAGTGGCCCGCCCTCGGCCTTTGCCAATGCCACGACGCAGCTTGTCAAGGGTCACTTCGAGGCGCAGATGATCGCCGGGGCGCACCACCCGCTTGAAGCGACAATCATCAATTCCTGCAAAGAGCACCAGTTTATCAGCGTAGGCCGGCAGACTCATCACCGCCACGGCACCAGTCTGCGCCAGCGCCTCGACAATCAACACCCCGGGCATCACCGGATTCTCGGGGAAGTGGCCTTGAAACTGCGGCTCATTGACCGTGACCAACTTCTCGCCCACTGCGCGTACCCCGGCCTCAAGCTCGCTCACCCGGTCAAGCAAGAGGAACGGGTACCGATGCGGCAAAATCGCCATAATCTCTTGGATTGTTAACACAGGTCTTGATCCTTTCTATATCGTGTTTCGTCGTCGGTCAACTATATGTCCCGGTAGCACCACCGACCACGAATATTGATAACGAATAAACGAATATGGGCGGCTCTGTGCGGTATTCGTTTATTCGTGACCCCCATTCGTGGTCGGCTAACGACGCCAGAAAACTTCATTCACACACTAATAAGTAGTGTGTAACCTACGTTTTCTGCTCTAGGGCTTGGCTTCGACAAGCTCAGCCAACGGCGGACGATGGGCGTTGCGTACGGACGAAGCCTGGGCCTGCCGAAGCCTAAGCCTGCCGAAGCCCCGTTGATAGAAGCAAACTTTTGTTACCGACCATACGTCGGTTGAGTCCCTACTAGATCTCCATGCTAGAATAGAAGGGAACTAGTTGATATGATGATGTAGAACACACGCTGTGTGAGGTAATAGAATGCAACAACGTAGTGGTGGTGGTTGGATCGGTTGGTTGATTTTCCTCCTTGTCATCTTCGGCTCGCGTTTTCTTCCGCCTGTCGCCCAGTGGCTTTCACAGGTCACTGGTTTCGCTATTACAACACCGATGCTGATCGGGGTTCTGGTTGGGCTTGGCGTGCTGGTGAGCATTGTCAGTTCCATGATCCAAGAGACAAATAAGGAGCAACCCCCTGGCACCGGGATGCCACCAATGCCAACCGGTCAACCGCGGCGCGGCGCGGCCAATGGGCCGACGATTTCGGTTCCACCGACGTCGGCATCGTCACCCTTTCCCGCTGCGCCCCACAGTGGCTTGCCGCAGGCACGTTTGCCCACTGGTGCGCCCCCACGCTTAAAGCCGCCTCAGTTCGAGCCAATTATTGATCCCCGGGTGCTGGTCATTGGCATTGTTGGCCTTGTCCTTATGGGGGGCGTCTTTTTGTTGCTTTTCCTTGTTGCGCCAGCCATTCCGTAACAACAATCAGTGTATGGTGGATCTATGCAGTCCTATGACCCCTTTGCCCGCTACTACGATGCCGATTTTCGTGAATACCGCGATGATGTGGCCCTGTATCACGAGTTCGCCCGCCGCACGGGGGGGCCCCTGCTCGAGTTGATGTGTGGCACCGGTCGTGTGCTGGTGCCGCTTGCCGAAGCCGGCTATACGATCACTGGCGTCGATAGTTCAGCCGCGATGCTTGACCTTGCCCGCGAACAACTCGCCGAGGCCGAATTGACCGCCCAGACAACCCTGATCCAAGGCGATGTCCGTGATGTTCATGTGCCCACCAACCATTTTAGCCTGGCTTTCATCGCGATCAATTCGTTTATGCACCTCGAACGGGTCGGCGACCAACTTGCCTGCCTGAATACGATGCGCAAGGCGCTAACCCGGCGCGGCCTGCTGATCCTCGATCTCTTTAGCCCCGATCCTGCCGAGATCATCCGCGAAGATAACCGGCTTGTCCTTGACCGTGCCTATCACCTCGATGGCCGTTATGTGCAGAAGTTTGTCGCCATTGATAGCGACTATGCGTCGCAAGTGAGTCGCGTCACCTACCTCTACGATGAAACCGATCTACAGGGTCAGGTGACACGACGCACGATGCAGTTCACAATGCGCTGGTTGTATCGCTTTGAACTCGAACACCTGCTGGCCCGGGCCGGTTTTGTGGTTCGCCACATCTATGGCTCGTATGAGCTCGATGAGTACGCCACAGGCAGCCCGCGCCTTATTGCGGTGGCGAGTCCGGCCCGCGAAGCCTAGCATACGTCGTTAACGCATCAGATTTTTCAACATCTGAACATCTGATTCGACCATCATTTGTACAAGTTCAGGAAAACTCACTTTACGCTTCCAGCCGAGTTTCGCCTGCGCTTTCGCGGGATCGCCGATCAGCAGATCGACTTCGGCAGGGCGCATAAAGCGTTCGTCCAAGACTACATAGTTCTGGTAATCGAGATCCACCGCGCCAAATGCCAGTTCACAGAATTCGCGTACCGCATAGGTTTCACCCGTTGCCACAACATAATCGTCAGGCGTATCTTGCTGCAGCATCAACCACATTGCTTCAACATAATCCCCGGCAAAGCCCCAGTCGCGGCGAGCATCGAGGTTGCCCAGGCGCAGTTCATGGTCGAGGCCGAGTTTGATCCGGGCTGCGCCATGAGCAATTTTGCGCGTCACAAATTCGAGGCCACGCCGGGGGCTTTCGTGGTTAAAGAGAATGCCACTGCTCGCGTGCAGATTGTAGCTCTCGCGATAGTTGACCGTGATCCAATGGCCGTAGACTTTCGCAACACCGTACGGGCTCCGTGGATAAAAGGGCGTTGTCTCGGTCTGCGGCACCTCGACGACTTTACCAAACATCTCGCTGCTGCTGGCCTGATAAAATCGGATCTCGGGATCAACCAGGCGCACTGCATCAAGCACCCGCGTCACCCCAAGCGCCGTGGTCTCACCAGTAAAGACCGGCTGCGCCCACGAGGTCTGCACAAATGACTGGGCGGCGAGGTTATAGACTTCGCTCGGACGATATTCGCGCAACAGGTTGATCATCGAGATCTCATCCATCAGATCGCCTGTGGCGAGGGTAATGCGATCCTGAATATGTTGAATGCGCTCGAAGTTGACGGTGCTCGAACGCCGGATCATTCCAACAACGTCATAACCCTTTTCAAGCAGTAGCTCAGCCAGGTAACTGCCATCCTGCCCTGTAATGCCTGTAATCAACGCCCGCTTCTTGGCCATGCTTTTCATTTCCTTTCAAACGAAGCTTCGTGCGGTATCAGTATACCCAACATCATGTGCTATAGTGTAACATTACTGGCGTTTTGCATTTCTGGGGAAGCGGGGCCAAAGGCACCCAATAAGCTCGCTTATGCTGGCCGTTTTCGCCAGCATAAGGCATGTTTCAAACGAGCTTGACCGTTTGCGGTAATTGGAGTGCCGACTTCAGTCGGCTGAACTGGAAGCCGACTGAAGTCGGCACTCCAAACGGTCAAGCAAGCATACCCAATGCTGAAACATGCCTAAGCCTTGCGTTGAAGGGCTTCAGCCCTGACGTTGATGAGGTAGATATGTCCAAGCATACACAAGGGCTGAATCCCGCACAACGACGGGCCGTCGAGGCAACTGCCGGACCCGTGCTGGTGCTGGCCGGGCCGGGCAGCGGCAAGACACGGGTGTTGACGCATCGCATTGCCTATCTGATCAATGAGGCTGGGGTCGATCCGTTTCATATCCTGGCGGTGACGTTTACCAATAAGGCCGCCCGCGAGATGAAGGATCGCCTCCATGCGTTGATCGGCCCCGATGCGGCGCAGGTGCTCTCGGCGGGCACCTTTCATAGCCTCTGTGCGCGGTTCCTCCGCAAGGATATTGTCCACCTCGGGCGCGAACGCGATTTTGCGATCTACGATGCCGATGATCAACTTCGCTTGATGCGCCGGGTGCTGCGCGACCTCAAGCTTGATGAGAAACAGCATCCCCCTAGGGCGATCCTTGGCCAGATTTCGAGTGCCAAAAATGAACTCGTCTCGCCTCAGGAGTATGCCCGCCTCAATCGTACCTATTTCGGTGAGCTTGTGACGCGCTGCTACGAACGCTACCAGGCGCTGCTACGCGAGTCGAACGCGCTCGATTTTGATGATCTGCTGGTCGAAACAGTGCGCCTATTTGACGAGCATCCCGCGGTGCTGGCACGCTATCAAGATCGCTATACGCACCTGCTTGTTGACGAGTATCAGGATACCAATCGGGTGCAGTACCTCTTGGTGCGCCAACTCGCGCTGCGCCACCGCAACCTCTTTGTCGTCGGCGATGATGATCAGTCGATCTATCAGTTCCGTGGCGCTGATGTGCGCAATATTCGCTCGTTTGAAGTGGATTATCCCGAGGCCCAGGTGATTCTGCTCGAGCAGAATTATCGTTCGACCCAGGCGATTCTTGATACGGCTCAGGCGATTATCAATGCCGGTGATAAGCAGCGCCACCTCAAAAGCCTCTGGACCGACAACGATCAGGGCCTCGACGTTGCGCTCTACGAGGGCTTTGACCAGGAAGCCGAGGCGGGTTTTGTCGTGGACGAAATTGCCCGCCTGGTTGCCGCCGGCGAGGTGACACCGGGCGGGTGCGCGGTGATGTATCGCACCAATGCTCAATCCCGCCCCGTCGAAGAGGCGCTGATCCGACGTGGCTTGGCCTATCAAATTGTTGGCGGCATGCGTTTTTATGACCGCAAAGAGATCAAAGATGTCATCGGTTATCTGCGTCTGATCATCAATCCCTTTGATAGTGTTAGCTTCAGCCGGATCCTCAACTGGCCCGGACGGGGCATTGGCGAGCGCACCGAGGCCGAGTTGATGCGCTGGGCAATGGAGATGGGCGTGCCCGTCTTTCAGGCGCTGCGTGAACTCGAAACAGGCACTATCGCGTCACCTTTGAATGCCCGGTCAACCAGTGCGCTGCTTGGGTTCCTTGCCCTTATTGACGAGCTCAGCCGTGACTGGCAAGAACGTCCCCTCACCGAGTTGATGGATACGGTGCTTGAGCGCGTTGGGGTGCGCCAGGCGCTTGAGCAAGAGTATGGCGTAGAAGCAGCCGAAGAGCGCTGGCGTAATATCGAGGAGTTGCGCTCGGTGAGCACCGAATATCTCAATCTGCCAACCGAAGCTCAGTTGCCGACCTTTCTCGAAGAAGTCGCCCTCGTGGCCGACGTCGACCGCTTCGATGCGGAAGCCGATGCGATCACCTGCATTACGCTTCATCAGGCCAAAGGCCTTGAATTTCCGGTCGTTTTTCTGATCGGACTCGAGGATGGCTTGCTGCCGCATAGCCGTTCGCTCGAAACCCGCGACCAGATCGAAGAAGAGCGCCGCCTGCTCTATGTTGGCATAACCCGTGCCAGGCAACGCCTCTATCTCTGTTACGCCTTCAAGCGCATGCAGTACGGGCGCAGCACGTTCAGCACACGCTCACGTTTCCTCACCGACATTCCCCGTGAATTGCTGAAACAGCCGCACGGGCGCAGCGGAATCAATCAACCGACGGCTCAGACGAGCATGTTCACCAAGCGGAGCGGTCTCGACCGCGAACCTGAACAGCGCATTGCCAGGCCAGGCCAGAAGACCGCGCCTGTCGTCATCCCAGCCAATCGTTCCGGTGGCAAAAACACCCGGACAAAACGGCCTGCCGGCCCAACGGAAGTCTCCTTTTTTGCCGGGCAGCGTGTTCGCCACGCGACCTTTGGCGAAGGTGTCGTTGTCAGCAGTCGCCTGGTGGAGGACGACGAAGAGGTCACCGTTAGCTTCCCTGACCGCGAACGACGGCTGCTCGCCAGCTTTGCCCGTCTTGAACGGGTGAGCGAAGCGTAAGCCGATCCTCAGAGCAGCGTCGTTTCCGCAGACACGATCCTGGTCGCTCACTGAGAAGCTATGCAGAGGGCAGGCTGTATGGTCTTCTGAAAGACCCTACAGCCTAACCTTGATGCGCCCATTATGTAAAAAGGGATCCCTTATGTTCAGAGAAAGGCATCGGCAACACCGTAGAGCAGGTTCTCCACCCAAAGAAACCATCCTGAGCAATGTTCTGGGTGAGTTCCTTGACCCTATCGATGCACTCTTCACCATCTTTTTCAGCATTCTCTTTGCACTACTCTTCACGCTTTCGTATGGCATTTTGATCTATCATGGCATCATCTCGACCTCTTTTGCAAATGGATATGGACAAGAGCTGTTTCTTACCATCATGGGAGCTGTCGCAGCCTGGGGGATCATCGACGGCGTTCTCTATGTTCTGGGTGAGGGTCTCGCACGGCGCGAGCGCTATCGGTTGCTTCAGTATGTTCAAACCAGTGAGAGTGAGCAAGATGCCACGACCGCCATTGCCTATGAACTAGATTTCATCCTTGAGCCGATAACCAGCGATGCTCAGCGACAAGCCCTTTATCATGACATTCGTGCCTATCTGAGCCAGGCCGAGCCCCAGGCAATTGGCATAAAGCGTGAGGATCTGATTGGTGGCGTAGCAACAGTCTTGCTATATGTCGCCGCCGTGTTTCCCTCCCTGCTCCCACTGCTGCTGATCCCCGATAACACCATCCTGGCAATTCGCATCTCGAATGTTGTGTCGTTTATCATTATTTTCGCTATGGGCTACAATTGGGGGCTCCATACCGATATGAATCCGTGGAAGATGGGCTTGCTGCTCTCGTCTGTGTGCCTGGCTATGGTGCTGGTGGCTATGTTGTTAGGAGGCTAGGAGGGGCGAATCACCCGCCCCTACCGCATCACGAAGCTACACCATCCCACCTACGCAGGGCAAAGGCTTACACCCGCATCTCCCCAAGCCGCTTGTCCAGGAAACTGGCAGCAAAAGCCATAAAGTGGTAGATATCGGCAAAGTTGCTGGCAATGCCCAGCGAGACGCGCACGGCACCGGCGCTCTTTTTGTGCTTCTGTTGCAGGATCGCCTGGAATTGATCCAGCGTCATCCGCTGCTCATCCTGAAAGGCCTCACGCATCTCGGCCTCGGTCAGGCCATGCGCGACCTCCCCGGCCCCGGGGTTGCAGAAGCAGCCTGTGCGTAGGGAGATCTGGGCCTGATTCGCCAACTGCTCAACGATGTGGAAATCGATCAACTCAGCCTCGGGATCGTAGAAGTTGAAGGCGATCGTTCCGCCGCGATTGGTAGTGTCAGTCGGCCCATAGATGCGCACCAGGGGCGAGCCATTGCTGTGGCGCAGCGCCGCCAACTCTTCGAGCAGCCAACCCGTAAGTGCAGCGACCCGGTCGTGGATCAAATCTACGCCAATGCTGTCAATATACTCTAGCCCAATCTGGATCGCAGGCAGGTTGAGGTAATCTACTGTGCCATCCTCATAGGCCGCCTCGCTATCAGCCAAGTGATGGCTACACCCCTGCACCGAGGCCATCGTGATCGTTCCGCCGGCAAACCAGGGACGCCGCAGCTTTTTCAGCGCGTCCTTCCGGGCCAGCAGGCAGCCTACCCCGGTGGGGTAACCAAAGATCTTGTAGAACGAGAGCGAGACGAAGTCGGGTTTCCAACGGCTCAGATCCAGCCGATTGGTGGGCGTGAAGGCCGCCGCGTCCACGAAGACATCCCATCCCTTGGCCTGGGCGTGCTCGATCAGATCGAGCGGGTGCTGCACACCAGAAAAGTTGGACTGGGCTGGAAAGGCAAAGAGGTTTGCATAGGCCGGATTCGCCCGGTCAAGCAATTCGTCCAGTCGATCCTGACTGATGCGCAGATCCGGCGGAACCACGGGCAGATAATGCACCGCTGCGCCCTTGGCCTGGGCAAACTCGCGGATGCCATTGACGGAATTGTGGTTGTCAAAGGTCAGCAGGTAGCGCCCGCCAGCGCAGAAGGGATAGGCCTCACCCACCAGTTTGAGTGCGCCACTGGCATTGGGGGTGAAGATGGCAGCGTACTCCTCAGGCGAGGCCCGGAAGAAGTCGTAGACATAGGCTCTGGCCTGGTCGACCAAGCGGGTGGAGGCCATCGAAGTAGGATTGACGGAATGAGGGTTGCCAAAGACATGCTGCCGTAACAGGTCAGCATGACGGCGCACCTGCTCTTCAGCGTAAAGGCTTCCTCCGGTATAGTCCAGGTAAATATGCCCCTGCTGATCCAGCCGGGCGTATTCGGTGGCCCGCAGTTCGCGCAGGCGAGAGGTCGCTGCATAGGCTGGATTGCGCTGCAAAAAAGCGGCCCGGGCAGCGTCGAAGCCCTCGGGGCGATAGAGGTCAGCAGCAATGAGGGCAGTCATACAACTCTCCTTTGGCATGGTCAGACACTACCTCACACATAAGCCGAACGCTTCAACTGGGTCACCAGAAAGTCGCGGAGTGCGCGCGCCGCTGGCGAGGCAACCCGGTCGCCTCGCCAGACGAGGCCCAGGGTCCGTTCGAGTTTCTGGTCTGTGACCCGTAACACCATAACCTCACTCGTCTCTTGCACGGCCAATCGTGGTACAAGCGCAATACCGATGCCCGCCGCCACAAACCGCAAGAGCGTATCGGTCTCTCCGCCATCAAGGACAACCCGCGGGGTAAAGCCAGCCTGCTGGCAGGCCGTCAACGTCGCCTCACGCAATTCGTAGTTTTCAGGCGAGAGCACCCACGAAGCATCTTGAAAATCGGCTATTTGCGCCATACCTTGCGCAGCCAGAGGATGATCACGGCACACAACAATGACCATCTCTTCGGTAAAGAGCGGTACCACCGTCAGATGTTCGTCTTCAACCGGAAGCGTCACAATCCCCACATCAGTCAGGCCAGCTTCCAGCAGATCAAACAGGGTCTGCACTCCCGCCTCATGCAACCGCAACTCGATACCAGGGTAACGCCGATTAAAAGCCGCGAGCACCCGTGGCAACAGTTGTGTCCCGACCGTCGGTGGTGTCCCGACCGACGCACGCCCGCGCCGCAAGCCAACGCGCTCGGCCATTTCGGCCCGAGCCGACTCAACCTGAGCCATAACGGCACGGGCATGGGGCAACAGCGCTTCACCAGCCTCGGTCAGGCGCACATTGCGCCCAACACGATCAAAGAGGGCCACCCCCAGTTCTTGCTCGAGCTGGCTAATCTGTTTGCTCAAGGCAGGCTGGGCAATATGCAATTCAGCAGCCGCGCGCGTCACGTGTGAGTAACGAGCTACTGCTTCAAAGTAGCGCAGATGTCGTAGTTCCATAGGTTGCTCATCCTGGTCATCACGACCAGAGGTGGTTCAAGAAAACAGTGTTGCGTAGATACGTCAATGTGCCTTAGTATAGCAGATCAGTTCGAGAGCGTGTTATAATCGTAAGCAGTTTGACGCTCACTCGTGTCGCTCACGTGTCATCATAAGAAATGGAGGTACAGCTATGTACCGCTACCTCATACTCATTGTCCTGGCATTGGCGTTGCTTCTTCCGAGTACGCCCCTGGCGGCTGCACCAGCAGCCAATCCGCAGGCAACAGCTTTTACCTATTTCCCTGAAACCGGCCACAATGTTGGCATGCAGATCAAGCAATTCTTTGACACCTACGGCGGGGTGGCCGTCTTCGGTCTGCCGCTCACCGAATTGATCATTGGGGCCGACGGTCGTCAGGTTCAGTATTTCGAGTACGCTCGGTTTGAGTATAACCCAACCGCGCCGCTTGCCGCTAGGGTAACTCTTACCCGTGCCGGGGCAATGGTGAGCGAGGGACGCGCCGATCCTGCTTTTCAATGGATGACAGGCAGCGCCGATCCTGAACGCGATTTTTACCCCGAGTCGGGCCATACGCTCGGGGGTGCCTTCCGCTGGTTCTGGCAAAGCAACGGTGGGGTTCCAGTCTTTGGCTATCCGATCTCTGAAGAGTTGTACGAGCAAGACGATGTGACCGGTACCGAGGTGCTGGTGCAATACTTTGAACGTGCCCGCTTGGAGTATCATCCTGCAACCGCAACCGAGCCTGATGCCGTGCGCCTGACCCCCGTTGGACGGATGCTGCTCCAGCGCGATCCGGTGGCCCGCGCCGCCACAGCACCAGTCCGAGCGATTGAATTGCTCGGACGCGCCACGACGGGCTTTGCGGCCTCGTCCTACGAGCGCGTGACCAATGTTAGTCGGGCCACCGAGATGGTGCATGGCATGATTGTGCCGGCCGGGGCCGAGTTTTCGTTTAACTCGATTGGCGATTTTTCTGAGGCCAATGGCTTTGTGGATGGCTATGCGATCGTGGGCGGGCGCCTCGAGCGCGTCATCGGCGGCGGCCTCTGTCAGGTCTCAACGACGCTCTTCCGGGCCGTCTCGTACGCGGGCTTGCAGATTACCCGCCGCGTCGGCCATAGCCATATTGTCAATTTCTACGAAAATATCCTTGGCTTCGATGCCACCGTCTTTGTGCCCAGTGTCGATTTTCGCTGGCGCAACGATAGCCCCGGCCCGGTCTATTTGGTCGGCATTACCGATCTGAATGCCTCGCAGGTCTCCTTCGAGATCTATGGCATTAATGATGGCCGCAAGGTCGTCCATCAGGCCCCCATTACACGCAATTGGAAGCAACCCGGCGTTGCCGTCTGGCAGTATGATGCATCGTTGCCCCAGGGTGCCGTGCGCCAGATGGTGCAGGGACGCGCCGGGGTGGATGTGACGCTGAACCGGGTGATTACGTTGGCCAATGGCCGTACCCGCACCGATGCCTATGTCACCCGCTATGCGCCCTGGGAAGATTTCTTCCTCTATGGGCCAGGCGTTACCCCGCCATCCGGGGTCAAGGTGATAGCCCCCAGGCGCTAAGGAGCGAGCGCCCGTCAGACCACCCGAGTCTTGAAGACCTGTGCGGTCTGACTAACTGGTCTGTAACGTAAGTTTTCTGGCGTCCTCAGCCGTCCACGAATGGGGGCCACGAAGAAACGAAGAGCGCATGGAGCAGCCCATATTCGTTTATTCGTTATCAGCATTCGTGGTCGGCGGCGCTACCGGGAAACTTTTGTTACAGACTACTGACTACAAAGGAGAAATGAGGTTCTGGTGAAACAGCCGCCGCTCGGACCCGTATTGACGACTCCCAGGCTGGTCGAGCCGATCTGGGGTGGCACACGCCTTGCACCATGGCTTGATCTGCCCCAACCCTACCCAGAACGCCTCGGTGAGAGTTGGCAGGTCTTTGAGGGAAATCTCGTCAACTCTGAACCGTGTGCCGGAAGATCACTCGCCGACCTTGTTACCCTGTATGAGGGCGATCTGGTCGGAAGTCGGACGCTCCAGCGCTATGGGGCCGATTTTCCGCTGCTCGCCAAGTTCATTGATGCCAATGACCGGCTCTCGATCCAGGTGCATCCTGACGATGCGTATGCCCATACCTATGAGGCCCATACCGGCTTTCACGGTAAGACCGAGGCATGGTATATCATTGATGCCGCCCCGGGTGCAACGGTAACGTATGGCCTCACAAAGCCATGCACGCGAGAGGAATTTGCCGCCGCGGTCGCCGATGGTTCCGTCGAGCACCTGATGGCCCATGTGGCCGTGGCCCCCGGTGATGTGATTTTTGTGCCCGCCGGGACGATCCACGCGATCAATGCAGGCATTCTGCTCTTTGAGATTCAGCAGAAGTCCGATCTCACCTATCGGGTCTATGACTATGGCCGCCGTGATGCCCACACCGGTCAACCTCGGACGCTCCATCTTGAACAGGCGCTGCAGGTGAGCCAGTTTGCCCCGGCCTCCCATGCCTTGGTGCCGCCGCTGCGCCTGGCCCCTAACCGGGATCTCTTGATTGCCTGCCCTTCGTTTGCGCTTGAACGCTGGAACCTCGCGCAACCAGTCACCGCTGCGACTGATCAAGGGAGCTTTGCGATCCTGACCGTGCTCGATGGGTACGTGCAACTGGTTACCAATGCGCCCACCTTGGAACTTGAACGTGGGCGCTCGGTCGTGTTACCGGCAGCCCTTGGTACCTATCACCTTGTGCCGCACGGCAACGCGATGGTGCTCAACGCGTATGTACCCGATCTGCCGCAACTCATCCAGCAAGCCACAACCGCAGGGTATGCCTCCGAGCAACTTGCCGCTACCATTCGTCAGTTACTGTGAAAAACACGTTTCGTTTTTTTGTTGAGCCCGCCACCGTGCATAGCGATCTGGTGCGCCTGGAAGATCCGGCCCTGGCGCATCAACTCAGCCGGGTCTTGCGCCTCAATCCCGGCGATCAGATCCTGCTCCTTGATGGCCTCGGCACCGCCTATACCCTGGAATTGACCGCCCTGAGCCGCAAAGAGGTTGTGGGTCACATCCTTGCCCATGAACAGGCCACCGGCGAACCAGACCTGCACCTGACGATCTATCTGCCGCTGATCCGGGCCGAACGCTTCGAGTGGGCGCTGCAAAAATGTGTTGAACTAGGGGCCTCACGCTTTGTGCCCGTGCTCTGCACACGCTCGCTCGCAAGTGAGCGGGCTGACCAGCGCAAACACGAACGCTGGCAACGCATCGTGCGCGAGGCCGCTGAACAGGCGTGCCGTGGCGTGCTGCCAATCATCGAACCACCACAGACCTTTGCCAGCGCCTGCACCCAGGTACACCAGGTGAGCCTCGCCCTCCTGCTCGCCGAATTCGATGGCATGCCGTTGCTCCGTACGATACTTCGCACGTACCTCACCACAACGAATAGCCCCAGCCCCACCTCGCTCGCCCTCTTCAGTGGACCCGAAGGCGGTCTCACCCCAGATGAACTGACAACCGCAGTTGACCATGGTATCATGCCTGTATCACTTGGCCCGCGTATTTTGCGCGCCGAGACTGCACCGGTTGCCGCAACCGCAGCCCTGCTCTATGAGCTAGACAACCGTTCGGCAGTCACCTGATCTATCGTTTCCCCTTACGTCACACGGCAAGAGGTTTAGCTTATGATTCGTATCTCGCGCGCGCTGATCGCCGGCTCCATTGTGAGCGTTCTGGTCGCCATCATTGCCTTTGCCAGTGGCTGGACGGCAGCACGACTGGCAGGGACAACCTTTGTCGATAGTTTTCTTGCCAGTTTCGCGACAACCTCGGTTCGGCAGGATACGCCGACGAATATGCGTGACCAATTTGCGGTCTTCTGGCAGGTCTGGCATCTGGTTGAAGGCGAATTTTACCAGACCGAACCTATCGACCAGCAAGAGATGGTCTATGGCGCGATTCGCGGCATGCTGAGCTCGCTCGATGATGAGTATACAACCTTTCAAGAACCCGTTCTAGCCGCCCAGAGTCGCGAGTCAATGCAGGGGAAATTCGAGGGTATCGGGGCCTATCTCGGCATCAAAGAGGGCGAGATCATTATCGATCGGCCCTTCAAGGGCTCGCCAGCCGAACGTGCCGGATTGCAAGCAGGAGATGTCGTTGTCGCCGTCGATGGGCTCTTGCTCGGCCCAGAAATTGCCACCCTGAGCGATAGCGAGGCCACCAGCTTCGCCGCAAACAAAATTCGTGGCCCCAAAGGATCGCTTGTAACCCTGACGCTGCGGCGTGAACCAGACCCTGAGCCGTTTGACGTGGCGATCACCCGCGACGAGGTACCCATCATCACCGTCAACGGCGAGATGCTTGACAATGGCGTTGCCTACATCCAGATCACCGAATTCAAAGCCACCACTACCGCCCTGCTCGACGATACACTAAGCGAATTGATTCCGCAGCAACCAACCAGTATTATCCTCGATTTGCGGAATAATCCCGGTGGTTATCTACGCACTGCGCAAGAAGTCCTGGGCCGTTTTTACAACGGCGTGGCCCTCTATGAAGAAGAAAATGGCGGGGTCATCAAAGAACTCCGCACCATTCCCGGCGCGAGTGATACACGGCTGTATGACCCACCAATGGTCGTGCTGATCAATGGGTCATCAGCCAGCGCCGCCGAAATTGTCGCCGGAGCCTTGCGCGACGAGCGTCCCAACACAACGCTGCTTGGTGAGCGGAGCTTTGGCAAAGGATCGGTTCAGAACATTCACCAGTTACGTGACGGCAGCAGTGCGCGCATCACCATTGCCCACTGGCTCACCCCTGATCGCTCGCGGATCAATCGCATTGGCATCACCCCCGAGTACGAAGTGCTTGCCTCAGATGATCCGGCGTACATGGTACCCTGCGTCGCTGGACGTCGCCCGAACGAAGGCGCACCAGCCTGTCACGACGCCCAACTCGCCTGGGGCCTCCAACTCCTCGCAGGCATCACACCACCACCGCCCTCCGAGCAAACAACCCTATTCCCTCAACGAGGCCCACCGGCCATCTTCTCATGAGCCGTGCCCTGCACGATTCACAGCAAAACGCAGCAAGCGCTGCTCGCTTGAGCGAGCAGCGCTTGCTGCGTTTCTGAAGCCTCGATCACCAAGGAAGACGGGGTTGCCTGGGGAGGGCAGTGACGAGAGAGATCCGTCTGGGTTTGGTCGTCATCAGGACAAGCAACGGAATGGCGACGATAACTGCCCCAATTGTATGAGGAACATGCAAACCAGGAAGCTCTCCCTGGTCAATGTGGACATGATCTGGTTCAAAACCCGATCCATCTAAGTCAGTTTGAAGGAGTGATAACCTCGGCTCCAGATGCAGTATAATCTCACTTTCTCCTTTTGAGGGGAAATTTATGACAACCTTTTGTGAGAGATTATTTACGGAAACGCGCCTTTCGGTGCGAAAATCTTGGGTATGGTATACTTCGACCATGAACACTCCCCGCTTGCCAGTTCGTACCGACAAGCGTCCCAACGAAGGGCTTGTTGAACTGCGCAATTACACGTTGATCGAGTTGCAAGGCCAGGAAGAGCTTGCAACGATTTATCGTGCCACGCATCAGACGCTGGATCGCCCGGTCGAAGTGCATGTCTTGCGGCGCCATGATTGGATCTCGGTGAGTCGCTTTCAGCTTGCCGCCCGCCTGGCGGCTCGCCTGACCCATCCGGGCCTCGTTCCGGTGATCGATGCTGGTCACGATGAGCAACTGGGCGATTATCTCGTCACTCCTCAGCTTGATGCGCAACCGCTGCACAAGCTGCTCGAAGCAGGGCCAATGCCCCCGATCCGGGTGTTGCGCATTGTGCAGCAGCTTGCCGCTGCCCTTGATTACCTCCACGGTGAAACGATCTTTCATCGCGATGTGCAGCCAGTCAATATTTTTGTCGGAAGCGAAGGCGTTGCCTATCTTGCCAATCTCAGCCTCGCGTCCGGGCCAGATACCCCCGATCTCAGCAGTATTGACGAGGCCGATTACCTGACCCCCTATTCCGCCCCGGAACAACGCCTCAGCAAGGGCGAGGCCGGTACAGCCCTTGATGTCTATAGCCTGGGGGCCGTGATCTACCATATGCTCACCGGCGAGATTCCCACAGGGGCTGAATTACCTAGCCTCGCACGGCACGATCCCGGCCTGGTCGCCGCCGATCGCGTTGTACAGCGCATGATGGCGGCCCAACCCGCAACTCGCTTCCCATCCGCAGGCGCGGCTGCCCTCGCGCTCCGCCAAGCCCTGCGGAGTTATGTCGATGAAGCCAGCGCTGATATGGAAGAGTCGCGCTGGGAACCGGTAGCCGAGTGGCTCGATAATCCCGTCGAGACTGTCCTCCAAACGACTGGTAATGAACAATTTGGCGCTTTTCTGAGCCGCGCACGCAAACGCGCCGACGAGTTGCACCGCCGTGATGCGATTCGCCGCCACCTTACCAGTTGGAGCCGCGATAGCTACTTTCGCCGCCGCAGCCTCGGTCAACTGATCGAGCTCGAACAGATTGTGAGCTACAACGTCTATTTTTATGAACTCAAGATCTGTTACGAGACCCGGCAAGCGAGTCGGCCACGCGTGCGGCCCTTTGCCCCCGATGATCAACCCTCCAACCAGGCTATCCCTGATCTCTGGACAATCCCTCTGCCTGAGGTCAAGCCTGACCGAAAATCCCGCCCCACCGAAGCCACCGTGCCCCACTCAATCCGCATTCTCCCCTGCACAACCTGTCTCCACGAAGGCAAAATCCCATGTAATGTCTGCAACGGCACGGGCCTGGTGACCAAAACCAATAAAATTTCGCATCCCGACCGCAGCCGCACCGAAGAGACGATTGAGGTCTCGTGTCCTCAATGCAAGGGCTATGGCAAAATCGCCTGCCCAACCTGCGACGGTCACGGCAAAATGACCGAAACCCAGGTCTTTCTCTGGTCACGTGAATTTCGCGTCTGGGAAGAGACCGATGATGTCGAAGATTTGCCGCCGGTCGCCCTGAAAACCGAGCGCCAACCCGTCTTTGCCGGCACCATCGATCTCTTTCAAGGCAACTGGCAGAGTGTTGCCCCACTCGCGGCTTTGATTGACGCTGCCTCGCAGTATGGCGACCAAGATACCCGTATCGTCTCAAGCGAGTTGAATGTCCACGGTGTAATGATCACCGAAATTGATGGCCTCCTTGAAGAAAAACCGCAACGCCTCTACTTGATTGGCGAACAAAACCAGACGATCGGCGACTGGACCCTGCTCAACCCCGAACGCCTCATCCTCACAGCAGTCTTTGGCTTGCTCGCCTTGCTTGCGCTGTTGACCCTGATCTTTACCTTGTTTTGAGCCTCTGGCTGGGTTTGAGGGCTAGCAGTTTCGTATCATCCCTTTTTCAGCGTAGCTGAACATAATTCTCACCCCTGCTTACGTTTGCTACGGTAGAACTGTCTAGCCCCTTTGCTCCAGTTCCGCATCCCCCCGTTTGGGATGCATCAGGAGCAAAGCTCAAGTGGCTTCGCTCTCAGCAATCGTTCTCTTCGCAGTAGCCAGGTGCTTGATATGGCCTGTGTTCCGCGAGAGGTCAGGGTTTATCAAAGCCGAGGTAGATCATGCAACGCCGTCGCCTTACCCGCTACTGGGTCTTGCTCCCTTGTGCAGCGCTCATTCTCTTCTTGACGGCCTGTGGTGCTGCCGCAGGGGGAAGTTCATCAGAAACGACGCTGCTGCCAACAGCCCGCATTGCAGGCACCACTGAGCCAATTGAACCGCTTCAACTTGAGCTCCCCATCACAACGACCAGGGCTGAACCAGAAGCCACGGTCGCGACGCCCGTTGTGCCTGTCGTTATGCCGCAGCTACCCACCCCACGGAACGGCCCCGGTGATCTGCCCTATCCGCTCACCCTCACCAGGCTCAACTTTGGCGTCGTCGGGCATCTCTACTACACCGACCGCCGCACCACGCTAAGCAAGGCCCGCGAGGCGGGGTTTCGCTGGTTTCGCCAGCAGATCCACTGGCGCGATATCGAAGACCGGAGTGGGGCGTTGCTCTGGGGCGACCTCGATAGCATTGTGGCCGATGTCAATAATGCCGGCATGCTCTTGATGATCAATATTACCCGTTCGCCAACCTGGTATACAAGCAATGGGGCCGACGGTTTACCCGACGACCCCACAACCCTGGCGCGCTTTGCCGGTGCCCTGGCCGAACGGTACCGTGGCCGTGTCCACGCGATTTTGATCTGGAACGAACAAAACCTCGCTTACGAAAATGGGGGCACCATCGGGCCAGACGATCCGGGACATTTTGTCGAGATCATGGCCGCCACGTATACGGCGATCAAAGCCGCTGACCCGAGCATCATCGTTGTTGCGGGAGCGCCTGCGTCCACCGCCACCAACGATCCTGCGATTGCGATGGACGCACTCTCGTATCTGCAAGCAATGTATACCTACAAGGATGGCATGATCCGCGACTACTTCGACGTGCAAGCCCTACATCCCGGTGGGTCGGCCAATCCACCCGAAACGCTCTACCCCGAAAACCCCAGCCAGGCCCAAGGTTGGACTGACGACCCTTCCTTCTACTTTCGCCATGTCGAAAATCAGCGCCGTGTGATGGAAGAAGCCGGCATGGGCCATCACCAGGTCTGGATTACCGAGTATGGTTGGGCAACCGCCAATACGAGCCCAGGGTACGAGTTTGGCAACCAGATTAGCTTCGAGACCCAGCGTGACTATATCGTGGGGGCCATTCGTTACACTGCCGAACACTACCCCTGGGTCAGCAACATGTTCCTCTGGAACCTCAACTTTACTGTGCTCCAACGTGAAGCCGGGCGCGACCCGATGCACGAACAGGGCTCCTTCAGCATCGTCAATGCCGACTGGTCACCACGGCCCGCCTTCTGGGGCATTCAGCAGGCCATTGCCGAAATCTCGGCGATGCCATAACAGGCGGGATATGGTATCATAAGGCTGGGTAGCACCCGGCCTTATGCACGTCTATCCGCTCGTCAATGCATAAGCAGGTGTGCAACGTGGCAACAGAGGAGTTTCTGCAATGAGCAAAGACACGCTGACGGTAACAGACAATCGCACAGGCAAGACGTACGAAATCCCCATTCAAAACGACACCATTAATGCTATTGACTTGCGGAAAATCAAGGTCGCATCCGAAGATTTTGGGATGATGACCTACGATCCGGCCTATATGAATACGGCCGCCTGCAAGAGCACAATCACCTATATTGATGGTGACAAGGGCATTCTCGAATATCGCGGCTATCCGATCGAGCAACTCGCCGAGCAGAGCTCGTACCTTGAAGTCGCTTACCTCTTGATCTATGGCGAACTGCCCAATGCCGAACGGCTGAAATGGTGGGAATATCGGATCAGCCGACATAACTTTATTCACCAGAACCTAATCGATCTGATCCAGGCTTTTCGCTATGATGCGCACCCGATGGGCATCCTGATCAGCTCGGTTTCGGCTATGTCAACGCTTTTCCCCGAAGCCAAAGAGGTGGATGATCCCGCTGTCCGCGAAAAGCAGATCTGGCGTATGCTTGGGATGATCCCAACCGTCGCCGCTTTTGCGTATCGCCATCGCATCGGGCGCCCCTTCAACTTCCCCGACAATTCACTCAGCTACACCGCGAATCTGCTCTATATGATGGACTTTATGAATCAGCGTGACTATGAGGTCAATCCGGTGCTCGCCAAAGCACTAGATGTGCTCTTTATTCTGCACGCCGATCACGAGCAGAACTGTTCGACCGCAACGATGCGTGGTGTCGGTTCAAGCCGGGTCGACCCGTACTGTTCGCTCTCAGCCGCCGCTGCCGCCCTCTATGGCCCGTTGCACGGCGGGGCCAACGAGGCTGTCCTGCGGATGTTGCAGCACATTGGCAATGTAAAGCATGTGCCTGACTTTATTGATCGGGTCAAGAAGGGCGAAGGCCGCCTGATGGGCTTCGGCCACCGCGTCTACAAGAACTACGACCCACGCGCCAAGATTATCCGCAAGGTCGCCTACGAGGTCTTCGAGGCCACCGAGAGCAACCCGTTGCTCGAAATTGCCGTCGAGCTCGAGCGGATCGCCTTGCAGGATGAGTACTTCATCGCACGCAAATTGTACCCGAACGTTGACTTCTACAGCGGCCTTATCTACCAGGCTTTGCGCTTCCCGATCGAGTACTTCCCCTTCCTCTTCGCGATCCCCCGCGCCTCGGGCTGGCTCGCGCAGTGGCAAGAGATGCTCGAAGACGACGAGCAGAAGATCATGCGCCCGCGCCAGATCTACCTCGGCGAAGCCCGCCGTGACTATGTCCCCCTCGACCAGCGCTCATAAGATCAACCGAATAGCCACGCAACAACGCCAGCATACGCTGGCGTTGTTGCGTGCCTGCCGCGCCGAGACATCTTTGCTTGCACTGAAAAAGCCAGCATAGCTGGCTTTTTCAGTGCAAGCAAGCTTCGCGAGGGAGGCACCCCCTAAAAAAGAATCTGATCCACGTTCGCTTGATCCAACCCCGCCCACGGCGACCGTACCGTCCCGTTGCGCACCTGGCTGCCAATGCGCAACCCCAGCAGCAATGCGATCGAGAGCACGAGCAGGCTCAGTGAGGTGGCATAGACCGCCGTGTACCCGAGCGCGACATTGCCGGTCAGGTACTGCACAATATCGCGCCCAAGCCCCCCGCCAATCGTGCCAAAGCCCTGCGCCAGCGCCTGAGTGATGCCCCACAACCCGATAAAGAGCCCGGCATGATTGCGATCCACCAGGCCCATCACCAGCGCCAGCGCACCAACAATGAAACTCCCCCGCCCCGCGCCAATCAGGGTTGCGCCCGTACGAAAGAGATTCACCTGGCCTGTTTCGCTTGCTAGCGTCACCGCAAGAAAGCCCCCGGCCCCCAACAGACACCCGAGACTGATCAGCAAAACTGGTGAACGCCCCTTCCAGAGCATCACCGCCGCCCCGATAATGCCCAGCAACATCCCAACCCCCCAGAGCGCCGTTAGGCGAGTTGTCTGAGTTATGGTCATGCCAAGCACCTGACCGCCATACGGTTCAAGCAAGACATCGTGGGTTGCAAAGCCGAGCGTCGCAATAAAGAGCACAATGAAGAGATTGCGCAGCGGGGCTTGACGGGCCAGCAGGCGCAACGACTGCCCGAGCGTCTCGCGGACACGAATCGGGTCAGGGACATCCTCAAGGTCGCCGTTTGGCTTCAGACGCTCTTGGTGAAACATCGCCACAAAGGCCAGGGCAATAAAGATGACCGCCGAACCCTGCATCACCTGGATCAGCACAATATGATTGTAATTAATAAGTAACTGACCCATCACAATCGAACTGAAGATCGTGCCGAGCACCAGCATAATCCAGAGCACCCCAAGCACTTTACCGCGCTCATTGGCCGGGGTAATATCGCTGACCGTCGCGAGATAGATCGTCTCGACCACATTGACCCCGATGCCATACGCAAGGAAAATCAACGTACAAACAAGCATCGCCACGGGGAACGTCAACGCACCATCGCCACTCAGCAAGATCAACGAAAAGGGCGCAGTTGCGAGACCGCCATAGGTCAGCAGCGCACCAAAGACCATGTACGGTGTACGCCAATTGCCCGCCGCCCGATCGACATCCGAACGAAAGCCGACCAGCGCTCGTGCTGGTGAAACAAAATAGTGGAGCGAGATCAAAAAACCAACGGCGACCGCAGGAATACGTAGCTCATCAATCAACACCCGATTGAGGGTGCCGGTAATCGGCGCAAGTGAAACACCCATCCCAAACTGAAACAGCCCCAGGCGCAAAACGCGCAACCAGCGTTGCAAACCAGGACGCGCAGCAAGCCAGGCCCCGATCACCTGCAGCGGGTGCCTCAAGAGCTTACCTGGTGTCATACACTCAACTCCTTAACCTCTCCCAAGCAACACCATCCGACGTGACCGACACGTCAGTCAGTCTTAACTATAACACGCCCCTTGCGTCATAAATGTAATAAAGCACAAAATATCGTTGCGATCTGGCATCACTGCATCAGCCTTGGTCCCCCTCAAGGTTGGCCCGCATACGACGCGGGAGGCCACGTACCACCAGACGGTAAGATTCATCGATCAGTTCATAGACGAGGGCATCTTCAAGCGTGCCATCAAGGGTGAGCGTGATCCAGTGACGCTTGTTCAGGTGATAACCGGGCTGGATCGCAGGAAAGGTTGCCCGCAGGAGATCGCCATGATCGGGATCAACCTTCAGCGAGAGGCGAAGCGGATCATCGGTCAGGGCCAGCAAGGCAAACATCTTGCCGCCCACCTTGACCACAAGGGTCACCGTATCAAACGGAAAAGTCTCTTCGGCCCCAGGCTTTGCGCCAAGGGCGGCCCGAATGGTGTGCAACGTCAGCATGGTTTCCTCCTATCTTGCGCTAGAAAAAGGCGCATTGTTGGCGAAAAAGCCTGCAATGTGTCGCATCAAAACTCAAGCAAACCAGGCCAGCACCGCCAGCACGAGCGCGATAGGCAAACGCGCCAGACCAACCCACACCCAGTTCGCATCGCCCGAGATTGAGGCAAGCGCCTGGCGACGCCGAGACCCAAGACGGGAGCGCCATACGCGTCTACAGCAAGCTCCTCAACCATGCCGTCGCCATGATCACCGGGAACTTCCGGCGGCGCATGGGCGCGCAACTCACGCTGAGCCGGGGCGGGGTGCTGCCGGAACAGCAGAACGAGAGCGAATTCACCGAACTGACGCGGTCTAGTCCTGACTTGGCATAGGGAAGCGCCCGAACATAATCAGACGCTGGCGCTCAACGAGGCGGTCGGGTGCATTCAGACGCAAGAGCTGGATGGTCGTACGTCCTTCCGCAGTTTTGCCCTCAATACGTGCCTCAACCAAACCAAAATGGGTTATCCATGAGGCAAGGCGTGGGTTGAACAGAGGTGTGAGCGCACCCGTAAGTGGATCAAACGAAGTGAGATCCGACCCTTTGTAGCGATTGCAGCGCCAGCAGGTCAAGGCGAGATTGTTTTCATGCGTAGCACCACCGTGCTTTACTGCAATGACATGGTCAACTTCATGCGGGAGCATAAAAGCCAGTTCGCTTGGCAGCAGGCAATACTCGCACTGGCCGTGGGCGCGACTCTCAACCAGACGACGTAACGCCTGCGTGATATAGGTCTTGCTCATGGACGCGAGGGGAGCGCAGTGAGCTTGCCAGCTTTCAGCATGACCATCACGTGTTCGATGCGGGCAAACTCGTCGAGTTCACGCGCTTCGGGTGTTGTTAAGGTGCCAGCCTGGGAACGCTCCAACAACAGTTGCAAGCGTTGCTGGATGACGGGTGGTGGGGTAAATGCCGCCACCTCCGCCGCAGTGGGGTTGCTGGCAAGAAAGTCCACAATGGCGCGATAGGTCGCTGCTGGTAACGCAGGCTGGTGGAGGCTCAAGGCAAGGAGTTCCGGAAGTTGCTCGCGCACCTCAGCCATCCGGTCGAACAATTCATCAGGGATTTCGATGCTGATCACTGGCATGCTTCCCTCCACCCCCTCGCCATAAGGTTTTTCTGATCCATACGCTATTCCTGACGAGCAGTATAGCACACGTGACGGCTCCCAAGCCCTCGGGCTTGGGAGCCGTCACGTGTGCCGCCCTACCCTCGTGCGGTTCCAACCAAAGTGTTTGGAGACCCCGATGCAGCATATTGCGCGCCGCATTGTGATCGCGCCCCAGCACCAGCCTGCAGTACGGGCATGGATGGGTACGGTCGCTCAACTACTTCGGCAGGAGTTCACCGAAGAACGAGCACAGCTAGGTGTCGACCAATCAAGCCTGATGATCCCAGGCATCATCCTTATGCTGGCACAAACGCACAGCCCAAGCCGAAATTTTTAGGACGGTACGTCCTAAATCCCGCCCGGCAAGTGTGGTATCATTGACCTCATCTACATGCGTAGCCACTTCTGTGCTAGATCCAATGCCTTGCCAAGAAGATAGATCGATCCTATGAGTCGTATTCGTGAAACCTTTGCTCGCCTACAAGCCGAGGGCCGGGTAGCCTTGATGCCCTACCTCACGGTGGGCTTCCCCGAGCGTGAAAGTACCCTTGAACTGGTGCCAGCGCTTGAAACTGCCGGGGCAAGCCTCTTTGAACTGGGGGTGCCCTTTTCTGACCCGCTCGCCGATGGGGCGACGATCCAGCGCTCAACCCAGCGTGCTTTGCAAAATGGCATTACCCTGGCCGATTGCATTGACACCACGGCCCGCCTCCGCGAGCGCGGCGTTCGTGCGCCGTTGCTCTTGATGGGCTATTTCAATCCGTTGCTCCGCTTTGGTATTGAACGGGCGTGCCGTGAACTAGCCGCCGCAGGTGGGGATGGCTGGATCATTCCCGATATGCCGCCCGAAGAGTCGGCCGAATTGCAGGCCGCCGCCACAAAACACGGTCTCGATATGATCATGTTTGTGGCTCCCACCACCCCCGAACAACGCATTGCCGAGATTGCCGCCCGCGCCAGCGGCTTCATCTATGTCGTCTCCCTCACTGGCGTCACCGGCGAACGCCAGAGTATGGCCGCCAACCTCGGCGAGGTGCTGCAACGGGTTCGCCGCCATACCGATCTGCCTCTCGTCGTTGGCTTTGGAATCAGCCGCCCTGAACACGTTGCCGAAGTCGCCCGCCTTGCCGATGGGGCCATTGTCGGCAGTGCCCTGCTCGCCCATCTTGAACAGTTACCACCTGATCGCCTTGTCCCCGGTGCCGTCGCCTTTGTCCAACAGCTGCTCGGCTCCTAGGTAGGCAGCAGGTCAGAAAACGTACGCTACTGACTGCGAGCCTTGCATGCTTTTCGAACAAGCTGTCAGCAAAGTTGACATCTTTCACCAGAAGAGATCAGACTTTGAGGATAACAACCCTACCGCCAGGTTAAAAAGGAGAACCACCATGGAGGCCAAAGCCTATGTGTTGATCGAAGCTGAGTCGGGACGGGTCGCCGAAGTCCTTGCCGCCCTTCGCGCTATCCCCGATATGACTGCCGCCGATGGCGTGACCGGACCGTATGATATCATCGCAACCGTCGAAACGGCGGATCCGCGCAATATTGGGCATCTGGTGATGAGCGAAATCCAGGGGGTCGAAGGCATCAAGCGCACAGTTACTTGCATTGTCATTGGTTAATGTCATGCGACAAAGGAGTGACGATGACACAGTCTTCCAAAGGCCTTGAGGGGATTGTCGCGGCGCAAACAGGGATTAGCCATATCGACGGTGAACATGGACGTCTGTTGTATCGCGGTCTTGACATCAATGTGCTGGCCGAACATTCAACGTTTGAAGAGACAACTTCACTACTCTGGTATGGCAAGTTACCCAATCGTAAACAGTACGAGAGTTTTCGTCGCAAGATGATCGAGAATCGCCTCATTCCCAATGAGGTCATTGCGCTCTTGCTCCTCTTGCCCAAGAAGACGACCGTTATGGGCGTCTTGCGGACTGCCGTCTCAGCCCTCGCGCCGTTTGACCCCGAAACCGGCGATAATTCGCTTGATGCCAATGTCAACAAGTCGATCCGCCTGACCGCCGCTATGCCAACGATTGTGGCGGCCTGGGAACGCATCCGTAACGGGCTCTGGCCGGTCACACCCAGCACCGAACTCGATCATGCGGCCAATTTCCTCTATATGCTTACCGGCAAAGAGCCCGATCCCGCCGCCGCCCGTGTGCTCGATCAGTGCCTCATCCTTCACGCCGACCACGGCTTGAATGCCAGTACCTTCGCCGCCCGTATTACGGCCTCGACTCTCTCGAATCTCCACAGTGCGATTACGTCGGCGATCGGCACCCTCCGTGGCCCGCTTCACGGTGGGGCCAACGAGCAAGTGATGCGGATGCTGCTGGAGATCGGTGATGTCGATCGCGTCGATCACTATATGCGCGGCGCTCTTGCCGCCCGCAAAAAGATCATGGGCTTTGGTCATCGGGTCTACAAGGCCGATGATCCACGCGCCGCCTGGTTACGCAGTCTCGCCAGAGAGCTTGCCGAAACGACCGGCAATCAGCGCTGGTACCTCATGAGTGAACGCATCCGCGAGATTGTCCAGTCCGAACGATCCCTCCCAGTCAATGTGGATTTTTACTCGGCTTCGGTCTACTATACGCTCGGTATTCCGATTGATCTTTTCACACCAATCTTTGCTATTAGCCGTGTTGCTGGCTGGACAGCTCACGTCTATGAGCAGTACGCCGATAACCGCCTCATCCGTCCTGAGTCCGAATACGTCGGCCCTGTGGATGTCCCATACATCACCCTCGACCAGCGCCCGTAAAAGCGGGCGTCTCAAGCTTTGCTTCACGAAAAAACGCCAGCATTGCTGGCGTTTTTTCGTGAAGCAAAAGATGAACCGACCTAAAAATCAATCTCGCAACTCCCCGACATACAGGCAAGTTCCTGCGCCGCGTTTGTCAGATCTTCCTCTTCGTAGCGGTAGACCTTCGAGAAATCAATCTCGGGGAAGGAAGCCGCCAGCCGCTCGTACTCTTCGCGGGTGATTTCAACATAGGGCATGTTGTCGTACTTGGCATCGAACGCCGGCAAGAACGAGAGCCCCCCAATCAGGTCGCGATGCTCCCAAACCCATTTCATCAGATCAAGCACTTCGTCGGGACGATAGGTAATGGTACATGACGGATTGTGCTCGGTCCAGTAGGTCTTGTTCTGCAACCAGAATTCACACTGCGCAATCGCCGAGCGATCTTTCCGGGTAATCGCCCCATCCGGCGATTTGACCGGGAAGTGGATCACCCAGGTATTGGCGTTGGCTGGGGTCTGCCCATTTTCGGGATCCATCGGCACACCGGCATCGCGCAAGACTTTGAAGATCGGTGAATGTGCAGCTACCCGTACGTTGCGAATATAGTAGGGAGCCCAACGGGAATGCAAGCCCGATGAACAGTTGACCAGTTGCGACGAGTTCCCCGACGGCTTGACACAACTGATCGACACCGACTGGTTGATCCCAAGGCTGAGCGCCACCTGACGATTTGTCTCGATGGCAACATGGCGCAGACGCTCTTTCACCCCCGCATCTTGCGCAATCGGGCTATCCATCTGACCAGTGATATCGACACCAAGCAGGCGCTCGTCTTCACAATTGCGCTGCCACTGCGTCCGCAAGCCGGGGAAGTGGGTCGCCAGCGACTGGATGGTTCCAATGATCGTCGCCACCTCGACCTTCTCACGCAGAGTTTCAAAAGTATCCTCGTGGCGCGCCACCGCAGCACTGAGATTGCAGAACTGCCACGGGCGTAGGACAATCTCGCCGCAGGGGTTCGTGCCAAACTCGGCGGCCTGGCGGCGGGCCGGCTTGAGCAGATTCGCCGCCTGACGATTGAAAATCCCTGGCTCGCCGCGCCCCGACTCAACCATCCCAAGGAACTGTGCAATAAACTCGGTCTGCGTCAGACTACCCTGCGGCCAAACCGCCGAATTATTCGCGTTCCAGCGCTGACTATTCTCGCGCTCGAAATCACCATTCTTGCAGAGGCGCATCTCATCATCGTCGTAGTCAAAGAGGCTGATCATTGCGGTGCGCCGTACCCCACCGCTGACGGCCGCATTGCCAACCGAACACATCATATCATGGGCATCAATGGGGCGCAGGAAGCTGCCCTGCCGCGCCAGGATGCGCGAGCGCACAAAATCGAGCATGATCCGCAGCGGCTCGGGGCCCGAGGCCCGGCCACCCTTGGTGCGCAACGGGGCACCAGCTGGACGCAAATGCGATAGGTCGAAATGAATATCGCCACCCTCAAACCAGTTCTCAAGGCCCGCTCGCAAGGCATCGGCCCAACCCTCAGCCGAGTCTTCGACGACCATCCGACGCGGGGCCGAGCCAGTCTGACGACGAATCCGTGGGAAATTCTCCACATAACGCCCCTCGACCGAAAAGCCCACCCCACAACCACTCATCGAGATAATCAACGCCTCAACAAACGAGTCAATGCTCTCAACCGGCTGATACGAGCAGTTATAAATGGCAATATTATTGCGCCGGGCCGCCGGACCAGCCATCGCCAACAGGCGCATCGAAGGCATCGAGCGCATCTCGAGGATGGCCTGGCGGATGCGCGCATAGGTTTCGGCCGGCAGACGCGCGCCAGCGAGCTCGTAGAGATAGTCAACCGAACGATCGACGGTTTCAATCCAAGTCTCACGACGCCCAAGATCGTAGTTAAAACGTGAATATTTATCAAAAAACTGGAACCGCTGCAACGGCGTTGGAAAATACTGATCCGACTCCGCAAATGCCTGCCGCACCTCATCGGGAATGGGCCGCTCAACCCGCTTCTTGGCATGCTCAGCACGATAGAGAATATAATGCTTAGCCGCTTCAAACTCACCAGCGGCCTGCAACACCATCTCGACAATATCCTGCACCCCTTCGACCGTCGGGGACTCACCATGCGCCTGGGCCGCCAGAATATTGACGACCCGCTCGGAAAGCTCAGCGATCGCCACCCGCGGCGTGCGATTCAGGCTCGCAAAACAGCGCGTGAGCGCATTCTCGATCCGCTCAATGTCAAACGGTACCACCCGCCCATCACGCTTCACAATCGTTGTCGGAATAAACATCCCGGCCTGATCAAGTGCCTGAAACCCACCTGCGATATGACCCACACCATTCGTCCCGCTTGCCATACAACCTGCTCCTCTATCTTCACCTGCTGTAACTAAACAATGGCAATACGCTCAACCTGTAGCTAAGGCACACGACGGTACCAAAACAACCTAAGAGTGTAAAGAATTAAATCGTCGTTAAAGAAATTCACGTTAAGCGACTGAGCGACTTCTTCAGGCAACCACTACATATAGTACAGATTTATTATGTAGACCTCTATATCTAGGAGTCACAACAATGCCGCGCCAGTGTAGCACACAGGTGCGTGGTATGTCAAGGCAAGAAAAAGTTTAACACTAAGAGGCGTTAAAATGCAGCCGCAGAAAGCCGCGTTCTAGCAGATCGCTCATCCTGAACGCATCAAGATCGAGAATCACCCGTGCATTCAAGGGTGCCCGCGCAGCCGCTTCACGCAACGACCCTTCATAGTCAAACCCCGGCATGCCAACATAACTCGCCAGTTGCTCAAACCCACTTGCCCCGAGTGCCACCATGGCCCGCTGACGCTCGGTCAGTGCAATAATCGTCTGCCCGCGGATCAACTCGCCCTCGGTGACCACACGTACCACGGCGAGGTGCCCCTTGCCCAGTTGGGGATGCAAGGCGTACACCGCTGCAGCCACCGCAGGCAAGGGCATCGCCAGCGCCTGATGACTGCCCGCCTGAAGATACCCCTCTAGCAGACGCGCCAGCAATGCCCCAGGCGTCCCACACCGTTCTTCCAGCAACCGCACCGCCGCCGCACCAAGCCGCAACTTCTCAAACGCATCGCGGGTCACCAGTTCAATATGCATGCCACTCTCAAGCACCAACGCAAGCGCATGCGGATCAGCAAAGACATTAAATTCAGCTGCCGGGGTCAGTGAACCCGCCCCATGCGCCCCGGCTACCGCGACGAGCCGCACCCCGGCCAGATCCGTCGGATACGCCTGAACCGCCCGCGCAACATTGGTCAACGGCCCTAGCGCAAGAATGGTCAGATCTGGGTACAGACGCGCCGCCGCCGCAAGTGCCCCTGGCGCACCCACCGGCAGTTTTACCAGGTCGTGTCGCTGCTGATGCCCCCAGAAGGCATCACGACCATGCGTGATGACGCCAGTATTGGTACGCAGGTGGATCAGCGGCGCCGAAGCGCCCATCGTCACAGGAACGTCACGTTGCAACGTAGCGAGCAACGTCAAGGCATTCGCCGTCGTATGCTGTAATGTCCCACTCCCAAAGACCGTACTTACCCCCACTACCTCTACCGACGGCGCAGCGAGCAACCATGCCAGCGCAAGCGCATCATCACAACCTGGATCGGTATCAACAAAAATCGGTTGAGGCTTGACACTGATTGGCAAACCATCAATCATCACGGTCTCGTTTCATTGAGTGAGGAAGGCAACAACTCTTCGAGCGCATAGTCAGCCCGCGCCGCCTGAAGCGCTTCGACAAAAGCCCGAGGACGCTCAGGGCTCAGGATCATCGTTGTCCGTTGATCACGGGCCACCGCTACCAGTCGCTCGCGATTCGTCGCAAGAAAGAAGACTTCACCATACGGCGCAAGACGAAACGGTCCCTGGTAACCAAAAATACCCGCATTGAAAGCAAAACGCAACCCCCGACGCGGCACGTCAGCAAGATTCGAGGCCAGTGATACGCCGGTCACCAGCTTCAAAGGAATGCGTAAGGCCGGCATCAGCCGCCGCCGCACAACCAACTCCGTCGCCGTGATCTCATACCGACGAGGCTGCACTGCATAGGTCAACAACAAAAAGACGGCGATCGCCAGTGCCAACGCCACTGGAATCAGCAACCCATCCCAGCGCATGTTCGCCAGATACGCAAAAAGCAACGGCAAGACAAGCAAGCCCCCGAGATACGCAAGGCCAGTTGTTACCCGCAACGCATACGCATCTAGTGGGGCCACGAGAAAAATCTGTGTCGGTGTTGGAACCTGTTTCGTTTGACGTTTCACAGAGTCATTATATACTGATCTTAGTGCCTTGTTTACCAGGATGCAATCGCTGCAACGCTCGCGCTGGCCCTGCCAGCCTAACCAAAGAAATCCATGAACCAAACCACCCTGAATCTCCTACCGGTCGCCCCAACCTATTTCGACTGGCGCGGTCATCGCATCGCCCACTATCACGCCGGTGAAGGGGAACCGGTGCTCCTTATCCACAGTATCAACGCCGCCGCCTCAGCCTTCGAAATGCGTGGCCCGTTCACCGGGCTCGGCGAGGGCTTCGCCGTCCATGCGCTCGATCTGCTTGGCTATGGCAATAGTGACCGCCCAACCCGCACCTATCAGGCCGAAGACTACATTGACCAGATCGGGGCCGCGCTCGAGCGGATCGGTCAACCCGTCACGCTCATTGCCAGTTCGCTCAGTTCAGCCTATGCCATCACCGCCGCCGCCCGTTGGCCCGACCGCGTCAAGGCCCTCGTGCTCGCCTGTCCCACCGGCATGGGGCAACTCTCTGACCCGGCTGGCCCCATCGCCAGACGCATCCATCAGTCCCTCCGTGGCGCAGCCGGGCGTGCCATCTTTGACCGCCTGACCAGTCGCAAGGGTACCGCCTACTTCCTGCGTTCACAGGCTTACCACGACCCCGCAACCGTTACCAGCGCGACCCACGATGGCTTCTACCTCACCAGTCGTCGCCCAGGAGCGCACTATGCACCTATCTGTTTTCTTACCGGTCTGCTCAACTGCGACGTGCGCTCGATCCTACCGACGTTGCGCCAGCCAACCCTGCTGATCTGGGGGCGTCAGGCCACCACCACCCCCGTCAAGCGGGCCGATGCCTTCCTCGCCGCAAATCCTCGCGTTCGCCTCGAGGTTATCGATCAAGCATCGATGTTAGTGCAGGATGAAAAACCCGCCGAGTTCAACGCCCTCGTCCGCACCTTCCTGGCGTCAACCGTCAATGCCATGCCATCTCACGGCGAGCCGGTGCTATCGTAGATGATGTGCGCTGACGCGACCCTGTAGGATCGCGTCAGCGCACATCACCCCAACTCCGCCATCGCAACCGGCTCATCACGCGGCTCGCACACCCCACAAAAAAGCGCCCGCGCCGTGACAATCGCCTGGTGCGTACCTCGTTGATCTTTATACAGCGCCACAATATGCGGCAGCTCCTGCACATGATCCCGACAGAGCGCTCGTCCACAAAAGATACACGTCCCGTGGGCCGGCCGTTCGCAATGCCAACAATTCATGTCATCTCCTTCTGGCAATTCAAACGTACGTTTTCTGCCAGCGCCGCCGACCACGACTACTGAGAAGAAGAAACGAAGATGGGCGGTGCGGTATTCGTTTATTCGTGGCCCCCATTCGTGGTCGGCGAACGACCCCAGAACACTTCATTGGCCCTACGGCACAAGGATCGTACCAACCACAACCGGCTCGATCCCTGGTGGCAATGCTTGCTCATCAGAAAAGGCTGCTTCAGGATGCGTTGCATCATACCACGCAATCTGCCATTCGTAGCGCCCAGCGGGGATCTCATCCGGCACCTCAAACGCAAAGCGCTCATAGATCAGTTGGTCATCAGGCCAGGTTGTGATTGGCTGCAGCACATAGGTCGGTAGATGCACAAACCGTGCATCGCTCGCTACGCCAAGCTGACTGATCGCAACCCACGGTGTTGCCGGTGGCGGCCCGTTCAACTCCCAGACAAACGTCGCCTCGAAACGCCGCCCTGCGCGCTGTTCCACCGCAAAGCCACGCAGCGTTGCCGGGCCAAGATCGAGACTCTTGGCCGCAACCTCCACCGTCGACGTCAGCGTAACCGTATTGCTCAAGACCTGCGCTGCCGGTGCGTCGCGCTGAAAGAGCAACAGCCCATCGCGGGCAGCGACCAATCCAAACGAGGAATCGTTCAGCAAGGTGCGAATCTCCGCCGCTTCATACGCCACCGTCGGCAAAACACCCTCGTCGGTCAACGTACGCCAGTCAAAGAGCGCATCCGCCAGCACATACTCCACGTCGGGCAAGAGTGACGGCAAGCGCTCGCCCCCAGGATCATCAGGGTAACGCACCAGATAGAGCGTATCACGATTCACCAGGCGCGGCGCAAGAAACATTGAGGCCGCCAGTGGCACCGTATCAGGCACCGCCTCGGCCAGAAAACGATCCTTCACCTCATCACGCGCTACCTGCCCATACCGCGCATGATCCAACCCCTGCCCCGGCAACGCCAGCCAGAAACGCGGATTCAACGGCTGATCAACCATCAAAAGGCTAACCACAGCCACAATCACCGTCGTAAAGATCAGATCCGGCTTCCACTGCCGCACACGCTCACCCGGTGCAGCCTCAGCACCCTGCTGGCGCAACCGCACCGCCCCATCAATCACCGCCATCACCACAAAAGGCACCACCAGCGCATAATGGTGATAGGCATAGTGATAGACCGTACCAGGGCCACTGCTGAGCAGCACCGCCAGCGTCAACGGGGCCGCAGGCAACAACCAGCGCCAGCCACGCCACCCTAAAAAGAGCACCGGACCAAAGACCAGCAACGCACTCACCAGGCGCGGCAGCAACGTCCCCCAGACCTGCGACAGATTGCCGTAATAGTGATTCACATACCCTGACGTGACCGCGAGACCTGTGGCCGAAGACACAAAGAGCCCCCGCACCCCAAAGAAGACCACACTCCCGTAGAGTGCAGCGGCAAGCATCGTCCCCATCCCAGCGCGGCGACGCTCGGCCCAGAACCAGAGAAACGCCCCGATCCCAAAGACCGGAGCCGCCACATACACCTTGCTCAACAAGCTCAACGCAATCCAGAGGGCATACCAACGCCAGGCCTGGCGATCGGCAGCATCGAGGGCAAAGAGCAGCAGCGGCATCGCCAGCGTATCGCCGTGAAAATCAAAGAGCACCGCCGTCAACGCCACCGGATAGAGCAAATAAAGCAGCGCGACACTCCGAGCAGCGGTTACATCCTCAAGATGGCGCAGCGCCATCCGATAAGCCGGCAGCGCCCCGGCGACCATCAGCAGCGCCTGCCCAATCAACAACGGCTGAGCATTGGGCCACAGCGCCAGCAGCGGCACAAAAGCGAGATAGATCACCTCAACATGCCCAGCCAGGCGGCTCACATTGCCCCCCGGCCCCGTCGTCACCAGAGGTTGCCCACGCAACACCGACAAGATCGCCTGCGTCATATTGCCCAGATCGAACATCCCGGCATTATAGCCCCAATAACGCGCCAGGCTCAGACCCACCAGAACGGTAGCAACCACCAGCATCGCCACCCAGAGGAACCGATCGCGAGGGAGGGAGGGCGTACGATCCTCTGTAAACGTAGTTTCCATAAATTTAACTTATACTGGGCGTTGCGCAATGATGCGGATAACCCCACTTGACTTCATGAAAGCAGAAATCAACCCAAAGGGGAGAAAGAACAGAATCGCGAACGGATTTTGATAACGAACAAAACGCGCTAGCTTCCCGAAACCCAGTGCTTGCAACCAGAAACGTGTACTCCCGATCCAAATATTAGGCATTGAAATATGCTTAATTGAACGCATACGCAATGATGCTAAACGAAACAAAAGTACAAGGGTTTTTTGAGGAAAGAGAGAAAGATGGCGAGGAACATCATATCCATACCAATGAGTCTTAAAAATACGAACCGTATGCGAGTCAATATTTGGAATCGTAACAATGCAATATCCCCCGGGGCGAAGGATATACTCAACATACTTCAGTAGGGCTAATGGATCAGCAACATGTTCCAGCACATGTCTCATCACAACAAGATCAACGCTGCCCGGTGGAAGATCAACATCAGCTAATTGGCCGGTACGCACATCCAGATCATAGCGATCGCGTGCAAGCTGTGCTGCCACACCACTTATCTCAATGCCTATCAGCTGAGGCCGCCCACGACGACGTAATTCGTTGAGAAACTCACCTGTAGCTGAACCAAGTTCAAGAATGCGGCTTGCTGGCGTTGTCAGGGCAAGAATTTCGCAAATCTCGGAACGCCAGGCCATACGACGCATCAACATCAAGAGTGACTGGGGGCGCTGCATATAACTTTCATATGAAGCCGGATAGATCGCCGCTAGTTCTTCATCTGTGGTGGGGCGTGGCGTCAGCGTAACCAGACCACACTCTGGACACTGAAGTAATTTGTAGATTGCGCTATTCGTCAAAATCGTACGATCGTAGCCTATGCCAAGCGTATGAAAGGTTTCATTCCCACAGAGATTGCAACGCTGCACATGCACAACGCGCTCCTTTAACCTGGTGTCACAGACCTTGCTTAAACACGGTGTCGGGAATCGATTGACGACGACGCCCAACCGCAAAGACTAATCCACCAATTAAACCCGTGCCATTACTTAAAATATGCATAAAGAGCGATAGCGCAAGAGCCTCGGACGGACTCACTCCAGCAAAACCTAGCAGCAAAACAAAGGCATTATCCTGTAGACCCAACCCATTAATTGCGATTGGGAGGACAGTAATTGCTTGACTGAAGGGGATCATGGCAAAATAGACGACAGGACTTGCTATGATCCCAAAAGCTCTACCCGCAAAATAGACTGCCAAGCAGATCGATAATTGCCGTAATGCCGAAACAAGAGCACTGCCAAACAGGATCGCGGGACGCCTCCGCAAGGCCATGAGACTCATATGTGCTTTCACAAGTGAAGCACCTAGCCGCTGCCACATCCGCCTGGGGAGCATATGTTCAATGACTTTTAACAATGCAGTGTTAAAAAGAAGACCAACTGCACCTACAAAGAGACCCATGATCACGACCAGTGCCATGATCAGCGTCGTGTTGATCCAGACTTCAGGCAGAAAAAGCAATGCCACGAGTCCAACCGCAATTGTAACACCCATTCCAATAATGCGATCCATCAGCACTGACGACACGGCAGCCTCACGTTGCTCAGTGTCTGGAGCAATCAGCGCCATCTTTACGAGATCGCCCCCAATTGATGAAGGCAAAAACATGCTAAAAAAGGTGCCGATCAATAAAATACGTAGTAAATTCAAGAATGGTTGCCGAACTCCCATTCCATACAACAATAACTGCCAGCGTAATGTACCCAAAAAGAGCGCAAAAAGATTTGCCAGGATGCCTGCGATGAGCCACCAGGGATTAGCCCCGCTCACGATCGCTCCCACGCTGGTGAGTTCTACCTGCGTCAGTAACCATCCAACTAGAAACAGGGTTAGCACGATGCGCAAGACAGTCTTGCCCATCAGTTGTCCCTCCCAGAGGAGCTATCACGAGTAGCCGAATGATCAGACGGTGAAGAAATGGCGATACCTCGTCGGGCGAGCACGGTATCATACACTGCATTGATCTGCACCCCTATCGCATGCCAGCTATATAGATCTTCGCAGCGCCTGCGCAGTTCCTGCCCTCGACGCTCACGCTCGACCGGATCACGCAATAAGGCGATGATCCGCTCAGCCAGTGCAACCCTATCGCCAACCGGAGCATAACATCCGGTCTCGGCAAGCGTAGCTACATTGCCTGGTAAATCAAACGCAACGGTCGGTAACCTGCAAGCCATATAGTTGAGGAGTTTGCCATTTCCTTCCAGGCTGGTCAATTTGGCCGATACAGCGACATCACCTAGCGCGAGATACCGGGCAGCTTGCTGATACGCAATACGCCCTGGCAATGTTACGTGATCAGCAATGCCCAGCGCATGAGCTTGTGCATTGTATTGCTCTTCGTCGGGATAGCCCATAAGCAGAAAGTGTGTATTAGGGCAGGACGCCAGAATGCGGGGTATTGCGTCTAACAAAAGATCAATCCCTTGATAGGCGCTTAGGACGCCCAGATACACAACAACCTGACGCTCACGCGGTAAGCCGAGTTCATCATAGAGATCTTGCAGTTCCTCTTTTGCGTAGGGGCGAAAGCGCTCTAGATCAACACCATAATCTACCTCAAAAACACGATCAGGTGGGAAATCAAAACGCCCCTGCAACGACTCACGAATGTAAGACCACATAAGCATTGCATCAACATGGCGTATGATCGTCCGCTCAGTGAGTTCAGCCAGACGATAGAGCCTTCCCCCCTCCCGAATGAAGTTGTGGTTGACCATCTCTCCAGCCATGCTTCCCTGCAAATCAAGCACAAGTGGCACGTTCAGCAAACGCGCCACAGGAAGAGCAATCGCAGCTCCTTCATGCAAATGCGCATGCAAAAGATGCGGTTGATAGTGCCGGGCAACTTGCAAGGTGCGCCCGAGGAGCAGCAGATCCAGATACAGTTTATGCCAGGAAGGGCCGGCTGAGCGCTTGTGATACCAGGGGATCTGAGGGATGCGATAGATTGGAATATGACCGGGATCATTGCCAAGGTGATAGGTCACAATCGCAACATGGTTCCCTTGAAGTTGTTGTGACCGTGCTACTTCATAGATTTGCACATGACAACCACGATCCGAAAAATATGGTGTCGGTGCAATCATTAACACACGCTTGGCGCTCGTCATCCCCTCACTCCCCATTCAGTTCCTCGCGTACCGCATAAATGGGCCGGTTGCTCCCTTCGTAATAGACCCGCGTGATCAACTCCCCTAGCAAGCCCATGCCAACCAGTTGCACTCCCAGCACCACCAGCAGCACCGCGAGCAATAAGAGCGGGCGATCACTCAATGGGCTGCCCAAAAAGAGCCGGATGTACCCCAGATAGGCCAGCAAGATGCTACCCACTGTCCCCAGGACAAGCCCGACGCTCCCAAAGACTTGCATTGGTCGCGTTGAGTACGAGAGCAAAAACCGTACGGTGATCAGGTCGAGCAATACTCTCGTCGTTCGGCTAATCCCGTATTTTGAAGTACCGTAACGCCGTGGGGCGTGATTGACCGGCATTTCGGCGACCGCAACACCCTGCCACGAGGCAATCGCCGGAATAAAACGATGCAGTTCTCCGTATAACGAGATGTGCTTGACAATGTCGGTACGGTAGACTTTCAACGAGCAGCCATAGTCATGCAACGTCACCCCTGTCGCCCACGAAATCATGCGGTTGGCAACGATCGAAGGCAGCCGTCGGTTCAGAAAGGGATCCTGCCGGTGTGCTCGCCATCCGCTGACCACATCAAATCCCTCGGCGGCTTTGTTTAGCAACATCGCAATATCATCCGGGTCGTTCTGGAGATCAGCATCAATGGTAACGAGCCATTCGCCCCGCGCCCGGTCAAAGCCCGCCGCAAACGCTGCCGTCTGCCCAAAGTTGCGCCGAAAACGTACCACTCGCACTCGTGCATCCCGCTCAGCCAGTTCATGCAGTAACGCAAAACTACCATCCCGTGAACCGTCATCAACACAGATGATCTCATACGGCTTGTCGATCTGCGCTAGCGCCGCCGTGAGATGCGTGTAGAGATGCGGGATGCTCTCTTCTTCGTTGTAGATCGGTACTACCACCGAAAGCCAGGGCGCAACCTGTGTGCTCGCCATCGCCTCCTCAATCACCGGATCTTATGTCTCTTCTACCACCCCTATTGTAGCGTATCAACCATACCATACAGGCAAGGCCTTAAACCCTGGGGCGTCGCGGGCCAACCATGCCAGCTTTGCTGGCATGGTTGGCCCGCGACGCCCCAGAAGAAAAATCCCTGATGCACTGCGGCATGAAGTGGTGTATACTAGACCTACATAGATCAGAGGTCGGTCGCCCAACATTACTGCCCTAGCTGCATCCGACCTTTCCCCCCTCTTCACGGTTGTCCCGCTGGACAACCGTTTTTGGTATGGAGAAGACCCGTGGTTCGTGTGCTGTTTGAGGTGCTGCTGCCGGTCGCGCTGGTGGCCATCGTCGGGATGTTGTTGCGACGGCAAATGCCCCTTGACCAGGTAACGCTCAATCGGGTGGTGATCTATGGGATGAGCCCAGCCCTGATCTTTACGTCGCTGGTACGTGCTGATCTCAGTGGCAGTGGCGCAGTGGGGATGGTTACGCTGGCCGTTGGGACGGTTGTGGTGATGGGGGCGTTGACCCTCGCCGTGGCCTTGCCCTTTGGCGTCCGTGGCCGTGATTTGAGTGGCCTGTTGCTCGTGACCCTCTTTATGAACTCGGGCAACTACGGCTTGCCGGCGTCACGTTTTGCCTTTGGCGAGGCTGGGTTTACCCTGGCGATCTTCTATTTCATTGTGCAGTCTGTGCTCTCACAAACGCTCGGGGTCGCCGTGGCCGCCGCCGGCTCTGCGCAGGCCGGGCCCGGTCTGCTCCGTGAGGTGACCACGCGGGTGTTGCGTATGCCTCAGATTTATGCAACCGTGGCCGCCTTTGCCGTACGCGCAACCGGCTTTGACCCGGTGCTTGCCCAGGGGCTCTTCGCCGGTCTGTTTCGCGGTCTCGCCCTGCTCGGCGATGCCACGCTGCCCATGATGCTCGTGGTGCTCGGTACCCAACTCGCCGGTGGCCTGCATATCCAGGAACCTGGCCTGGTCACTATCGCCACGATCCTGCGCTTGCTTGTCTCGCCCCTTGCCGCCTATGGCCTCGGCCTCGCCCTCGGTCTCGCCCCGCTGAACCTCGCGGTGGGCGTGATGCTCGCCGGTATGCCAGCCGCAGTCAATACAACCATTCTCGCCCTCGAGTTCGACAGCCGCCCCAGCCTCGTGGTCAGCACGGTGATCGTCTCTTCAGTGCTGAGTGTGTTGACATTGTCAGTCTTGTTGACCTTGATCGGCGTATAGCGGCGCAAGCCTCATGCCCACACATAGCGCTCCAGCCCCAATACTTTGCAAAGAAGCTCACGCAAAGCCCCGAAGGGTTCGCTCACCTACGCGAAAACCTTTGCGCCTTTGCGTCAAACCAACCGCCTTCTTTGCAAGGTGGTGGCGCTAGGCCTGCCAACAAAAGCTCGTTTCGCGAGCCTTTGTTGGCAGAACAACCTTATGTCAATTCAGCCGTGCTGAAAACCGTGCTGAAGGCACGACAGTAGATGACGACCGACATAAAGCCGTCAAGCTCCAGATCGGCAGGGATCGCGTAGTTCTGATTGCCTTCGTTGGCCGTCAGGCGCTCAAACTCAATATAACCAGGCCCGGTATCATGCAGTTCCGCACTGCTACGTGGCATAGGGTGACCGGCAATGCCAATGCGCAGATCCGGGCCGTTCTGCGCTTTGAAGTTTTCGAGCCGTAAAATACGACTACCATCGGGCAGTTGGTAGATGGTTGCCACACCCTCTGCCCAGTGCAGCCGGTCAATAAAGGTAAACGTGCCACTCGCTAGGGCAATTGGCTCAGTTGGCTCAACAGGACCCGTTGGTTCCACTTCTGGCGTAGGTTCAAGAGCAACCGTTGGTTCCACTTCTGGCGTAGGCTCCTCAGCCGCCCCCGGCGTAGGCTCCTCAGGAATCGCCGTCAGTGCGAGAGGGCTGGCACCATCAGGCGTAGCCGTTGCGAATGGCACTGCCACAACCTCAGGCGCTGCTGTTGGATCCGGGATGGCTGAGGCATCAACTACAGGAAAGGCTTCATCCACCCGCGTGCTGAAAAAAAGCGGACTGATCGCCCACCAGGCAAAGACTCCTCCGAGCAACAAAGCTGATAGGCCAAGCCATACGACGAGTGTTGGTACACGACGCTTTGTATGTGGATGTGACATAGACATGTTCCTTTCGCTGAATTCCTGAGGGATATAATACCCCTAGACGGGTTGTGCCTGAGGAGTGCTGGCTTTAGCCGGCTAATGGTCTTCTCGTACATAATCCGCTCTCGCCCACGAAGGTGGGCTTCGCTTCCCATAGCCGAGAGCTTCAGCCCGAAGGACTCAGATGCATACCGGATTCATTTCTGAAAGACCATAAGTCGGCACTCCTGGTTACAACCCAGATAGGAGTACTATAGCGTACAATAGCTTCAAAGTGAGAACTGTGAGCTATCATACATAACACCAGATCCATCGTCAGGATCGAGGCACGCGTTACTCTACCCGTACATTGATAGGAGCTTTATGTCGCTTACAGCAACATTACTCGTGCGCAATGCGCGCATTGCCACCCTTGATCCAGCCCGGCCTTACGCCGAAGCCATGGCCGTCGTTGGCGAGCGCATTGCCTGGCTCGGCAGTGACGCCGATGCCGCCACCTGGCATGGCCCTGCCACCAAGGTGCTCGATGCCGAGGGGCGCCGCATCCTGCCTGGCCTGATTGATAGCCATTTCCATCTGCTCTCCGGTGCCCTCAGCCTCGGTCAGCTTGCCCTCGAAGATGCCGCCGATCTTGAAGAGGTGCAGGCCCGCCTCCGCACGGCTGCGACGCCGCTTCCTCCAGATGCCTGGCTGATCGGAAGAGGCTGGAAATATCGCCTCTTTGCTGGCGGCGAGACCATCCATCGCCACCTCCTCGATGCCGTGGTGCCTGATCGTCCGGTCTTCCTGACGGCCTTTGATGGTCATACCGCCTGGGCCAATACGAGAGCACTCCAGATGGCAGGTATGCTGCATGGTGCCGAGACAGGCAGTGACTTCAGTACGGTGGTGCTCGACGACGCTGGCTTCGCCACCGGCGAGTTGCGCGAGAACGAGGCGATGACGCTGGTGAGCCGCCTTCTGCCGCCTGTCACCGATGCAACCCGGCTCGCCTTGCTTCGTCAAGCGTTACGTCAACTCGCTGCCCTCGGCTTGACCGCCATCCACAATATGGACGGCGACGAGCATCAGGTCAGGTTATTGCAACACTTGATTGCCAATGATGAGTTATCTCTGCGCGTTCTCTTGCCCCTCTCGCTCTCACCAGGCGACGATCCTGGCCGCATCAAACAATGGGCAGCAACAACCGGGCAGCTTCACGGGCCATATCTGCGCACCAGTGCGGTAAAACTCTTTATGGATGGAGTAGTCGAGTCAAAAACAGCCCTTTTACTTGCGCCATACGCCGATGGCAGCGGCGATCTGGGCGTCGCCAACTATAGCTTCGAAGAATTTGTCCATCTGGCAAGCACAGCCGATGCGTTGGGGTTACAGGTCTTTGTCCATGCCATCGGTGACGCCGCCGTACGGCAGACGCTCGATGGCTTTGCCGCTATCCAGCATACGAACGGGCGACGTGATGCACGCCATCGCATCGAGCACGTCGAATTGCTTGATCCTGCCGACGCCCCACGTTTTGCCGAACTGGGCGTCATTGCGGCGATCCAGCCCATTCATGCCAACTTTGGGCTCGATCCGCAAAACACCTGGCGACGGATGAGCGGGCCGACACGCTGGCCCTGGGGTTTCGCATGGCGACGGCTGCGCGACGCCGGTGCCCATCTCGCCCTGGGCAGTGACTGGCCCGTCGCCGACGCCAGCCCGCTCAAAGGCATCCACGTCGCGCTCAACCGAGAACCTCTCGATCATGGCCTACCCAACCAACGGCTCACGCTTGACGAAGCACTTGCCGGTTACACCACCTGGGCCGCCTACGCCGGCCACCGCGACGATGATCTAGGGCAACTGACCCCAGGCTACCTCGCCGACTTCATCATCCTTGACCGCGACCCCTACAGCCTCCCCGTCGAAGAACTTGCCACCATCAAGGTCATCCTCACCATCGTCGGCGGCAAAATCATCTTCACCGCCTCCTGAGCACCCTCTGCGCCTCTGCGGCTCCCCGCCTCTGCGTTACATCCTCCCCCCAAACAAAAACCAGGGGCGGCACCCACGCCACCCCTGGTTCAGATGAAGCTCTCACTTCAAACCTCAATCAGCGCTTGCCGGGGCCTTCACCACCTCACTGATCTGTTCCGTCTCACGCTTGCTTTGCCAGATCGCCCAGACCAGCAGGGCAAAACAAAAGATCATACCAATGATCACCGCAGGGCTACCAGGCGTAATGGTGACCACAATCGGAGCAATAATCAGTGCCACCAAGTTGATCACTTTGATCATCGGATTGAGTGCCGGGCCTGCCGTATCCTTGAGGGGATCACCAACGGTATCACCAACCACAGCGGCTTTATGAGGCTCGCTATGCTTGCCGCCAAAGTTGCCCTCTTCGATATACTTCTTGGCATTATCCCATGCCCCACCAGCATTCGACTGGAAGACCGCCATCAACTGACCCGAGAGAATAATGCCGGCCAAGAAACCACCAAGTGCTTCAACCCCAAGCAAGAAGCCCACCAGAACCGGCACCATCACCGCGATAATCCCGAGGCTGACCAATTCCTTTTGCGCAGCCGTCGTAGAAATCATCACTGCACGGGTATAATCCGGCTGAACCTTGCCCTCCATCAGGCCGGGGATACGGAACTGACGACGCACTTCAGTGACAATCTGCGCAGCAGCGCGCGAAACGGCACGAATAGTCAGCGCCGAGAAGAGGAAGGGCACTGCGCCACCTATCAACAGCCCAATAAAGACCGGTGGCTGCGCCACATTGATCCCCGTCAGCAACTGAACGCCCTGTTCACCCGCATCAATCAATTGCTGCTGCACTTTATTGACATCGGTAAGGTACGAACCAAAGAGGGCCACAGCCGCAATGACTGCCGAACCGATGGCGATCCCCTTGGTAACAGCCTTCGTCGTATTGCCAACGGCATCAAGGTCATCCATCACATTACGGGCATTCTTATCGAGTCCCGCCATCTCGCCGATACCATTGGCATTATCCGAGATCGGCCCGAAGCTATCCATCGAAATCGTATTGCCCGTCAGCAAAAGCATCCCAATACCAGTCAATGAAACGCCATAGAGCACTGCGGTAAAGGCAACAATAGGATCAGCCGAAAAACTATTGAAGATGAGCACCGAACTGAAAATCGAACCAGCGATAACCATCACCGCCCAGACGCTCGACTCCATGCCCAGCGCCAAACCCGAGAGAATATTGGTCGCCGCGCCTGTCTGCGAAGCCTTGGAGGTCTCTTTGACAGGGCTATAGTGGGTACTGGTGAAATACTCGGTAAGCTTATCAAGCACAATCGCCAGCACCAGACCAGAGAGGGTTGCCAGCAACGGGCGCCAGTCAACACTGCCATCGGGATTCGTCATGAAGAAGAAGCTCGCCACGATGCCACCGAGGGCAGCGACGACGGCAGCCACATAGAAACCACGGTTCATCGCTGCCATGGCATTGCGGCGACGCTCATCGGTGCGCACCAGACTATTGCCAATCACCGAGGCAACCACGCCAATCGCCCGCAAGATCAACGGGAAGAGAATAAAGCGCAGATCATACTGACCATCGCCAAGCGTCCCCATAACCGCATCACCAAGCACCAGGCCCAGGATGAGCGCCGAAACCAGCGTCACTTCAAAGCTCTCAAAGACATCCGAGGCCATCCCGGCGCAGTCACCGACATTGTCGCCGACCAGGTCAGCGATGACCGCCGCATTGCGCGGATCGTCCTCGGGAATCCCCGCCTCAACCTTGCCCACTAGGTCTGCCCCAACGTCAGCCGCTTTGGTATAGATCCCACCACCGACCCGCATAAAGAGCGCAATCAGTGAACCACCAAACCCAAAACCAAGCAAGGCATCAGGGGCGGCAATGCCAAAAACGATGAAGATGAGCGTCCCACCAAACAGGCCGAGCCCCACCGTGAGCATACCCGTCACCGAACCCGATTTGTAGGCGATCTGGAGCGCCGGATTGTAGCCTTTGCGTGCCGCCGCTGCAACCCGCACATTGCCTTCAACCGCAACACTCATGCCGACAAAACCAACCGCATACGAGAAGAGCGAGCCCATCAAAAAGGCGATAGCCCGCCCAATTGACACCCAGAGCACCGCAGCCTCTTCTGAGCCAAAACGCTCAACTGCCTCAAACGTAGGCGGGACAACCAATACGCTTGCAGCAAGGACAAACGTCAGAATAACAATTAGAATCGCAATCGTCCGAAATTGCTGACTCAGATATGCATTCGCACCTTGCTTGATAAAACCCCAGACCTCTTGCATCTTTGCCGTGCCCTTATCCTCGGCGAGAACCTGCGCCCTCAGGACAAAAGCATAGACAATACCCAAGACCGAAATGGCGAGCACAGCCCATACAGCCGCCTGCTGTAATGCATCCAGTCCTTCCAGCATCGCACAACTCCTTCGTTGCAGTGGGGGACTACATCAGCTTCAAGAACATGACGGGTAGCAAATAAGATATGCCTGAGGCATCAGCATATGTAACAATGCGACAACGTAACCCCATGATGGGGCATCTCGATGTACGCTGTTAGGGGAAATCCGAGCCCGGTGCCTGTCGATCAAGCCACCTACGGCGGACTTATTCTAGCACATGAAGGCTTGAATTGTAAAGATTGCCAAAGTAGACAAATGAGAACCGAAGGCCTCGTGCCGGGGCAGCCAAGTTGCCTCGGCACGAGGCCTTCAGCTTCAGTTCCCAGACCGTTGCAAACTAGGCAGGAAGACCTGATAGCGCTCAAATGAGAGCGGCGTAAAGGTACCCTTGAACGTGAAATGACTCGTATTGCCCGCACGATCCGTTGCCCGTGCGATGATCCGCAAGTCACCCGGAGCTATCGGCACAATGCTTTGATAGATGCCTGAGCCAGGATCGGTTTGTTCAAGCGCACGGTTTTCCCAGGTGCGCCCATCAGGGCCAATGTAGATCATGCTGACATTGGCAATGCCGCTTCGCCCAAACTCTGTGTTGAGCGAGATGTCACGCACCTGTATTTCTACAAGCGCCTCCGTCGCCTGTGCGAGTTCGATGTTGACATCAGGTGAACGGACAGCGACCGACTCGATGATGGGAGGCATCGTATCGCTCCGTAGCGCGAGGATCTCTCCGGTGAGCAACCTCGGATCGGGATCTTCATAGAAGACCTGGAAGACAAGTTGACGGTATGGGCGTAAGGTGCCAATTTTGCCACCAGGACTAGTCCGGAACTGTGCGATCGCGGTCACCAACTGATCACGCTGCAATTCCCCTTCGCCAACCGTGCTGTACGCAAACATTTTGTCGGGGAACCAGATCCCAATCCCCGCCGGAAACGCTGGTTCAATGTCGGTCTCAATGATCGGACTCGACGTCTCTGTCACCACCTGGGTGATCTGCGGATCAAAGCCCTCCCGTTCATCATAGATACCACCAATCATCACCACATCTCGCACCCGCAAGCGTTCCGTACTGCCGTTGCTGAGCGCACTGATATCGTAGGCAAGGTTGGGCAAGACTGGTACGGCAATCTGGTTGTTCTCAAAAAGCCGCGGCGGTCGGACAAAAGCCTCGCCAAAGCTATCCTCCACCTTGATACTCTCGGGGCCAGGCCGCAGGATCGTACTCCCCGTCCGAAGAACCGGGACAAAATTCTCGCGGCTGAGATCAATAGTGAAGGTGATGGTACGGGTGAGACGTCCCAGACGATCGGGTTGAATCGGTGTATTGATCTCGAGCGGTGCTGTCTGGGTTGGTGATGGATCCTCCAGTGGCGGCGGCAAGGGGTTTTCCATCTGCACCCGAATAAAGGGCAAGCCATAGAGCGTCATAATGCTGATCGCTTTGTAGTCATACGCGCTCAGCGTCGTCGAGTTGCGTACATAGCGCTGCTTGGACTTGACCAGCGCTTCGCCAATCGTTGGCCCAATTGGGAAGAGACTCTGGGCAGGTGAACGACCGAACGCTAGCACCTCAACTTTACGCGCCAGTTCCTCGGTAAGCAACACCGATAGCCGCTCAGAGTAGTCAATCCCGTCTGTGGTTCCATACCCATAGCCGGTATTGCCAATCCAGTTGCCGCCGTGACGGTTCAGTGCTTCAGCAAAGTCAGCCCGGTAGAGCAACGGCATCCCTTCGGCAAGCGCCCCAGTATGCACGTTGTAGCCACTGTGGCACCCGACCGAATAGCCAAGCGTCCCCATGAAGTAGACTCCAGGCGACGAAAATTCATACTCCGGCACCAGCAAGCGCTCGGCCGGGAAGTTGCCTGTGCGATCTTCAACCGCAGGCAATAATTGCCAGTGGTCAAAGTGGGCATTCACCGAGTTGAGCGCGAGCGGATTCGATTGCAGGTTGACAAAGCCATCTTGTGGTAACGGAAAGTCGGTGTCAAGCCGCCCATCAAACCAGGTGCGCTCAAGATCCGGGCGCGTCCATCGATCATTGATCAAGGAGTTGACTTCCTGAGGAAATGACCTAGTCGTCGTTAAAATACTGGTAACTGCCTGAGCTTGATCGGTCAAAAAGTCATATCCCGTCACTGAAGCACGGGCAGGCCCCGGTTGACCGTCACCTTGCGAGGTTACATCAATGTGCGACGGTCTGTTGGTGTATTCGCTACCATCAAGCTGTGCATTCAGATAGTTGGCGATGTCTTTGGGGGTCTCAACAATCCGTCCAACTGCCAGTTGCGGCAGATGGAAGGGATACCCATAAAAACGATACGGCCGCCCTGCGCCATACGGGCTATCCGTCAAGAGCATCCGATAACGCAAGGCAGCCCCAAGCGCACTATCGGGGATGAGCATATCCCGTCCACCCACGAGGTCACGGGTGTACGCCAGATAATCAGCCTCGTTGGCAATCGTGGTGAGATCCGGAACACGAAAGAACGGCACAATATTGTCACCACCAATTAAGACAATGTTACGGACATTCGGGAATGTGATCCGCGCATCTTCAGCCGCATTCCCATAATAAAATTCCGCATTTGTATTGGTGATGGAAGTTGTCTGTGTCGCTGCTTCGATCAGGTTGTCGATCAGGCCCGCAACATAGCTGGCATAGAGGGGGTTCCCTTGATTGGCATCCCAGAGATCATACACATCCGTGATCGTAGCCGTCGACGCTCTGCCAGACATCATTGGCTCTAAGCGGCCCAGATCGAGTACGATGCCATATTCAGGTGGAGCACCGTTGCTCTGCGGCGGACTCGACGCAAAGCGATCAAGCGCAAAGCCTATCGAGCTAATAGTGCCCGTCTGAGGATTTTCATCAGGCCCATAGATCTGCGCTAGACGCTGCGGGTGGTGAATATACAATGTTGTGATTTGCTCAGGTCTGACATCGCCTCCACCAGGCAAACTGGAAAAATCAAGCCGCAGTTCTACCTCTGGTGCCGATGGGGGTATCGTCAACTCACTCCCATCGAGACGTACCCCGAGACGGTACGGCAACGCATTCGTATCTCCGATAGGGTCTGCGCCGTTGTGCGGCACGACAACCACATAGTAGACCCCCGGCACCCAGATCAAGGTGTCAATCGTTTCGGGCGTACGACCACTGTTGATGCTGATGGCCCCGATGCTGCCTCCGATCGCCCCGATGCTCCCTCCGATCGCCCCGATGCTCCCTCCGATCGCCCCGATGCTCCCTCCGATCGCCCCGATGCTCCCTCCGATCGCCCCGATGCTCCCTCCGATCGCCCCGATGCTCCCACCAACCTGCGTAATGCCCTCGAGACCCGGAACCCCAGGATCAAAGTTAAGATCAATCCCAGCTTCAGGATCAGGCCCTCCACCAAACACCAGATCATAATCGGCAGGTAAACCATCCAGCACAATCTGGATGCGCGAGGCAGGCCGGGCAACCACCATGCGAAAGAAATCAACATCGGTCGAACGATCAATGACGCCTGTTATCGTCTGCTCCCAACTCTGGAGGGTGCGATCACCGATCGACTCGGCAGCTTGCGGTCGATCATTTGAATTGGTACCAGGCGCTTCTTGTTCGATATACGGAGGAAGTTTGGTGACTTCACTCAACATAGCCGCAGGAACCTCAACCGGCTCGGCCAGAGCAGTGGCAGTAGGCTGCCTCCCTAATGGCGCCACAAGAAGGGCCATCAAGAGCAGCATAATAAGTTGACGTGGCATGCATACGCTCCGATCTTAGGTAACAGAAGCAGTCGACACAGCGGGGTTGCTCACGCGAGCTTATAACGCCTGAACCAGCGCGAGATCGCGTTGGGCATCAAGTTCAGCAAAGATGGCCTGAGCTTCGGCGCGTGCCTGCGCAGCGGTCTCGCGATCACCCATCGCAAGCGCAAGGCGCGCTTGCTGATAGCGTGTTTTCCCCAACTCATAGCGATTATCAAGTTTGCTCAACCCAGTATAACTTGTCTCCAGACATGCCTGCGCTTTGGCAAAATCGCCAGATACCAGAGCCACCTGCGCACTGACCCGATGCGCGGTAGCCTCTTCGACTTTCATCGCCAGTTCGGCAGCTAAGATAAAAGCCCGTTCAGCATGGAGCCGAGCAACGGCGAGATCGCCCAGCGCCAGCGCCGCTTCAGCTGTTAAACGCAACACCTCGGGCAAAAAATTACGTGCGTTGATCTGCTGCAAGGTCTCAAGCGCCTCCAGAAAGAGCGGCATCGCATCAGCCGGGCGCCCCTGCAACAACAAGACCTCACCACGATTGTAGGTTGTGACCGCGACCCCTAGCGTCGAGCCGATCCGCGCAAACATGGCATTGCTCAGTTTATAGAGCTCACCGGCACGTTCAAGTTGATTGCGCCCCACCAGCACAACCGCAAGGTTATTCGAGGTACGCGCAATGGCCTGTACATCACCAATATTCTCACTTATCGCCAGGCTCTGTTCATAACAGGCGATCGTATCGGCCCACTGGCCCATATTCAGATAGACCATGCCAAGATTATTGAGCGTATCGCTCAAACCATCCAGCACGTTCTGTTGCGCAAAGAGAGCACGCGCCTGATCGAGGGCCGCGATCGCTTGATCGAGGATGCTTTGATCGCGATAGATCAGGCCCAAGAGTTTGAAGGTATGGGCTTGCTCTGACAGATTGCCCGCCTGTTCGGCCAACGCTTTGCCCTTCGAAGCCCATTCAATCGACTCGGCATACTTGCTCTGCCGAAAAAAGAGCCCGGCCCCAAGCAGATAACAACGCGCAAGCTCTTCCCCTCTTTCGAGCGACATTCCTTCCATGCCGGTACGTAACCAGGTAAATGCCTGTTCATAGTGCGAACGACGTTCCTCGACACTTGCCAGCAGACGATACATCCGCAGCCAGTTCTCTTCGCCGGGGGCTGTCAGTTTGAGCGCTTCCCCAAAATGAACTTCGGCATCGTCATACTCACCGAGCAATAACCGCAAATCGCCACTCTGCTCATGGATCAAGATAAGTTGTTGCTTCAACGACGGCGTAGCCTGCACCTCTTGCAGCCGCTGGGCGACCGTCAGGGCAATCCCATAGAGGGCCAGCGCATCACGATTCGCAAAACGTTGCGTTGCCTGTTCTGCGGCACGGATGTGATACGCAAGCGCCTGATCCCACGCTTCAGCCTGCAAATAGTGCCAGGCCAACACAGGCAGATGAGGTTCGAGTTGGCTACCTGCCAATGCCTCGATCCGGTGGGCCACCTGCTCATGCAAGACCCGCCGCCGAGCATAGAGAATCGCCTCATAGGCTACATCACGTAACAGGGCATGCCGGAAAAGGTAGCTCAGAATCTGATCAAGTTGCTCGGCCTGGATCAATTCAAAACTCACCAGACACATTAGCCCTTCATCAAGTGGCGACTGGCTCGCATACACACCTTCAATGATCGGGCGTTGAAAACGGCGCCCAATCACCGAGGCAACTTGGAGCAACGCCTGGCGCGGTTCATCCAGACGATCGAGGCGAGCTAGCAAGAGGCCTTCGATACTCCCCGGCAATTGAACCTCGTCGAGCGTACGCTCAAGCCGCCATTCACCCTTTTCCGTACGGCAAAGCACCTGTTCAGCGACCAGGGCATGGAACAACTCTTCAATAAAGAAGGGATTGCCCTGCGTGCGCTCAAGCAGCGGCAAGATTTCGGCGGGCGGTTCAGTGCCCCCCAGCAATTCACGCAAGAGCGCTACGCAATCTTCACTCGTAAGTTCACCTAACGGGATCTTGGCCGTCGTCGGCGTCTCAATCCAAAGGGCTGTGATCGGCGTATCAGGCCGATAGGTCACCAGCAATAAGAGCGGCAAGTCAACTGCGGCAAGGGCTAGTTGACTCAAAAGCTCATGTGAAGGCAGATCCGCCCAGTGAACATCTTCAATCAGGATCAGCATCCGATCTTGCCTGGTGGCCCCAGCAAAGAGCGCCACGATCAGTTCCTGGAGACGGTCGTGCCGTTGTTCAGGTGAAAGCGACGTGGTCAGCGGGCTCTCTTCCAGCGCAACTCCAAGCGCATCACCAAGCAGAGGCGTAAACCGCTCGAGGTCAGGGGCAAGCTGACGTACACGGATAGCAAGCCGTGTTGTCAACTCAGGTTCGTGCAAATAGCGCACCGACAAGGTCAACAGCGTGCGCAAAGGGCCACGTACAGCAGCGTACGGTGTCCGCTGATCATAGCTTTGACACTCACCCAGATAGATCGAAAACGACGGCATCGCCCGTCCATCAGGTGCCATGCTCGCAATCACGAGACGTTGCAACAACTCTTCGGCAAGCCGGGTCTTACCGGCACCAGCATCACCCACTAACGCCAGCATCCGACCATGCCCCAGCAACGCATCACTCGCCAGATCGAGCAAGGTTGCCAACTCGCGATCACGCCCAATCAAGGGGGTTGTCACTGTCCGTTGCTCAGACGCACCACCGCGTAACGGTATCGCAACGTCGGCAATCCGAACAACGCGTGACGGAATGACCGGCGCACGAATACCCTTGAGTTGCAACGGTGAACTATCAACCAGGTCAAACTGACCCGCCACAATGAGTCGGGTCGCCGGAGAGATGAGCACTTCGTGATCAGCGGCCGCTGACATCAACCGTGCCGCCAGGTTCACATTCGAGCCCATCACGGTATATTCATAGCGTGTCGAGCCCCCCACCCGCCCTGCAAAGACCGTTCCGGTATTGATCCCCATCTTATGCACAAACTGAAATGGCGTGGGCAAGACCGAGGCCAGCAAGGCTCCGACTTCAGCATTTGCTTCCTCGAGCGTTGTCGCGAGATCGAGCGCACAACGAATAGCACGCACCGAAGCATCCTCGTGGGCAACAGGAGCCCCAAAGAGCACCATCAACTTGTCGCCGTGCGTATACATATCAACTTTATTCACAATACCATCATACCGATGGACAACCGTCTGCACCCGGCGATAATAGGCATTAAAGACCGCTGCGGCCAGATCCGGCGCATCCTGCAGATGGGCAAGGATCGCGCTGAAATCGTGAATGTTGATAAAAAGCACCGTAACCGGTCGAAACTCGCCAAGCCCGACTTCAGAGACCTCGAGAAACCGTCGTGGCAACCCTCGCACCAGATATGGCTCAAGTGCCGCGAGTTGGTGCGTCAGCCGTTCGAGGGTTTGCAAATCATCAAACCCACTGTGATCAAAAAGATCAGTATGTGGCGGAGGTAGCACAGGTTCAGGCAGATCGGTCAGGCGATGAAAGCCACGGCCAACCCCTTGCACCGTAACGCCAGGAATATGTTCAATCGCCTCGCTTGAGATCACCACCTGCCCTGGCTCAGCCAGTTCCTGAGCCAGCGCCACCCGGTTCACCACCGGGCCAGTCACCACAAGCTCGACATGGCTCTGATCACCAACACTTGCCGCAAAGACACGCCCACTATGCACCCCAACGCGCAACCGCAAGGCAAAAGTACCAACGCGCGTTGCCAGATCAGCAAAGGCATCCATACGCCGTTGCATCGCAAGCGCAGCGGCAGCCGCAGCCGCCACATGCTGCTCACCCAGGCTGGCAGCATCAAAAAAGGCGGTGAGCGCATCACCACCAAATTTCAACAATGAACCCTGGCGGGCATGGATCTCGGCAATCAAGACATCAAAGAGGTGACTCACGATTGCCGTCACCTCTTCAGAACCCTGCCGCCCAAGACTGCTGAGTTGCTCAGAGAGCGCAGTAAAGCCAGAGAGATCGGCAAAGAGCAGACTGCCATTCCAGAAGGCCCCGGAAATATGCCCCGGTCGTGGCTGACGCAACTGATCCTGAACAAGGCGGGCAGGCATAAATGCCGCGCACGCCGCAAGACGCGTACGTAAGACAACCGCCAGTTGCACCCGCTCATTAGCGGGCAGATCACCTGTTTGCGCCAGTTGTGATGCCAACTCAGGATAATTCTGAGCGAGGAACCTGGCAAGATAAGAGACCTGAGTGTCCATAGAAACAACCATTTTATTGCGCTTCAATTGACAGCACTACATGAACGTCACTCAGGGTAGGGTTTCGATGATATGATTATGCACGATACTGACCGGTTCTGTCTAGCACCTACTCCAAGCAGCGTTGGCTGGTATGTTGGGCGGCTAAGCCGCCCAACATACCAGGAGACCGATACACATTAGGGACTACGCAGTGGCATCAGGACGCGCCCCGTCGCGCGGGCGCTTCGTCATGTCGGTCT
>NZ_RYFF01000127.1 GCF_004138165.1 Candidatus Chloroploca sp. Khr17
GCCCCCTTGATCAACTGAAAATCAACGCGACAGACCCGCGCATCCGAGCGCAGCGCAGCTTCCAGGCGCAATAACAGGCTCGTCTTGCCATTCTGCCGCCCCCCGTAGAGCACCACATAACTCGCGACCTCATCGAGACAGAGGCGCCGCAGCCGCACGAGTTCCGCCTCGCGGCCACGGAAAAGCGGATCGGTTGGCCTGAGGGCTGTGATGGCAAAAGCAACCATAATATGAACAATGGCTAGGCAGTGGAAGCAGCACGATCTGGTGTTGAACGCAGTATAACATAGCACGCTCGAAAGTCGATCAGAAGATCAACCACCACGCCCTGCCAGCGCTGCTGTGCCCGGCCCCCCTGGGTGAAGTGGCCCACCACAACTACGCCTCCAGCAAACTCCGCCACTCATCGAACATCTTCATATGATCGCCTTGTTCATCACTGCTATAGAGGGTGAAATTATTGATCAAGTGATTATGTACTTCAGATATTGAGCTTTGCTCATCAGGAAATAGATCTAATTGTTGGCGTTGTGGCTCATTGCCAGCTTGCAAGCCATCTTCACGCTCGACAAAATCACCCATTCTTGCTGTTCCCTGTAAGAAGCGCCTGAGCGTCGTGGTAATCGCCTCCTTACTATTATCAATCCCAATCCACTGACGACCAAGCATATCAGCTACTGCTAAGGTAGTCCCAGATCCACTGAAACAGTCAAGCACAAGATCGCCTGGATTGGAAGACGCCTCAATGATCCTTATGAGCAAATGAGGATTTTTCTCGGTTGGGTAACCTGTAATATACACATTCTGATTTTTTGTATCGCGCAAATCATACCAAATGTCTTGCACAGGAACACCATCACTATGATCAAGATAGATTTTCCTTCGCGGATTCCCCGTTGCAGACCAGTAAATCTCACCTCGTGCATCCATTTCATCAAGTGTTTTGGGCGTATATTGCCAGTGCTTACCTGGCGGTGGCAACATACCACGCCACGGCAGTCCTGTCTCACCATTTCGCGTCCCAGGTGCGTGTATGGGAACTTTTTTGTAGCGGCGACCGGTACCCTCTTCTATGTATGCATATTCTTTCATCGCTCGTGCCGTCGTCCATGTTTCAATTGACCTATTCCAAACGTACGCATCTGATTTAGTATAGAATAAAATGTAATCAGATATGTTTCCATATGTTTTGCGCGTATAATTCTTATGGCTGCATTTTCGTCTTGTAATCCAGTTTCTAAAGTTAGATGAACCAAAGACCTCATCCATAATAACTTTGATATGAAATGCCATATTTACATCTAAATGCACGTAGATAGATCCATCTTCTGCTAACAATTCTCTAAGTAAAATCAGTCGTTTACGCATAAACTCGATGAATGCAGCTCCCACCAGAAGATCTTGATACGCATCTACTTGATTTCGTGATTGAAAAACACTATTTGTCGCAAAAGGAGGATCAATATAGATGAGTTTTACCTTGCCTTTAACGTTCGTATCGTGCATCAACGAAGCGAGCAGGGCCAAATTATCGCCAAAATAAAGACGATTCGGTGACTCGGGATTGCCAGTCCAGAGTTGTGTTGTGCGAGCCATCGCCATGGTAAGGATCTCGTCTTCAGGGACTTTACCTTCATAAGCAAGAACCACCGCAGACTGCATCGGTTTATCTACCGTTGCAGACACACCCTCGGTTGTCCATTTGGTTTTAGGATTGCCTGTTGCCATACATTACACCTCCCTTGAATATAACCAGACTGCGCTGATTCGTTCTGGAACCATGCGCAAGGTTGTTATCATCACTCTGCCTTGCCAGGCTTCTTCAATCGCGGCATAATCATGCCACATTGATCCCAGGAGCAAGCCAGGACCATCGTTGAGCAAGATCACTTTCGTGGGCAAGTTATGCTGCTGTGCATACGTGATAATCTCGCGGGCACAATCACGGTATCCTCCCGTGCGATCATCCTCCTGCGCACCACCCCGATCAGAGTCATAGCGAGCCAAACCGACAGCCAGAATATCAGCTTTGTCTTCGCTATAGATGATGAAATCCACCGGTCGCTTGGGATTCGGATACTCAACAAACACGTCACCAAGCAGCACATCACGTCCCGCACGTTCAGGCCCAACAAGCAGAAGGTGAGGAAAACGAGATCTGAATAACTCAAAGAATCGTTCTGTCAAGTCATATCCCTTCTTACCACGATCTTTGTATTCCCATAGCAAGGCGCACAACGGTTCATCAGGTATTGGTCGACTTGAAAATGCGGCTTGTACCTCGTGAATTGGACGGAAGTCATTTTTGTAACTATGGCAGATGTGTGCTGCTTGAGACTTTTTCTTCAGCATTTCAACGGGCGTTCCAGGACTCACATATCTTTTGAAAACACGTGAAAGTTGAATGCGCATCCAACTCTCGCGCACATCAGCAATTTGCATAAAGAGACGCTCAGATGACTCTGATGTTCGAACCAAACGGCCAAACATCTCCAGCACGGGCGTATAGAGCAGGCAGGCATCAACGAGAATATCAGGGTAAAACTCACCTGTTGCCAGAGTAATCCAATTATGGGCGTTTTGCCGGTACTGTGAAAAGGTTGTTTTCATATCTGGTATGTCCGTCATGCTTGAATGAGTGCCCTCCTTGAATATAATAGCACAAATATGTTAAATCCGCAAGCGTGTATATTCACAGGTAGGATGCGGGCGAGCCGCCCGCGCTCCCAGGAGAAGTGTGAACACTTACCTCGGCAAAGCTTTGCACCGCTGCGCCTTGGACTCTCCTATCTGTATCGCTTCATAAGGTTCGAGCATACCGCCCCCTCCCCAGCCCTCCCCCGCTGGGGGAGGGAGCCGGACTCCTCCCCCCAGCGGGGGGAGGCTGGGAGGGGGGCCGATCCTTACCAACCTTGTGAAGCAGTACACCCATCCCCAATCCCCGATCCCCAAAAACAGCAATCAGGATTCAGAACCGGGCAGCGGAGAATGACTGGCGACCCGCAACCCGTTGAAGTAGCCGCGGTCGCGCGGGACGTAGTAGTTGCGGTACGAAGCCCGGACGTACCTTTGTTCGTTGTACCACGATCCACCGCGTAGTTTCCGACGCTCGTCAGGTTCCAGATATACGGCCTGCCACTCGTCT
>NZ_RYFF01000038.1 GCF_004138165.1 Candidatus Chloroploca sp. Khr17
GCTGAATTCGGCCTCATCCCAGCCATCCAGCCGATCCCCACGTATGACCGGAGCATGACCACCTCACGCGCCCGTGCACTGCGGGATTGCGCACCGTCGTGCGTTTAGGCCGCATCAGGATCCAGTTCGGCCAGCACCTCCGTGGGCGTCAGGGTTCGCACCACGAGCGCGGCACGTTCGCGCTGTTCACGGTCAAGCGTGACCAGTGCACACCGATAACGGCGGGCCACCGCCACATAGACCGCATCCGCACCACGCAGCGCACGATCCGCAGCAAGTTCAACCGCTTCCTCCGCCAGTCGGTCATCAAGTGACACGAGTTGGATATGCTCGAATGCCGCTATTGATGCAGCCGACAGCCGGGCACGGATGGGATCACGCCGCATCCGGCTCACGGTTGCAGCAACCTCAGCGAGGATCAGATTCGGCACGATGATCGGGATCTGACGGTGATCACAGGCCTCAAGGAAGGCGTGACAAACAGGATAGAGCGGATCATGTGAATCCGTATCACGAGCAAAGATGTTGGCATCGACGGTATACATTACTCACGAATCCTGCCTTCAAGGAGGTCTGCCCGGTGTTGGCGATCACGATCAAGTTGCTCACCGGCGGATGGGTTCACCGGCCCTTGCTGGGCAAAGTGAGCTCGTATTTCTGCGAGCGTTGCCCGTGGATCCGTGACCCGTTGGCCTGCGTCACCTGGCTCGACTGCCAGTTCCTGTACAACCTGCGCCACGAAGCGCGCCCGGGTTGGACGATCAAGCCGGCGAACAAGTTCAAGGGCCTGCTCATATGCAAGAGTCTCGATCATGCCACCCTCCTCTCTACGTCATCAATCATCCGCGTTTGCCTCAGCATAGCTTGATTCTACACGGCTTTGGCAAAAGATCAAACTCGTGCGACTGAGGCTCAAGCGGTCAGCGTTTAAGTCCTGGACGAATGGATATGGGTGCGGCACGGGGTGCTGAGCCAAGGGGACAGGGAGCAGGGGTTGATGTGTTTCGCACATCAGCCCCTGCCTTGCGTTAGCGCGTGCGCACCACGATGGGCAGGTAGACGGTGTTGTTCGCGGTGACGCTGAGGCTGCTGACCACACTGGTTTGCACGTTGCCACTTTGGTCGGTGGCGACGAGTTGGTAGAAGATTTCGCCATTGAAGCCATTGCTCTGCGCGAGGCTGGGCAGCGTGTTCAGGTCAAGGCTGAATTGGTGTTCGAAGCGGTATGCGGGATCGCTCAGGCTCAACGTCAGGTTGTTGGCACTGAAGCCGTAGCGCACTTCACCACGCGCATAGCTATCGGTTTGCCAGCGGAAATCGATCTGTTGCTCACCAGCGACCGCTTGCGGGCTACTAATCTGTGGCGGCACCGTGTCCTTGATCGCCGCCACCGGGAAGGCCAAGGCGTGGTGCTGGATCGTATTGGCAGCGTTGACATTGGTGACAAAGGCCGCCGCTTGCAACGGTTCATCGAGGGCCTGATTGTAGCGCAAGCCGACTTGGCGCAGCGCATTGGCGTAGTTCACATTGACCCCAAAGCGCGTCTCGGCCAGCGGTTCATTGAAGGCGTTATTGTACCCCAACGGAGCATGGCGCACATCGTCAGCATAGTTCACGTTCACGACAAAGCGCGCCGCGCTCAAGGGCGTGGCCAAAGCGGCGGCACTGGGGAGTTCGTTGGTGCGCACGGTGTCGGCACCATCAACGACGATCCCGCCGCCTTGGGCTGGGAGCCGCGTCGGGACGGCAAACAGCAGCATCCCAAGCCCCAGCCAGATGCTGAAGAGGTAGAAGATGCGCTGTTTCATAGATAGCTTGCCTTTAGGCACGGAAACCCAGCAGCTTTCGCGCTGGGATGAGCGCCCCGCTTGAGCGGCTTTAGTTCGAAGTTGCACATATGTTCGTGTTGTGATACACTTCTCATATTATGAGACTTACGATACAACTGAAGTTGCAACCTACGCCAGAGCAGGCCGACGCTTTGCTCCGTACGCTCGAACGAGCGAATGAGGCGTGTAACGCCATCAGCCGAACCGCATGGGAGACCAAGACCTTTCGGCAGTTTGCCGTTCACGCCCTGGTGTATCAGTCCGTGCGTGAGACGTTCGACCTTACTGCACAGATGGCGGTGCGCTGTATTGCGAAAGTTTCGGACGCGTACAAGCTCGACAAGAAGGTGATGCGGTCGTTTACTCCGCACGGCGCAATTGCCTACGATGACCGCATCCTTTCGTTTGCGCTGCCGAAATCGGAAGTGTCGATGTGGACGTTGGACGGAAGACAAGCCATTCCGTTCGTGTGTGGCGAGCGGCAACGTCAACTGCTTACGACACGCCGGGGCGAAACGGATCTGGCGTTGGTGAATGGGGAGTGGCGCTTGCTTGCTGGGCGCGAGGTCGAAACCCGCGAACCGATTGATGTCGAAGGCGTGTTGGGAATTGACCTGGGCGTGACCAACATTGCCGTGGATAGCGACGGCGAAACGCACTCGGGCAAGGCGATCAAGAACGTACGCTATCGCCATCGCCGGTTGCGCCAAAAATTGCAGCGCCTTGGGACAAAAGGGAGCCGTCGTCGTTTGAAGAAGCTGGCGGGACAGGAACGACGGTTCGCAACCTGGATAAATCACAACCTGAGCAAACGGATCGTGGGAAAGGCCGAACGCACGAAGCGGGCGATTGCGCTTGAGGATCTCACGCATATTCGCTCGCGGGTCAGGGTTCGACGGTCGCAGCGTGCCACGCTCCATAGTTGGGCTTTTGTTCAACTTCGTGCCTTTCTCGTCTACAAGGCCGCGCTTGCGGGCGTGCCTGTCTCCTTTGTTGATCCTCGGAATACCTCGCGAACATGTCCTGCTTGCGGCTGCATCGACAAGGCCAACCGCAAGACCCAGGCTTCCTTTCTCTGCATATCCTGCGGCTTCGCTGGGCCAGCGGATACAATCGCGGCGGGTAATATTGCTCGCCGGGCACCTGTAAGCGTGCCGTGCTGCTCGGATGCCAGCCCTCGGGTTGGTAGCGCCAGGGCAAAGCCCACCAGCTTTAGCGGTGGGTAGCTTACTGGCTCTCGCGGTAGATCAGGACGAGCACGGCGCTGCCGGTTTGATTACCAATTCACGTCGCTCAAACGACGGGAGGGCAAAGAAACTCAGCGCAATATCTATGCGGCTTTTCATTTGTCTGTGAGCGCACTTGGTTGCTCCTACGCTGCATCGCCGGCGCTCAACGCCGCGGTGAGCTTGCTCGCGCTGGAGGCGCCGGCGTAGCAGGGAATCAACGCGTTTCAGTGCATCACACAGGGCCAGTGCCGGACGGCGCTGGCCCTTTTTTGTGTGAATCCTGATCAAAGCTTGTCCAACAACCACGCTACTCGTTTCGCATCAGTGCCTTCAGGGATGGATTGATCTGCCGTGCCTCACGGGCGCAACACACACGCCGCCTGGTACTGCCCTTCACCATTCAGTTCATACCATTGGATCGGGTTGCCCGCCTTGAGCCCCCAGCCAATGAGGATGGACACCCCGAGTGGGAGCGCACCAAAGAGGTGGATGGTTGCGCCAGGACGGCTCTGCGTGCTCAGCAAGGCACATACCTGCTGGGCCATCGCAGCCCCTTCTTCTGGCGTAAGCTCATACGGCTCGCGATGGAGCGCAAGCAGCAGGCGTTTGCCGATCCGCCGGTGCGTTCCTGCGGCGACCTGGCCCGCGTGCGTCACCAACCACTCATCAACCGCCTCGGTTACCCGTGCCGCACCCTGGGTGACGGCGAGTTCAACGACGAGATCGTTGCCATCGTTGTCCACCAGCGTCTCGGTGAGGGTCAGTGGTGCTGGGACGGACACGGCAGCATCGGTGCGCCACACCTGATCGCGATTATCGGTGTAGTGGATCTGGAAGCCGGCACGCTGGCAAAAAACAGCCCCAAACGCAAGCCCTGCCGCATTCCGCGCAAACGCCCGCAGGTCAATCACGCTCTTCTGCTCGCGCCGAAACATCCGCACATACCGCTCGAGATCTGGCAAAAGCTGCTGCTCCCATGTCAGCGGCGTCGGATCGCCTGACCCAAACGCCTCGACCCAATCGATCAGGATCTCGTCAGGGCGTGCATCAACGCCACCGCGTAGTTTCGGATGCGCAGCCAGACATACGGCAACCCTGCCTTGGTGCGGTGCGGCACTAGTCTCAACAGTTCTTGCTGGTTGTTCAGCGGCAGAAACCTGGGCGTGATACTCGCGCAGACATCCGAGTAACCAGTCGCGTCCTGGAAAGACGGTTTTGACCAGAATAATGACGGGTGGAACCAACGAAACCGGATTGTTATGCACACGTACATGTTGGGCTTGCATATCCAGTGACCAGGCGACCATGACCCCGCCGTCGGGGGAGGCGTGCGAGATCTGACTCTGCTTCTGAATGAAGCTACCCATCTGCTCGGGGCAGCCATGCACAAAAACAAAACAGAGCAACCCGTTTGGATTGCGTAAGCCGGGACGTAAGCGGTAGTTGTGTGGCAAACGTCGGGTGGTCTCAAAAAAGCTAGTTCGCAAGGCAACGATCTCTTCATGCGTGAGTCCATCGGCAACCACAAACGCCACCAGATCGATCGTCAAAGGGGTTTCGCGAAAGCCAATCAATGCGAACGCCGCATGACGCGCATCACGCGAGACATCGTGAAGTTGATGCTCGGTCACGAGCTTTTGACGGAGCAGTTCGATAAAACCAGGGTCATATGAAGGACGAGGGGAAAGATTCGTGTTCGGTAAGGAGCCTCGATCGTCCGACACGAGAGCGTGCCAAAATTCCTCAACCGCCTGCATCGCGACCGTACCTGCATCAAAAAAGCGCACGCCGACAAGCAGTTCGTTCAGCGCACCCGGATAGTTGTTGCAGATCGTCACGATACTCAGCACATCGGCGCGGCTCTGCGCGTGGCGAGGGATGGCATTGCGCACGCGAGCCTCAAGAAAGGCGAGCACACCCCCGCGCTGGTGGCTGTCTTGCATTGCAGGGCAGGCCAGCAAAAGCTCAACGAGCTGGCCTCGCTCTTGGATGGTCAGTTGACGCATGCCTTCTCCTTTGGGTGAAAGGCCGTCCCGCTTGCTTGCAGGCACCGGCCAACGAAAATCTGTGGCCCGTCGGCATCATGGGTTTTCAGTCCATGATCCGCTATGAACCCGATGCCGTCGGGCTAAAGCCCTCGGCTAGGGAATGCGAAGCCCACCTTCGTGGGCTGGAGCGGATTCATTTCTGAAAGACCATAACACCATCGGCGTCAACGCCTCGGCTGCCGTATGCGAAACCGGCCTACGCCGGCTGGATCAAAGCTTCGCGCCTTTGCGCCTTTGCGTCAAAAAACGGGTCTCATTTGGAATATTCCAGCCTTCTCGCTTGCATCGATGCGCCTGAACGGGTACAGTTGAAAGAACTACGTTGGCATGCTGAGTACCAAATGGCCCGCCGGCCAGTGATGCCGTGAGCAATCAGTAGTTTGTGCATTAAGTTTTCCGGCGTCCTCAGCCGTCCACGAATTGGGGCCACGAATGAACGAAGAGCGCATGGAGCAGCCCATATTCGGTTATTCGTTATCAGCATTCGTGGTCGGCGGCGCTACCAGAAAACTTAATGCACAAACTAATCAGTGTGTTGCACAGGCCTGCCCATGTCACCCCGAACGCCGCCCATGTCACCCCGAACGCCGCCCATGTCACCCCGAACAAAGTGAGGGGTCTTTCATGACGATCAGTGCAGATTCCTCACTGCGCCTGCGGCTTCGTTCGGAATGACCGCGGAGGCGTTGCGATCCGACCATTCCATGAGGTTTGTTGCTCAGAAGCAAAGCTATGCATCAGGGAGGTGCATAATGGTATCACCATCCGGCTATGGCATCCACTGGCCGGAGGTGGATGAAGATCTGGCGCTTACGCCGTTGCTTCAGGACGCAGAGCGCATGATCGCCGAGCCGGTGAACGAAGAAGGATAGCACCCACCTGGCTCTGCCATTCCTATGGGCCGCCCAAACACAGCAATCAGCAATCAGGATTCAGAACCGGGCAGCGGAGAATGACTGGCGACCCGCAACCCGTTACTGTTGTAGCGGCTGCCCGGGAAGTAGAATTCGCGGTACGAAACCCGGACGAACTTTTGTTCGTGGTTCCACGATCCGCCACGTAGTACACGACTCCAGTCAGTTCCCAGATACGCTGCTTGCCACTCATCCTTCCATTGATAGGGATACCATTTGCCATACTGGGTCGCGCACCATTCCCAGACGTTGCCGACCATGTCCAGCACCCCGTACGGGCTGGCACCAGTCGGATACTGATCTACCGGGGTTGTCTGGTTGAGCCCGGCCTCCTTGCTGTTGCACCGCCCGCGCTCCCAGGTATTGCCCCAGGGCCAGATGCGCCCGTCGGGGCCACGGGCGGCTTTTTCCCATTCAGCCTCGCTCGGCAGGCGAAACTCGTGTCCGGTCTGCGCACTGAGCCAGCGGCAGTAGGCAACTGCCTCGAACCAGTTTACACCAACAACGGGATGCTGCGCACCGTTCCAGCGTAAGTCGTTCCAATACGCAGGTTGACTAATCTTCTTCTCCGTGCGCCATGCCCATCCAGCCATCGTCCAGTAGGTTCGATTCGTGTACCCATCACCCTGGACAAAGGGTTGGAACTGAGCATTGGTCACAGGCATTGCGCCAATCCAATAGTCGGGCAGGGTCAGCGTGTGTTGCGGTTTTTCGTTGTGGAGGGCCATGCTGTCAGCGTCACTGCTGCCCATCAAAAAGGATCCCGCCGGGATGTGGATGAGTTGCGGCACCCATGCGGGCAACGGCGTCGCCGTCGTTGCTCCCGCATCTAGTGGCGCGACGACCGTTGGCGAAGCTACATCCAGCAATTGCCCAAACACTTTGGCCAGCCAGGCGTTCCGTGGTGCCCAGGTCTCGCCCGCTGGTCTGGCGAGGCCGATCAGTTCCAGGCGGGCCATGTCGTCATCGAGGCGGGTAAAGGGCGGTGGGGCACTCAACGGTCGGTCAACGACGTTTTCCGACTCTCCTGGGAGCGCGGGCGGCCCGCCGGCTTTTGCTCCCGAAGCGGGCGGGCCGCCCGCGCTCCCGGGCTGTGAAGGATCAGAAGACGCTGTTGCCATGCTCCTGAGCAGGCGGCGGGCTGCGTCTTCCAGTTGATATGCGCGCAGGTCGTCGATAATGCGGCCCAGCAGCGGGTCGTCGCGCTCGATTTCGCCAAGCGCGGTTGCCAGCGCGTTCGCCGCCAGGGGCTCGCCGGGCGGCGTTGCCTGCACAACGAGTTCGGCGATGCGCCGGGTCAGGTAGGGGTGCCCGCCGACGCGGTCGTAGGTCGCATATGCCAGGTCGTCCACGAGCTTTTCCGGCAGCTCCAGACTGCCGAGATCTTCCCACATCAGAGCGACCGCTTCGCTTTCGCTCAGATCACCCAGGTAGACCTCTTCGCAGATGTTGAATGGCGGCGATGCCTCACTGCGCCCAAGGTCATACAGCTCGATGCCGCCGCTCACGATCACCTGGAGCTTGGCGAGCACGGGGACTTCGTTCCGCATCGCGAAGATGGAACGCACGGTATGGGCCAGCTTCTCGCGGGTTGCGACGGGCAACGCGCCCCATTCATCAAGCATCAGCACGAAGCGGTTGATGTCGTCGCGATCGAGCGCTTCGATCAGGAAGCTCAGGAAGGTCGTGCCCTCCTCAACGCCTGCGGCTTCCACGCCAGCCGGGAGCGACTGACTGATCTGGGTGGCGAGATAGGCAAACACTTGCTCAGCGGTGGCCCCGTGGATCGCCTGAACATCAAGGCGACACACATCAACTTGGGCAAATTGCTGCAAGGCGGCTTCCAGGTGCCGCAAGAGGCTTGTTTTGCCACTCTGCGGCGCCCCGTAGAGCACCACGTAGTGGTTGACCGGCTCCAGGCAGAACTGTTGCAGCAGGGCGAGTTCGGTTGCGCGGCCATACAATGGCGGCAACGCCAACCCCGGTCTGGTTGGCGTGACGTGGTCATCTGGAGAATCACGCGACTCTGGGGGCAGCAAGACCCCCGGGGCGGGCATCGTTTGCCCCAGGAGCGTGACCGGCGTCTGAACCTGGCTTGGCTCTTCGGTGAGCGTGCGGGCGGGATCGGCGAGCATGCGCCGGATCAGGTCGGCATAGGTAACAAGTTCGGGATACGCTCCCATCTGCGGGGCGAGGGTCTGCGCGAGGCGGGTCAGGCGGGTGAGTTCGGCGCGGGTGCCGGTGGCGGTGGGGCTGTCGGCGATGGCCTCCAGGTTCTTTTGAAGCGCCTCGACCAGGGTATGCACAGCCTCTTCGCGCTGGTCGTCCAGGCAGACCATGGCGGCCAGTTGCTGCGCCTGGAGTTCGGGGTCGCTGAAGATGGAGCGTGCACGGCTGAGGTGATGAATATAGCGGATCAGCAGGCGCGCCACGTCTTGCAGGCGACGCTCGCCAACGCGGGCTTGCAGGTCGTTGATCAGGTACGCCCGTACCGCCGCATCCATCGCGTATTGTTCGTAGCCAACAGGCCGGCACAGCTCCGAGAGCAGCAGATCCACCTCAGCGACCCAGGGCACCTGCCCGCGCAAGAAGGTATTGCGCAGATTGTGCACCAGTTCGGGCGTCAGGATCAGCGGCAGCGCCGCATGGCAGGCCAGCAGACGGTATGACTCGTCGAAACGACGGACAAACCGCTCCACCATCTGCCGCGCATCATCTTCGGTTGGTGCAGTCGCTGTATCCATAGTTTAGTGATACCGCAACGGTTGCCCACGAAGAACATCAATCGCGTTGCTCAGACCATCGGCATCCATCTGAAACATGTGGCCGCGCAACAGTCCGGCGATCACCTGGGCCGACGAGTGCGCCCAGCGTTCGTGGGGCATCGGGTTGAGCCAGGCCAGCAGCAGGGTGTGCTGTTCGACCTGGCGTACAAAGGTGCGCGTCGCCCGAATGCGCTCCGGGTCGCGGTAGCCGCGCGCCGCCCCGGCGTCGCTCGCAATGAGGATGCTCGTCTCGGGCGTGCAACGCTCCAGGAGGCCTGCCAGTTCGATGGAGGTGGTCAGGTATGGATCGGTTGCAACGTGTTCGGCGGGAACATTGTGAAAATAGTAGACCTCCACCTGCTCAAGGCTGCTTTCGTCCTGCGCCGTGGTCGCCAGATCGCGGGTAAAGCGGTGAAAGGGCATCATTGAGCCGTTCTGGTCAATCAGCAGCACCAGATGAGCGTGATTGCGCTCTCGTCGACGATAGACCGGCCCCAGAAAGAGGCCACTGCGCGTTGTTGCGTCAATCGTTGCCGTGAGATCAAGCACGTCGCACGGCCCATCGGCGAGCGGACGACGCAGGTACCGCCAGGCGTAGGCCATCTGTCGGCGCGAGATGGGCCAGTAACTGCCCAGTTCCAGATGGTCATCAATCGGGGCCGGGGCAAAGGGCACATAGAAGGGCAGTGGTTCTAACCGTGCGGCGGCACCACCGGCGGTTGGCGGCAGCGGCTCAGGCGGCAGAGCTTCCGGCCTGGGCTGCTCAGCAAGATCAGCGGGGGCACGATCGTCCGGTGCCGGGGGCGGTTTGTGCTCATCGACGCGCTGCGGTGCGCCCTGCCTCGTGCGCGCCAGCGTCGCCGCCCATACATCATCGAAGATCTGCTCTTCAGCGGGAGAATGGCACCAGACGAGCCGGATGTGCAGCCGCGCTTGCTCGTGCGCCTCAGGCTGCCAGGAAACGTCGGTGATGTCAAGCACCGCCAGCAATTCGCCCACCCCCAGTACCAGGCCCTGCTGCCGCAGCGCCAAGAACAGGGCAATCACAAAATCGGTGGTCTGGAAGGCACTCATCGCTGGTCAACAATCGCATGCCAATCGGCACGCAGCTTCAGCAACACTTCTGGATACGGCAGCGGCCCGTCCGCCGTGAGTTGGCTCGCCGGCTTGAAGTTCGCCAGCGCCTCGAGCCAATCGAGCAACTCGCTCGTGCCCGGCTTCTTATGCAACCGCTCGCCATTGCGCAACGCAAGAAAGCGCGAGATCGCCAGATCGGTGGTTGGCGGCACCACCATGCCGCGCCGGGCAAAGTGGGTCGCAACAATCGTCTTCAACTGCGCTTCCGGGAAGGTAATGAAATGGTAGATGCACCGGCGCAAAAACGGGGCCGGCAAATTGCCCTTCTCCTTGTTACTGGTGATCACGATGATCGGGCGATACGCAGGAACGGCCTGAATCGGCTGCCCGGTCTCTTGAATCGTAAACGCCCACGGCTCGTCGAGCACCGTGAGCAAGTCATTGGGGAAATCAATATCGGCTTTGTCAATCTCATCAATCAACACGACTGCGGGGCGATCGCGCAGTTCAAACGCCTTGCCGATGGGCCCCATCCGCACATACTGCTGCGGATTGCCCGGATCGCTCTGCCCCGTTTCACGCATCTGCCCCGCCAGAAGATGGTGAACCTGCGCATCATGCAAACGACGGATCGCATCATAGGTATAGAGCCCATCCTGGGCCTTGCTGGTCGAACGCACATCCCAGCGATAGAGTGGCAAGCCCAACTCAGCGGCCACCGCGTGCGCCAGGCGCGTTTTGCCACAGCCGGCTTCACCCTCAAGCAGCAGTGGGCGGCCCAGATGGATCGCCAGATTGACCGCGCGTACCAATTCCGGCGAAGCCAGATACGGCTCTAGTTGGGTAGGGGCATCGGGATGGCGCTCGGCTGGCTCGTGCGCCATATCACCAGCAAAGACATACGCGGAACGCGGCTTCATCACCTTCTCCTCTTGCTATCGGGCATACGTATCACGCAGCAGATCGGCCACCAACCGGGGTGTACCGTTGATGCTGCTAGCATAAATGCGATCGGCCTCTTGATCAATCACCTGTCCGCTTGATAGGTGCGAAAACGACTCTAACCAGACCCGAATATCATCGACCGACCAGGGTTCAAGCGGCAAGCAGGTGATCTGCTTACTGACAAACCGCCCAGCGGGACACAGATGCGGCCTCAAGGTCTCAGCCGGGATCTGCGTATTGGTCACAAGCACCGCCAGCACATAGACGCGACGCAAATCGTGTTCGGCAATGAACCGTGCGAGTGCATCAACCATCCGCGACCAGAAGTGTTCGACAAACCAGGCTAAGAGCCGTTCCTCGGCACGATGCCATCCTGAAAGTTCAAGCAGGATCACTTTTTTACTACGAATTGACAAGCATATGGTCTCAATCAAGCTCGTCATATAGTGATCGTGATCATCACCATGATCATGCACCGCAAACCACTCACCCAGGCGCTGCAAGAGACCCTGCTCATCATGGCGCATGCCCACTTCAAACCCGATCGACACGGTATGAATGGGATAGATCACCTCTTTTAGCCTGCCATCAATGCGCTGCATCAGCCATCGGGATCCCATAGCATAGCTATTTTGCAGCAGAAAGAGCGCGGCGCCACCGGTCGTGCCCATATCTCGCAGCGCCACCTCGAACGTCTCGATCGCCTGGGTAAAATCGATCCGACAGAGCGACGCTTCAACCTGGTGCGGCTTCGCCGGCAGATGCTGCCCTGATGCGTTGGGGGCCGCACCTGCAAGACCGTGCCAGAACGCCTCAAGCGCCAGCAGCGGGGCACTGCCCTCATCAAAACAGCGCACCCCCTCAAGCAACGCATCCAGTGCGCCAGGGTAGTTGGCGCAGGTACGGGCAATGCTCAGCACATCCGCACGATCCTGATCCCGCCGAGCAATGGCCCCACGCACATTGTCGGGCAGAAAGGCCAGCACATCACCGCGGATGCCCCGATCTTTGATCGCATCGCACGCAAGCAACAGGTTAGCCAGTTCAATAAACTGTGGATTCGTTAGTTGTATGGTCATTGTTTCTGCTGCCAAAAATCATCAACCGCCCAAAGAAATTCACGCGAAGGCGCGAAGGCGCGAAGGGTGGGCTCACCTCCGCGAAAACCTTTGCGCCTTTGCGCCTTTGCGTCAAAACAACCGCCTTCTTTGCCAGGTATTGCCTTTAATCCTGGTATAGTATCACACGGTCAACCACTCAATGCGATCAACCCACTCTTCAGCTTCGCTAGCCTCCCAGTACAGGGCGAGTTCCTCCACCAATACGCCGATGGGCACGTGCTTTCGCACGATAAAAATCCCCCAATGCAGCCCACCCGCCGCAGCAATGAGAAAACGCAGTTTCATGAACTTGCTCGTTCACGCTGAGACTTGATGGCGCGGATGCGTAACGTCGGTGGCGAGGGTGGTTGACTCAGCCAGGCCTGGTACGCCGTTTCAGTGCGGGCATCGACCCGGGCCATATACGCGTCCACTGTATCCTGATGGTGCAAATAATAGGCAATAATGTTGTAAATAGCCACGAGGTCAACGCCTGGAAAATCGAGTGCCATCTGTTCTGGGCTAAGCCCAAGGTGATAGCGCTCAATGATATGCTCCAGACCAATGCGATGGCCTTTCACGCGTACAACATCGGGGGCGATGATTTCGAGATAATCGGTCATTGGGATCGATTCAATCACAAGCGTTGCATCCATAAGGATATCCCTCACACACGTATTTTCATCAGCTCAATAAACCGCGAATTATTGAGTTTTATCATCATTGTTTCTGCTTCCAAAAATCTTCAACCGCTTGCATCGCCACCGTACCTGCATCAAAAAAGCGCACCCCGTCAAGCAACGCGTCCAGCGCACCACGGTAGTTGTTGCAGGTGGTGACGATGCTCAAGACATCGGCCCGGCTCTGGGCGTGGCGGGGGATGGCGCTGCGTACGTGGGCCTCAAGAAAGTCGAGCGCACTCCCTCGCTGGTGGCTGTCTTGCATTGCAGGGCAGGCCAGCAAAAGCTCAACGAGCTGGCCTCGCTCTTGGATCGTCAGTTGACGCATGGCATCTCCTTGTGGAGTGGCCGCGGGTGATGACGCGCCTCCAGCGGGCGCTGCTGGTTGTTCCTCTGGGGTGGCCGCAGGCGATGACGCGTCGCCCGTGAGCGCTGCTGGTTGTCCCTCTGGGGTGGCCGCGGGTGATGACGCGCCGCCGTTGGGATGTCCCTGGTGGTCTGGAGGGGTGCGCTCTGGTTGAAGTGCGCCGCCACGGAGAGGCCGTCGTTCTTCCACGCTTGGTTGCACCAGATAGAGCGGTCGTTGCTCGCGGGTGCGCAGGTAGAGCGCCGGCACATACCAACTTGCGCCGTCGCTTTCGAGCACATAGAGTGAACGCCGCGCCTCGGCGACGGCGGCCTGAACTGCCTGACCGCGGGCGAGCTCACCATAGAAGACCTCGCTAAAGCGGGTGGCCGCCGTGACACGCACCGTCAATTGCATCGCGACCACCGCTTCGGCAACGGCACTCAACGCCGGGGCCACGCCCGTAAAGAGCCCCGTGGACAGGCCGTCGGTGACCATCGCCGATTGACAGGCAAAGAGCATCATGAGCCGCATGCCACCCAGCAGGGCCGCCAAACGACCAGCACTCACCAGTTCATACCTGCTCCCCCGCGCCTCGCTATCGAAGACCAGGGAGCCCTGACCGTTGTCATAGCTGCCGTGGCCGTAGTAGTGGATGATATCGGGGGTTGGCCCCCGGCGCATGCGATCATCGAGACTCCGCGCCGTCACGGGCGAGAGTTCGTCCCACGTCAGCAACCCCTGATCCTGCAGGGCCGTCCAGCTCTGGAGGCGCGCGGCACGTTCGGCATCGCGCACCTCTGGGGGAATGCCGGCGTGCGGCGCAAGCGCCAGGATATGCAGCGTGTGGCCCGCTGGCAATGGTGGGGAAAGGGCCTCATCCAGATCGAGATAGCGCTCGAGCGCATCAAGCTGACGGCCCCCACGTGACAGCAGCAACGCCTGACGCTGATCCCAGAGCGCCTCCCACGGCAACGCCGCCAGGTCCACCGCCTCGGGCGGAAAGCGCAGCACATACGTCAGCGATTTCCCCTGGCTCCGCGCCGACTCACGGGCCAGGCGCAGGGCAAGTTCCCCGTCACGATCCTCAATCAACGCCGCATACAAGCGTTGCCCAACGCGCCGATGCACCTCGGGCACCACTCGGTCGGCCTCCCAAAGCCCAGCGCGAACCAGGTGCTGCACCTCTTCAGCGCTCACATCCGGCCCCACGCCCGGATAACCGGGGCGTTGCGCGGCATCAAGCGCTTTGAGCACGGTGGGCAACACGTCGCTGGCATACGGCGCAACAAAGCGACTGCGGCGCGTCCCCCCAGCAACGCTCTCCCACCCAATCCGCGCCCCATCCAGCGTTGGCGTAAAGCGCAGCGTCAGTTGATCGGAAGGCTCAGGCATCGTTTGCTTCAGAACTCACCTACGAATGAGGATATGCCGAAAGTATAACATATCAGATCGGTTTGGCCCATGTATGGGGATCGTCCATGCTATAATTCTGCTGCTGTTTGCTGTCAATTGAACGAGGAACCTTCGTTATGCCCCCACCAGCCCTCACGAACCCGCAACGCAATCACTTGATGAACCTGCTCTGTGCATGCGATGCCATTGCGGATCAGGGCACCCGCGAGCTGATTGTGCGTCAGTTGCGTGATGGTATTCGTCACAACATTACGCGTCATCCCGCGCTCAGGGCTGATGTCGCCAATATTGTGCAACGGTGCGTGCAGTATCAGGGGGGCCTCGAAGAGTTGGTACAGGCGATCTATGCATTTGAGAGTGACTCGATCCCGATGCAGACGTTGGTCACCTGGCTCCGCATCGAAGTGAAGCTCACTATCGATCTCCCTCTTCCTGCGCCAGCGCCAGTGGAACCGAGCGATCCCACGGCGTCGTCACCCGCCCCCCGCGGCAATCCCGCGCCGCAGCCGTCGGCACCGCGCCCGCCGCCTGGCCCGGTACGGCAGCGTTGGGCCTTGCTGGTGGGGATCAACGTGTACAATGAGCCAAGCTATGCCCCGCTGCGCTATTGCGTCAATGATGTGCGTGCCCTCGCAACGCAGCTGGCTGGCGGCGGTTATACGGTTGTCGCTCTGCACGATGAGCTTGACCCCAAGAGTCATCGCTTCCCCAGCCGTGAGAACGTGGAAGCAGAATTACGAAGCATCTGCGAAAGCGCCGCGCACGATGACTTCATCCTGGTCTTTTTTGCCTGTCACGGGCTGCTGCGCGACGGGCAACGCTGGCTGGCGTTGCAAAATACGCGGGCTCGTTCGCCCCACTCAGCCCTGGCCCTTGCTGAGGTCGAGGCGATGCTGCGCGCTAGCAAGGCAAACCGCTGCCTGCTGCTGCTGGATGCATGCCATGTCGGCATTGAGATCGGACGCAGCATGACCGACCCGGACTTTCTGCGCCATAGCTTTGAACTGGCCGAAGGTTTTGCCGTCCTAGCCGCCAGCACCTCGCAGCAGATCGCCCGGGAATGGCACGCTGTCAAGCATGGGGTCTTCAGTTACTACCTGCTTGATGGCCTGGAAGGCGCGGCGGATCGCGACCACAAAGGCTTTGTAACGGTGGACGACCTGAAGAATCATGTTATTGATGGACTGCGCCGCTGGAATGTGGAACAGGGCATGCCGCTTCAGGAACCTAATGCTCGCATTGAGGGCATTGGCGATATAATCGTCGTCGATCGGCGCTCGTGAGGTTCGACAAGGAGATCGTGATGCGCCAAACATGGCTGCTGCTCTTGCTTGGTCTAGGGGTGTGCTGGCTGCTCCTGGCTTCATCAGCGCAGGCCCAGGGTGGTCTGACGGCGACACCAACGCGCATCAGTGCGGCTGGCGTGACGGGCGAACGCCTGACGCGCACGACCGTGATCCGTGCCACCACGCCGATCACCGGGCTACAAGGGCTTGCCACGGATCTGATCAGCGACCAGGGCCAGGCCATTCCTGCACCACAGATCACCATCCAGACCTCGGCCACCCAGGTGGCGGCTGGCCAGGTGCTGACCGTCACAACAACCTTTGATCTGGAGCGCATTGCCAGCGGTGCATATCAGGGCGAACTACTGCTCACCTCTGCCAACGATGTCCTGAGTCTCCCCGTAACGGTGCAGGTCAAACACCCCTGGGGCTGGGCGCTCGCGGTGCTGCTGCTCGGCATTGCCGGCGGCGGCGTGCTTACCTATTATCGTCAGCAAGTGCGCCCGTACGACGACATCCTCATTCGTGCCGGGCGGCTGCGCAGCCAACTCCGCAACGATCCCGAACTCCTCCCGAGCTTTCGCCAGCAGATCGAGCGTCAATTAATTGATGTCGAAGCCGCCTTGCAAGGGGCCGACATCGAGCAGGCACGGAACTTCATCAGCAAAGCCGAAGCGATCTGGCAACGCTGGCGACGCGACCGCACCAACTGGCAAGCACAGGCGACCTTTATCGCCGAGCTGGAGCAGCGCATCGCCAGCGCAAGCATGCCAACCGACACCGCCTACATCCGCACCGTGCAGCAGCATCTCAAGGACGCCACCCGCGACGCCCCGCTGGGCACCCAGGAACCTGACGCGGTGGCAGGCCGGCTGAAGGAGCAGCAGGAAGCTGTCGCTGACTATCAAGCCATGTTTGAACAGATCGACAGCTTGCTGACCCAGAGCCGCCATGATCCCTCGCTCCAGCAACGTCTCCGCGCCCTAGAAACCCGTCTCTTCAATCTTGACCCGAGCGATGCCGCCAATCGCAGCTTGCTGCAAACCGAGCTCGCAAACCTGGCGACCGAGGTTATTCCACCAGCACCCGAACCCGACGCCACGGAGGCACCCTTTGTCCTTGGCGGCGGACGAGGCGTACAACCTGGTATCTTCACCATGCCAACGATGCCCTCGGTTGTCCCGGTCACCACCTCAGAAGCCCAGGTTCAGCACGCAAGCGGACGCCGCATAGGGGAACTCTGGCTCAGCTCAGGCTTTCTGCTCGTCCTCCTTGCGCTGGTAGGGCTCGGGCAACTCTACGGCAACAACGCCACCTTTGGGGCCAACCTCTGGACCGACTACGCCACCCTGCTCGCCTGGGGCTTTGGCATCGAAGCAAGCCGCTCGGCGATTACGGGGTTGGGCGGGAAGTAGCATTGCTGGCGAGGCAACTTCGCTGGTGACACTATGCGCCCCTGGATTGCTCCACCCCCCACCTGCGGGCGCATCTGGCGTAATCATAGATGTAGGGGCGCAGCAGCCTAGCTGATCCATTAGACGAATGTCCCACGGGATTGCTGCTACGCCCACAGGCCTTTGCCACCCAATGCCCCCCTGCGTGCGGGGCGTTGGGCGTCACCGCCAGAGGAACCCCCGCACGCACGTAGGGGCACCTTCATCGCGCACGAAACAACGACCGCCATCACCGGAACCCCCGCACGCACGGTAGGGGCACCCCTTGCGGGTGCCCGCACGGTAGGGGCACCCGCAAGGGGTGCCCCTACCGCCCGTCGCGCCCGCCGGCGTTGCGGGGCGTTGGGCGTCACGCTCTTCGCGCTGCTGCCCATCCTGGCCGACGGCGGTCTCGACCCCCTGCTTTGCGGGGCGTTGGTCGTCACCTTCGCTGTCAGCAACGACACCAATCTACAGACCATGTCTCGACCCCCTGCTTTGCGGGGCGTTGGTCGTCACTCGGCTTCTGGGGCGAGTGGAGTAACCATTCTCCTTGTCTCGACCCCCTGCTTTGCGGGGCGTTGGTCGTCACCAACCTCCCCCGGGAGCAGAACCTGAGGGGACTGAGGTCTCGACCCCCTGCTTTGCGGGGCGTTGGTCGTCACGTATATCTGCTGATGCGTACGGTAGATTACCATTGTCTCGACCCCCTGCTTTGCGGGGCGTTGGTCGTCACTAAGCGTCGCCGACGGGTTGGTGGTGAATTGGAAAAGTCTCGACCCCCTGCTTTGCGGGGCGTTGGTCGTCACTCGCCTCACCGTCCGGTGAGATTATTACCACCCGTGTCTCGACCCCCTGCTTTGCGGGGCGTTGGTCGTCACTAGCTAGCACGCCCAGAGCGGCACCGCCCCGTCGAGTCTCGACCCCCTGCTTTGCGGGGCGTTGGTCGTCACCAGATGAACCACATGGGCTATGGTATCAACCACTTTGTCTCGACCCCCTGCTTTGCGGGGCGTTGGTCGTCACCTTCGCTGGCTGTGAGTATCGCGACAATCTTCTCACGTCTCGACCCCCTGCTTTGCGGGGCGTTGGTCGTCACCACCTATACAAGAAAGTAGTCCTATTCATTCTTATGGTCTCGACCCCCTGCTTTGCGGGGCGTTGGTCGTCACTCGTAGCGCTGGCCGAACTCGCAGAGGGAGGCGTTTGGTCTCGACCCCCTGCTTTGCGGGGCGTTGGTCGTCACGATGTTCTGCGAAGACTGTGGGAAGTGGCATGATTGTCTCGACCCCCTGCTTTGCGGGGCGTTGGTCGTCACACGCGTCAGTCTCCTGGTGGAGGGCAGAGCGTTGAGTCTCGACCCCCTGCTTTGCGGGGCGTTGGTCGTCACCGGAACGTACGCGTTTCTCGCGAAGGATGGGATAAGTCTCGACCCCCTGCTTTGCGGGGCGTTGGTCGTCACAACCGCCCCCGCAGTCACCTCCACCAGGGGGTACTGCGTCTCGACCCCCTGCTTTGCGGGGCGTTGGTCGTCACTCGCCTATACCGTCTTTGTTTCTTTATCATGTTGTCTCGACCCCCTGCTTTGCGGGGCGTTGGTCGTCACAGGAGGAGAGCCTCTTCCCATCTTCCAGGACGCCGAGTCTCGACCCCCTGCTTTGCGGGGCGTTGGTCGTCACAGTTAAATGGTCGCCCGCATTCCCAGCTGCCGTCGGTGTCTCGACCCCCTGCTTTGCGGGGCGTTGGTCGTCACCCAGGACTATTTGAAGCTGTTCCAGAAAGTCTCCCCGTCTCGACCCCCTGCTTTGCGGGGCGTTGGTCGTCACCCTATCCGGAATCTCGGCGAGCTATCGAAAGTTAGTCTCGACCCCCTGCTTTGCGGGGCGTTGGTCGTCACATGATCAGCGTGCCCGTCTGGTCGAATGGCTGCGTGTCTCGACCCCCTGCTTTGCGGGGCGTTGGTCGTCACGACCATCCTGCTTGCGGCGGCGTGATGCCCGTCCAGGGTCTCGACCCCCTGCTTTGCGGGGCGTTGGTCGTCACAAAATTACCTGGATGCCCATGACCCGCCCGCGTTTTGTCTCGACCCCCTGCTTTGCGGGGCGTTGGTCGTCACGCTCCCGCTGAGCGTCGTCAGCAAGGTCGGGGTGGTGGTCTCGACCCCCTGCTTTGCGGGGCGTTGGTCGTCACTCGCCGCTCACCCCCGTTAACGCAACCTCGCTCCAGGGTCTCGACCCCCTGCTTTGCGGGGCGTTGGTCGTCACTACACCGCCGACCGTGCCATCCTTGGCCCACCACTGGTCTCGACCCCCTGCTTTGCGGGGCGTTGGTCGTCACGTGGGCCTCGACCTCGTGAACAACGGCCGCGCCCTGCGTCTCGACCCCCTGCTTTGCGGGGCGTTGGTCGTCACCTAAGACCACCAACACCCAGGGCGTGATTCTGCCGTGTCTCGACCCCCTGCTTTGCGGGGCGTTGGTCGTCACCGACGCCGACACCGCCGCCGACACCGACACCTTCAAGTCTCGACCCCCTGCTTTGCGGGGCGTTGGTCGTCACACCGACGGCAACGCGCAAGCGTACATCCGTCGCAAGTCTCGACCCCCTGCTTTGCGGGGCGTTGGTCGTCACGCAGTCGATTCTATCCCGCCCGCCGCCGCCGCTCGTGTCTCGACCCCCTGCTTTGCGGGGCGTTGGTCGTCACAAGGCGCACCTGCATCCGCAGGAGCGCCTTTCTTGGTGTCTCGACCCCCTGCTTTGCGGGGCGTTGGTCGTCACGAGCGGCAACTTCGCCCGTTGGGCCTCATACACTAGTCTCGACCCCCTGCTTTGCGGGGCGTTGGTCGTCACGGGGGAGCCGTGGCGGCAGGGGGCGGTCTACTTCCTGTCTCGACCCCCTGCTTTGCGGGGCGTTGGTCGTCACACATCATCAAGAAGGACGGCGCTATTCTCCAGAAGAGTCTCGACCCCCTGCTTTGCGGGGCGTTGGTCGTCACTGAGATGGACGCAAACTGTCCGGAGGAGATAAATTGTCTCGACCCCCTGCTTTGCGGGGCGTTGGTCGTCACCGTCAACACATATCATCGCTACCTCGAGCGCCGGGTGTCTCGACCCCCTGCTTTGCGGGGCGTTGGTCGTCACTCGCATGTTCGCGTTTTTCATGGCCCTGTTCGTTCTGTCTCGACCCCCTGCTTTGCGGGGCGTTGGTCGTCACTCCCCCAGTATCGAAAGGTAGAACCCACATGAATCGGTGTCTCGACCCCCTGCTTTGCGGGGCGTTGGTCGTCACTTTTGCAGTCTACTACGGCTGGAAGGCCGTGGTCTGTCTCGACCCCCTGCTTTGCGGGGCGTTGGTCGTCACTGCAACTGTGAGCGAGACGAAACAGGTCAAGACGGTGTCTCGACCCCCTGCTTTGCGGGGCGTTGGTCGTCACTCCAGCGGAACCGGGGAGTTCTGTTGGACGGGAACCGAGTCTCGACCCCCTGCTTTGCGGGGCGTTGGTCGTCACAAGGACACTGCCTTGGAGACGCAGAAGCAGGTCAAGGTCTCGACCCCCTGCTTTGCGGGGCGTTGGTCGTCACCTAGGACCCTTGTTCTACGTCATGATCAGTTGGTTGGTCTCGACCCCCTGCTTTGCGGGGCGTTGGTCGTCACGAGACCACCGCCGTCCCACCGACGGCGGAGATCGTGTCTCGACCCCCTGCTTTGCGGGGCGTTGGTCGTCACCTTGACGCTTGGAAGCGTGTTTGCCCCGTCAAGAAGGTCTCGACCCCCTGCTTTGCGGGGCGTTGGTCGTCACTGGAGCAGCTAGGCACGCCGCCATGATGTATAAAAACAGTCTCGACCCCCTGCTTTGCGGGGCGTTGGTCGTCACAAGATCGGCGGCGCGTTGGTCAAGGTACGCGGCCCAGGGTCTCGACCCCCTGCTTTGCGGGGCGTTGGTCGTCACCCTCGTCCAGTTCGTCATCTCGATGACCCGTCTTGAGTCTCGACCCCCTGCTTTGCGGGGCGTTGGTCGTCACACACGAGAGTTCCCCGTGGTGCGTCAAGGCCTCTTGGTCTCGACCCCCTGCTTTGCGGGGCGTTGGTCGTCACGCTCGTCAATGCTGTGGCCTGCGGCCAGGTAGTCGTGTCTCGACCCCCTGCTTTGCGGGGCGTTGGTCGTCACCCTCCCCCACCACCGACGGCAACGCCCGAACCGACGGGTCTCGACCCCCTGCTTTGCGGGGCGTTGGTCGTCACGGATCCCCACCAATGAGAACGGGCAGCCGCTCGAGTCTCGACCCCCTGCTTTGCGGGGCGTTGGTCGTCACCATCACCAACTTCACCACAACCAACCTCTCGTTCATGTCTCGACCCCCTGCTTTGCGGGGCGTTGGTCGTCACCGCCGACGGCCTCGCCGACGGCCTCGCCGACGGCCAGTCTCGACCCCCTGCTTTGCGGGGCGTTGGTCGTCACGGAATGGCAAAGTGGATTTACCTACCAGACAGAGGGTCGTCTCGACCCCCTGCTTTGCGGGGCGTTGGTCGTCACCAGTCACTGGTGATGGCATCATGATGTGCCGTTATGTCTCGACCCCCTGCTTTGCGGGGCGTTGGTCGTCACCCGCCCGCTGTGACGAGCACGCCCGAGCCGCCTGTTGGTCTCGACCCCCTGCTTTGCGGGGCGTTGGTCGTCACAACCGTGCTGGCCGACGTCGACGGACCACGCCAAGGTGTCTCGACCCCCTGCTTTGCGGGGCGTTGGTCGTCACCGTTCAGCACCACCGAGCAGCCCGTCACGAAGACGTGTCTCGACCCCCTGCTTTGCGGGGCGTTGGTCGTCACCCCCAACGACGTGGTGGGTGGAGGGTTACATAGACGTCTCGACCCCCTGCTTTGCGGGGCGTTGGTCGTCACCTGGCGACCCTGCTCGCCAGCGTCCTCCACGTCCCCGTCTCGACCCCCTGCTTTGCGGGGCGTTGGTCGTCACACACCGTAATATCGCCCTCCCCATCCCGCTGACGTGGTCTCGACCCCCTGCTTTGCGGGGCGTTGGTCGTCACAAGCAACCCACGAAAGAGAATAGCCACGGATTACCTTGTCTCGACCCCCTGCTTTGCGGGGCGTTGGTCGTCACACCATTGTGAACACGCAGTGGAGCCAGGCAGAGCTGCTGTCTCGACCCCCTGCTTTGCGGGGCGTTGGTCGTCACTGATCGACGGCTTCACCGGCGACCTGCGGTGGAACGGGTCTCGACCCCCTGCTTTGCGGGGCGTTGGTCGTCACACCATCATATCCGGATTCCGCCTGGCTTTCGCCTGGTCTCGACCCCCTGCTTTGCGGGGCGTTGGTCGTCACGCCTTGTTGTCAGCGGAAACCAGCCGGTGCTCTAGTCTCGACCCCCTGCTTTGCGGGGCGTTGGTCGTCACAAAAGATGGCTCCACTCAGTATCGCTATGCTTTCCGTGTCTCGACCCCCTGCTTTGCGGGGCGTTGGTCGTCACGCGTGCTGAATCGGCTGGAGGTGCCCTCGCAGGTTGAGTCTCGACCCCCTGCTTTGCGGGGCGTTGGTCGTCACGCCTCGCGGTTCCCCTGGCGCATGGCCCGCGCTAGGTCTCGACCCCCTGCTTTGCGGGGCGTTGGTCGTCACCCAGGGCGTGCCATCAACAAAGCCGTAGCGCAGCGCGTCTCGACCCCCTGCTTTGCGGGGCGTTGGTCGTCACATCATCTGTGCAAGCGCCAGCACCCAGTCCACCTTGTCTCGACCCCCTGCTTTGCGGGGCGTTGGTCGTCACCAGCACGTCCCACATGTGCGCTGGGAGTCGCTGCATGTGTCTCGACCCCCTGCTTTGCGGGGCGTTGGTCGTCACCTGAGCAAGGCGTATCAGGAGGTTTGGAATGGTTCAAAGTCTCGACCCCCTGCTTTGCGGGGCGTTGGTCGTCACCCGCGTGCTGAGCTACATCGAAATCGACCTTCCACAAGTCTCGACCCCCTGCTTTGCGGGGCGTTGGTCGTCACTGTAATCAACATCCGCATCCAGCGGTGAGAGACTTCGTCTCGACCCCCTGCTTTGCGGGGCGTTGGTCGTCACCTTGACCTGCACCCCAGAGAACCTCATATCGGTTCATCCGTCTCGACCCCCTGCTTTGCGGGGCGTTGGTCGTCACTAAGGAGTTACCTCATGAACCGCAAACCGCTCGTGTCTCGACCCCCTGCTTTGCGGGGCGTTGGTCGTCACCCCCGCACGCCGCCGCGCCTGCGGGACAACAGCCCACGGGTCTCGACCCCCTGCTTTGCGGGGCGTTGGTCGTCACACTGGGGCCGCACGGACATGTTCTATGACCCCGAAGTCTCGACCCCCTGCTTTGCGGGGCGTTGGTCGTCACGTGGACATCCCCCTGTACGTCAGCTCGCCGACCTCGTCTCGACCCCCTGCTTTGCGGGGCGTTGGTCGTCACTCGAGGTCTCGGTCGTCCAGCAATCGTCGGCGCCCAGTCTCGACCCCCTGCTTTGCGGGGCGTTGGTCGTCACCTACCAATGGAGGCCTCGGAACTGCTCCAGTCTATGTCTCGACCCCCTGCTTTGCGGGGCGTTGGTCGTCACTGGGTCGCATCCCGGCCATCTGGCGTTTATGGCGTTGGAGTGGATTTTACCGGGGTTGACCAACAGCTTACCTTTCTGTTGTCAATGTGCCAAATGGGTTGATTCTGTGGTTTACCCTGCGCTTGACTACATTTTAGCTGGTGGTTGGTGGTTGTGCAAGGGCAAGTCGCTGATTGCGCTGATGTCGATGACCCCGTTGCCAAAGACGCAGGCTTTGCCTATCTGGATGATGCTCGCTGCGACCAGCAGGGTGCGGAGGTCACGTGGTACGTCGTGCAAGATGACGCTGCCTACCAAGCCCCCCAGGTGCATGCGCTGCCGCCCGTGTCGCCCATCCGATTGACGCTCACGATCTTCCCAACGAACGTGTTCGCGCTCAAGCTTGATCACCCGGGCAGCCTCGGCGAGTTCGTGATGGTTCACGCCCCACGCGCCCCCGCCATGAAAGAGGGCGAGCGTGTCGAGCCGCCACGCGGTGGCACGTATGATAGCGGGGAGGTCGATGCGTTCCATCAGGTGCCCGCGACTCTTGATGCGCAAGGGACTCGCGATGGTCAATTGCAGCGTGTCTGGTAGTTCACTGGCCCGTGCGCTGATCGCTGGCCCGTCGATGGACGGCATGGTTGATGGTGTGATCAGACGCCCGTCTTGATAGATGACCGGGCCGGTTGGACGCCACGGTTCCAACGCTTCGACCCGTTCGAGACGCGCCGGGGTCCGGGCCGCACCAAGCCCGCGCTCACCCAGATGGGCAAACCCGAAGAGAAAAAAGGGGAGATAGTCAATCCCGCGCCCCAGCAGGGTAACCTGAAATTCCAGGGCTTCCCCGGCTCGATAGGTGGTTCGTTCATCGGTTCCTAGCCGTACGACAAACGGGCGCGGCACATCCTGCAAGTCGTGGAGTTCCGCCACTTCTGGTGGGTGCGGGGTCGCAAAGACCCATCGGTACGGGCAAATGATCGGGGCCTCGCACGCGTGCGCGTTGCCCCAACAGGCCGCCGGACACGTCGCCCGCTGAAAGGCGTAGCCAAATCCGCCACGCAAGAGGCTGCCTTTGAAGGCAGGGAGGCGCGCATCCCCCAGCAGGCGCATGGTCAACCGTAGACGCACCATCTCAAGTTGCGGGAGGATCACTCTTGGCTCCATCCGTTCTGCCGCTTCGCAAATGTTTTTGATATTATACACACTTGACGTTCGTTTGCGCAGGCGCTATCGTATGTCTATGAGAGCGCTTCTATCTTCGGCCGTCAACGGCTCGGTTGCTGGGAAGCAACGGCTATCTGCGTGGCCTGAGCAAGCGGGCGCAGTCCGGCTTGGCCCATCATCGCCGAGGCGCTGACACCGACGGTCTGGGCGTATATAGACGTGCTGATGCGCTGACGGCACGCACTAACAGGCGAAGCGCTCCCCGGTGCTGGGTATCTGCGGAGGTCTGCCATGACCAGAACACATGCGTTTGATGCGGTCTATCGTCTTGCTAGTCATACCTATGGCTCGCACCATTTTGGCACTGCATTTGGGTGCTATGCTGATGCTGACGGCCTCTATCTGCTCACCTCGGCTCAGATCGTAGCTACGCTGGGTGGCCCAGATGCGTTGCGGATTGGCGATCAGCACCCCGAGGTGATCGCGCTGTCTTCACGCAGTGTGCGCGATCTTGCCGTTCTGCGCCTGAAGCTTCCAGCCACGCAGGCGATCTTGCCGCTGGCCCCAGATCCGTTGGTGGCTGCGCACGGGCTTGCGGTTGAGATTCCTGGCTATGCCGTGCTCAATCCATCAACGTGTCTGCGCAGCAAGCTTGCGGCCCGGTTGCACGATGAGGCGACGCTGGAGGCGCTGCATGATCACGACCGGGTGCGCGTGTGGCGTGTCCAGCTTGACCAGGCACCATTCACCTCAAGCCTTGTGGGTGCTCCGGTCATTGATGCAGCCCGTGGGTATGTGATCGGTATGGTGATCCAGGCGCACGATACGGGTCAGGCTCTGGCGATCAAGCTTGATGAGCTTCGCCATGTCTGGAGCGACGCTCCCGCGCTGCTCTGGCAGCAGCCACCGCTTGCGTTGCGTGGTGATGAGCTCGGGTCGCCCCATGCTGAAGCTCGCTCAAGCGAACGACTCGCCCAGGCTGCCCACGCCCTCGAACAGCAAGCGCGTGACCTCACTCCGCCAGACACGCATGATCAGTTGGCGCACCTGACCCGGTTGCTCCTGGCTGAGATCAGCCGGAAGGCCCACCCCGAGCCCCCCTCGTACCTGGGCATTTCGCCTGACCTGGCCGAAGTTATCCAGTTGTTAGCAGGCAAAACGCTCGCCACTGCCGAGGCCTCCCTGAACTTTGGTCGTGACAATCAGTATGGTGAGGTGACCGTTGGGGATATCGCGGGGCGCGATCTGATCAAGTTTTATCTGACGATGCATGAGGCCCCTTCACCCCAAGCGACCCCGCCGCCAACACCGCTCGCCGTCCCCGTCCAGGTCTATCTGAGCAGCGAGGCCCCGCAGAGTCCGCACCTCCAGACGCTCAGGCATCACCTGGCCCTCCGTGGTGTGATGGTCTGGCCCGACGAACAGGGCACGATCCTCAACGCGACCGCGCACCGAGCACACCTGGCGGCCAGCGTCGCTGCGTTGCTGCATCTGGATCAGGCCCGCCTGGACGATGAGGCGCTTGCTGACGAAGGTGCGCGGCTGCGTGAACGCCACACGCACGATGCCGTCTTTCCCATTGGCGTCGTGCTTGATGGCATCAATCAGGCCGCCGTCAGAAAGACCGGGCTACGTCTGCATGATTATTGCCAGTTTATGCAGCCATATCCATCGGAGACCGGCCCTACGCTGCCGCAGAAGATCCTCAAGGCGGCGATGCAGGCCTACCCAGAGCGGTTTGCGCACCAAGAGACCATTGAGCTCAGTCTGTTTACCTTTCCCGCAAGCGGCACTGGTCGGCACGCACCCTTGCAACTCAACTGGCAAGCCGCTTTTCAGCCGTTTCCTTCCGAAGCAGCGTGGCGCGATCAATTGCTGCCCGCCCTCAACGATCTCCGTGAGTGTCTGGGCGAGGCAGGGATCCGGGCCATCAAATGCTATCCGCAGGCCCGGCTTTCGGCAATGGTCGCGTTTGGCTACATCTTCCGCGAGCCGACGAAGATCAAGCTCTGGATCAATCAGCATGATGAGTGGTGGCCAACCCAGACCTACACCACCCAGCATGGCCCGGCGCTCATCACCACGCAGGCCGGTGATCCCGCAGGGCGCGATCTCACCATCGAGGTTTCGGTCAATGCCGATGTCACCAACGATGTGAGCGCCTACCTGAAACAAGCGCCGCTGCCCCTTGCCTGCCGTGTCAGCCTCAAGCTCCCGCCGGGCACCCAACTCGACAGCGACGCGGCCCACGCAATCGCCTGCCAGGTACGCGCCGCGATCCACCAGTACCGCCCGGTCAATGGCACGACCCATCTTTTCGGGGCGATGCCGGCTGGCCTGGCCGCGCTGATTGGTTGGCACCTGAATGCCCGCGAGCCGGTGCAATGCTACGAACTCGAGCGAGGCGTAGGCTATCGCAAGGCATGTCTGCTGACGGGGTGAGTCGTACGTCGTGGTTCCGGGCGGGCAAGCCCGCCCGGAACCACGACGTACCACACCTTCTCCTTGGAAGCATTTAGCACGGACGGGGCAGCACCCGTCGTTCTTTGTATTCGTTCTCGTCATCGCCAAGACGGGGCGTCTCTGTGCGCTCGATTTCCATATAGCGCGTCTGGCGCGCGACGTCCTGTGGGCCAGGCCAGGCGAGCAGGGCGAGCAAGCACTGCATGCGCAACGTATCTTTGAGCAGGCCACTGGCTGGACGTTGCTCACCGCTCTGGCTGAGCACATAGTCATTAAAGGCCGTGAGGCACCGCTCCTGAAGCCTGGTGATCACGCGCTCAGCTTTGACACCCGTCTCCCACGCCAGCCCCGTTGCTTCATGCGCAAAGAGGTGCTGATAGCGATCGGTGGGTTCATGTAGTTGCAGCACAGAGGCCAGGCTGATCGCCCCTAGCCCCAGCGGTTTGCCCATGCCCAGCTTGAGCCGGTACTGCTTGCCGTGAAAGCCCTTTTCGTGCGCGAGGTGCAAAACCCAGAGCACGGCCCCGAGTTCGACATCCGTCAGATTCTCGATATGGATCGTGAAGGTAAAGCGGGTTCCTGGCTTGACCGGGCGGATGAGGGTTTTCTGGGTATCTGACGTTGCCTCGTCTTCCGCCGCAGACATCTGCCAGGCAGGTTGCTGGCCCTTGTGCCAATAGAGCTTATGCCCTCGCACGACGGTCTCTTCGCCCGGCGCACTGGCATAATGGCGCAACGCCTGCTTGCGGGCATCGGGTTGCACCAGATAATGCTGGAAGGTGGTCGGCTTGGGACTCGCCAGCACATGGGGCATAGCGGCCTCGGCAAACACATCGTGCTGGCCGGGTTCCAGCAGGGCATCACGCACAAAGATCCGTCCGGCGCGCACCTGCACCTCATCCTGGCGCTTGGTTTCACGCACAAACCCAAAGATCGCCTCGGCCAGATCGCAATCCTCGGCACGTCGCAGCGCGGCTGGCACAAAATCACGTGGAGTCGCCGCACGGTCAAAACCCGGCGGGCGGTACGGGAGGCGAAAGTTGGGATTGTGACCAAAATAGATGACCCGACTCCCTCCAGGTGGCTCACAATAAAAGATGGGCCGTTCGACGATCAGTGCGCCCCATTCCGGATCGAACGGTGGATCTTTTTGAAAGGTGGTGAGACCCGTGCGATAGTCAGCAATGGCCTGTGGGTCGATCTCGAGGCGCTTGTTGGTCGTCGCCACCGGCACAATCACATGAGCTTTGCGGGGCGAGGCTGATGTTCTGCCCGCGTCGTCGGCTGTTTCAAGCATATTGCCGCCTGAGACTAGCACCCCATCCTGTCCGCCACGCATGCTCCCTCGCGAACCAAGCTGAACGATCATGATCCCATTTTCGCCTGGTTTGATCGTAAAGCTACACGGAATATATTGCGGTTGGAAGCCAGGATCATCAAACCGTTTGAAGCCAGGCAGGTTCGGAATAAGGGCCTCGCCCGTCTGTAAATGATATTCTTTGATTTTGATGAACGATCTGCCGTTGAGTGGTTGCACGGGACGGATGTACCACTGCGAGCCGTCTCGTTCGACATAGCCTGCCCGTACCTTCTTGCCAAGCTTGCCCATGATCGCATCGTACTTTGAGCCAAGCGGATCATCACCTGGTGCGGCGACCGCACGAAAGAAGTAGCGAGGCTTATCCGTCACCCGTTCCATCTTGCCATAGCCCGCGATTTCGACCAGGCTCCGCAACATCCCCCGCAGGCTACTGCCAGGAATCACCGGCTGCTCGGCCTGCCCGAGGTTGAAAAAGGCCGCACGCTGCTGCCGTTCTTCCGGCGACAACTGCTCAAAGCCTTTTTTTGCCAGTTCAGCATAGGCGTCGGGGGTAAAACCACACCGCACATAGAGCGGCGACTCCGTGGTCAGCGTACACGTGATCGTGCCCGTATGGCGCTCAGTGTGATAGACATCGTGCCGCTCGGGGGCTTCGGCAGGCACAATCTTTGCCGGCAGGGGCACGAAGTTGTAGGGTGCAATGGCGGTGCGCGGGGGTGCGATCTCCGCTGCCTGTGGCGGCCATGGGGATTTTGTCATCGGGGTTTCCTTCTTCCTAGTCGGCCTCGACCACTGCTGCCAGCCGACTGGCGCTGATCTGGTACATGCCGGTGTCGTTGTCTTGCCCAAGATAGTGCCGTACCCACAGCTTGGCGCGCGCTGTTTCGGTTGGTGCCCGCGTCAGCGGCGGGGCATGCACGATGCCCTGCGTGCCTTCGACGAGGGTGATGAAGCCATCATGGGTGTCGCTGCCCCACCCCCAGAGCCAGTGCCTTTCGTCGAGGCACCACGTCTGCGCGTCGGTCGCGTCGGTCGCGTCCGTCACCGGGGCATCAAGCCAGAGGCGGGCCTGCAAACCGCATTGACTGGTAATGGTGGTGCCTGGCTTGCCCGGGCCACGCCAGAGGAAGAGTTCGCCATGTTCGCTGAAGAGCCGACACTGCTGCAGGCTGGTCGGGTCAAGCCGCAACGCGGCCTGGGCGCGTGCCGGGCATGCGAGATGCAACTGGGGTGCGGGCGCTTGCCTGGGCGCAAAGAGTCTCTTCAACAAGCCTGGTGCCGCAGCAGGGGTGGGTTGCCGTACTTCACCCCAGATGACGCCATCATCATCGTGGGCCAGCAGCCAGCGTAGGTTGTGCGTGATCGCCTGTTGAACGAGCCATGGGGTCAGGTTATGCGCTGGCACCACCGGGTAGGTGGTGGGCAGACGGCGGATTTGACCGAGCGGGCGGTGGTAGGCTGGTTGGGTTGGTGCGACCTGGGTCATTTTTTATGCCTCCAGATAGGTGCGCAACGCGTTGACATAGGTTTCGAGACCCTCGTGTGCCTTCTTTTTGCCATGGCCTGCAACCTGTTCGAGCTTCAGCCCGGTTAGTCGTGCCGCAGGCTCGGCCCCGATCGCGGTGAGTTCCCAGATGCGCCCATCGTCGGCAGTGAGCGTCGCAGCGCGTCCAGCGAGCCGCCCGCGCCCGATGCTGCTGGTGCCTCCCAGCGGAAGGTCGCTGGTCCAGAGGTCTTTGAGCAACAAGAGCAGCAGCCCGATCTGGGCGTGCTGCGCCTGGTGCTGGGCCTGTTGCCTGGCCGCACTCCCCTGCAACGCATCCAGGCGGAGCGTCAACCGCAGGGCGATATCCCCACCAACGTGGGGTGCCTCGGCAAAGAGCGCCGTATCATAGGCGCCACCGGTGAAGCGGTCAATGGCAACCCGGTTTTGCACCAGGAACGCCCCCTTGGTGATCGGCGTCTCTTCGACGATCAGGCGACTCGCCGTGGGTTGGGGTGGCTCGGTGACCCCTTTGGGGCGCTCGCGGTGCATGTCGTTGCCAAACATAGCGTCGAGCAAGGCGTTTGCCTGCGCAGACGGCGGCCAGTGCAGGGTATGGACGATGCGCGTGGCGCGGGCGCGCAGCACCCCGGCCAGGCTGGTGCCAGGGATGACCGGAGCCTCGTGCTGCGGGCGCGGATCATCAGGACGATACGAGCGCAGGTGCGCCACATCGGGCTGCTCGGCATCGGGCTGCTCGCCTGTCAGGGCCAAGGGATCAGTCGTGCGAATCAGGATCGGGCTGGCGAGATCGAAGGTCGCGTGGATCTGGAAACGGCGGCGTGCGTCGGGCAGCGGGGCCGATGGCAGCGCGGCCTCGGGGCCAAAGATCGCATTGGCACCGCCGTGCCAACGGGCAGTTGGCGGCACGCCCCAAGGTGCATGGCTGGCGGTTCCCGAGGCCACCTGGCCCGGTGGATCGCGCAGGTCGTAGGCGTTCGCCGTGACCCAGGCCACCAGGCCCGATGGATCGTGCAGGTCGTAGAACGTGTAACGCCACTGCGCCACCCGACACCGTCCGAAGCCACGTGAACGACGGGCACCGAGGGCGATCGCCCCGGCGTCGTGTGGGGCATCAGCCATCAAGCCTTGCAAGGCCAGCGCGAGCGCCTGCCGCAACCGACGCGCTGGTTCTTCGGCTGCCGGCAAGAGTAATTCCAGGCGCAGCGGAAAGCACGTCCCAGCCGGCAAGAGTTCGAGGTCATACTTCTTTTTCTCATCCGCCGTGCGCGTCGCACCGTCAATCTTCACCCCGTCCCGCACCTCGAAGAGCCGAGTGGATGGCAGCGACCCGTAGGCATCATCAACGATCAACGGGCTCTGTTCGCCCTGATCATCGCCTTTGAGACTGCCAAAGAGCTGCACGGCCAGGGTTGTGGGATCGCGTTCAGCAAGCCCATAACCACGCTCATAGCTGGCAAGGTAGCCACGCAACGCCCCGGCAAGCGACGTGCCGGTCAACAGGGGCTGCTGATCAACCGGGTCAAGCAGCAACGGCATGGCCGTGATGCTCTCGGCGTCGCCGTTGCCGAGGTGGGCTGGCGTCACCAAAACCAGATCGCCCTCAACAACCAGGCGGGCCGCAATCGCTCGTGACCTGAATGCGTCAGCCATGTGTCACCTCCGTAGGCGTGGTGCGCAGCGTCTTGCGACGCTGGACTGGGGCGACCAGCACGGCCGCCAGGAGCCGCAGCGTCGCGGCACGCGCCTGGGCCTCGGTCGGTTCGACCGAGACGGCGGCAACCGCGATCTGCTTCACCGCACCCAACTCCGGCCAGACTCGTGCTGGCTCCTGCAACAGACGCTCAATCCACGCGGCCAGCGTCTCGGTGCGGTGCGCCAGGTGCGCACGTTCATAGCCAGTGCGGGCGAAGGGACGGAAGCCCGCAAATTCACGGGCGACCATGGCGGTATCACCGGTCGCCTGGGCCCGACGCACCAGCACCCGTAGGCGGGCCAACTGGCTATTGCTGGGCAGCAGCCCGGGTGCATCCGTCTCGGCGTCAATGCTCGGCCAGACATGGCGCTGCACAAAGGCAATGATGGCCTGGTCAACCTCGCGCTCAAAGAGGCGGCGGGTCATCGTTGCGGCCAGGGCCTGGTCAGTCGGGGGCAGGTTGAGCGTGGCGCCCTGCCCGGTCTCAGGCGCGGCAGATTGCGCCGGGCTGCGCTTGCCCTCAACTTCCACGGCCTGATAGGTCGGCGCATCCAACCAGTTAAACACAAGCCGCCCATACCCCTCGCTGCGCCGCTCGCCAATCCCCGCCCATTCCAGGGCGGCCCGATCGAGCGTCCCGGCCTCGAGGGTAAAGCCAATCACACTGCCAGCGGCCAGCGCTCGCTCCTGGTTCACCGGCAACTGCCAGGTACGATTAAAGCCGCCAACCATCGTGGTGTGCAGCACCGTACGCGCGGGATCAAGGCGGACCTCGGCACCAAGATAGGCCGCAAGCGTCGCATCATCAAGGAGCTCGACCAGATTGCCCTCGGCATCACGCAGCAGCGTATCGCTCAGCAGGGTCAGGGTCTGCTGCCGCGCAGGTGGCTGCGGCAGCGCGGGCGTTTCGGACCAGTCGTTCTTCACGCCTTCCACCTGAAGGCGCACCTTGCCATAGGTTGCACTGCGCGAGCGCCCGAGCCAGGCCGTGTCGGACGAGGCGAGCAACTGCGCGATCGCCTGTGCATCAGCCGCCGCATCGCACACCACCACCCCCGCGAACCACTGGCCCGCCTCCAGGGCTTCGTAGCGAAAGACGGTGCCAGCGGGGGTCTCGGTCGCGTCCATTTCCTTGCGCTCGATCCAGGCGCGTCCTTTGACCCGGTCGCGTTGCACGTGGATCGCCAGCGTACGTTCGGGTTCCAGCAGCAGGAGTTCATCCGCTGCCAGGGCACAGAATGGCCGTTTCACGGGTATCCAGCGCCCTTCGCGGCGGGCCACAGACGCGCCAGGCTTTGCGGGGGCTGTCGCTTCCGTGGGCCGGGCGCTCGCAAGCGTGACGACAAAGCGCGGCCCCGTCTCATCTTTGGCCTGCTGCAGCGCACGGGGTGTCGGGAGTGTCCGCACACCAGCGCGCGTCATCGGATAGGCGTGCAGATAGCGCACCGCCCCACTCAGAAAGAGGCGCTGAAAGGTCGCATCACCCGCACCACTGGCTTGCCGCTGACGTTGCAGATAGCGCTGCACAAACAGACCCCGCAGCGTACTGCCAGGAAGATAGGCGTAGGTCACCATGCTATTCGGATCGCCCACCAGACTGGTCACCAGCACTGGCTGCTCCAGGTAGAGATGGTAGATCAGCGCGTTCATGAGTACCCCTCCAGTGCGACCCCAAGCTTGTGGGCAAAATGCGCCACCTGCGTTTTGGTAAACGTCGCATCAGTATAAGCCGCAGGAAGGTCTGCGTGCAGCAACATCTGCAACCGCCCGCGCCCGCGATTGCGCCCGGTACCGCCACGCCGCACCGCCAGCACACAGGCCGCCAGCAGGGCCAGCGCATCGGCATCGGGCGGCGTCGCACAGTCGAGGCGCGCAATCAACGGCGTATCCCGCAGCAGCACGCGCATCGTGCGCAACGAACCCTGCTCAGGTGCGCCCGTCGCCGCATTGACCGCCGTCTGGCGTCGCAGGCTCGTCAGCGCATCAAGCACATCCTCACGACGCATCTCGCCCGCGCGAACCTGCGCGTGCAGCGCTGCCCGCAACGCAGGGGGCAGCAGTGCGGGGCCAATATGCACCTGGGCGGTGCCTGTCGTCGTCGCCCCACTGACCCCAAACAACCAGGTCGAGGCGGCAGTCCACGGCTGCCAGCGCTCCTCACCCAGCGCAAACCGCAGGTTGACCGCCTCTTCAAGCAGCAACCCTTTCAACGCCCGCCCGCCAAGCAACGGACAGCCGGCCTCATCGTGATCGATCTCACGATCAACCAGACCGGGCACCCCATCGCCCCGGCCAAACGTCGCCTCGCTCGCCAGCGCGATGCTCAGATAATAGACCGTCATGAAGCAGCCTCCGTCGGTGACAACGAGCGCAACGTCAGCGGGAGATAACAATCGAGCGCCTCGACCGCATCAAAATAGGCACAGTGCCCAGGCTGGGGCGAGGCAGGATCCGTTGCCTCCCCATCGTCTGTAATCCACCCGGTCATCCGATAGCCATCCTGGGGTACCGCCTCGAGCGGCGGCAGCGGGCCAAGGCCATACATCACCCGGAAGCGCTCGGTCGCCTGCGCCCCCTTGCGCAGCGCCTCACGGAGCGCGACCACCTTATTCCGCCGGTCGCGCCACTGCTCATCGTAGAGCAGCGTCTGCAGCGTCTGGTCAACATTCGCCCAGGTACGCCAGCCCGTGCCGTCCAACCGCACCGGACGAAGCTCGAGGTGACCTTGCGGCACCCGATAATACCGCGCACGCAGATCGTCCAGATCCGCCATGATGCCCGTCGTCGCAAGATACCAATCGAGCGCCGTCCCCTCACCTGAAGCAGAGGTCTCGCGCACCAGGTGTTTGGCACGCTTGCACAACGCATCACAGAGCTCATACGCCCGCGCGAAGGGATAGTGGGTCTTGACGATGGCGACCCCCGCACAGGCAAAGGCCGGCTTGCCATCAGCCAGGTGCCGCGCCTCGTGGGCAAACTGCGTCAGATACGTCGCCGCCAGCGTCAACCCGAGGCGTCCATCGCACACAAAGGTAACATCATCGCCGCCAAAGACCAGCGGACGAAACGGCAGATAAAACGTACGTTGGCCGTCTTGCCGAGTCGTGGTCAACCCCTCGCAAAACGCCTTGAAATGCGGTTGCCGGAACGCCTCCAGCATCAACCGCACCGTCGTCCGGAGGGCCCGCGCCCCGGCGTCATTCAGCGACTGTGACAGCGCACGCAACTGATTGAGGCATGTGCGGTTCTGGTGCGGCTGGGCATACTGATCCATAAGCGCCTTGAAGCGCAGGCCCATCCCATTCGCATCCGCGTGGACAACCGCAAGATAGCTGAGATCGCCGTGCGAGCGGCCAAGATCATCAACATCACGGCTCAACGCATAGGTCGCCTCAATCTCCTGCAAGACAGCAGGATCATCACCGGCCGCCTCACGCAGCAACGTGCGCAGCCGATCGTCAGCCTCATCACGGCGCACCCGATTGACCTTCGCCGCAACAGCGGCACTGACCGGACGGGTTGGTTCTTCAGGATCGCTCGCAACGGCAGGCAAGCCCGTTGAGCGACACGTCTGCACCACACTCTGCGCAAGCAAACCCAGCGAACTGCGCTGGCGCTGCTTGGCACGCGCCAGTTGCTGCATCAGACGCGCATAGACTCCCTCGTCGCCCCCAATCGCCTGCACGCGTTGCGGCAACGACGCGTCCGCTGATAGCGTTGCCGTGGCCTCATCGCGAAACAGAAACTCCTCGTGAGCCGCAACCAGATGGAGCCCCGGCGCACGCGCAAGCAGCAACAAACTCAGCCGGCCAACCGTCGCTTGAGCCACCTCAAGCGAACGAAAGAGCAGCACCACATTGCCGCCCCCGCGATAGATCAACTCGGCCTGGCGCGACGCCTCATCTTCGAGGTGCCACCCCGCACGAACCGCATGCAGCGCATCCAGGTTATGCGGGTGGGGCAAGACCTCCGCAACCCAGTCATGGGTCGCCAATTCCACCAGATGCGACGCAACGACATTTTCCCGTAAGCGATTACTCCCAAAAATATAATCCTGAATACCGGTTGTATCAAGGATCGTCAGAACCGCCTGCATACCGATCCTTCCTACCTGCCCCCAAACGCATGGGGAGCCACCCCAACAAGCGCCAGGGAGCCACGACATACCGCCCAAGAAAGGAGTGACGCGAAGATGCTCAAGCGTAGCGACGAAGATAGGGATAGTATAACATGCTTATCCACACAGAGAAGGTGCATCAAGATGACAATGTATTGATAGCGTGTCCTCCTGAAGCGTTTGATGATTTCTTCAGAAGCATACACGATGGGCGATCACGTTGACGTAGCCGTAGCCCTTTGCGCTTCGGCCCTTGCGCTGCTCGCATACGAGCATACACAAAGAGGAGCGTATGTTGCGTATCCACGGTCTTCTTCCTGGAACTCATTGCCCGTTCATCGCAATCACGGTGATCCGCTGCTCAGCGCATCGCTATGGCAGTGTCCCTGCGTGCGCTGGAGGCGTTGATGTTGCCGTGATCCCAATTGTGGCATTGAGCAAGCCGCATCGGCAGGACTGCCAGGGCGCATTGGAACGCCATGTGCGGCCATCGGCAAGCCAACATCGGCAAGCTGAAATGGTCTCACCCATCCCGGCGCGGTTGATCAGGATCACGGGCGTCATATTATGCAGTGGTCGTCTCCTCAGTGCGATGAAGTGGTCGAACCCGTGCAGCCAGGGGTGCGCAGCCCCACGCAATACGGTGATTCACGGGGAGCGATGCAGTGCTGCGCTGGGATCTGGGCAAGCGCGGCGAAGCGCACAGACACGCTCAGCCCGCCCTTGCGCATCAGTGCTCGCGGCCAGACGCTCGTTGTGCTATCCTATGAGCAAGGCAAGGAAGAGTCCACCTCCGCTCAAACCGTTGCGCCTTTGCGTCAAAACAACCGCCGTATGTGCAAGGTATTGTGTCGAGGCCTCGGACACCTTGGGGTGTATCGCCTCGCACGTCTGCTCTCGCAACTCGTTGGGGAGAAATCCGATGGCCTCCCCGTGCGCTTGCTGGTGCGCTGGCTTCTCAGGTGACCATGGCAAGGATATCCGTATGTCCCAAGTTGAGCACCCCGCGCCGGTGCGTTTGGTCTACCTCCACACCCTCTTTGCCTACGATGCGTGGGCCTCGGGCCGCGTCTTCGCGACCGCTGCGCATCTTGCCCCGGCAGCCCTTGACGCGACCCCACTCCAGGGGCTTGGCAGCCTCCGTCAGGTTCTGGTTCACATGGTGAGCGCGACCTGGGTCTGGCGGAGTCGCCTGAGCGAAGCGACGCCAACCGCGCTGCTCGACCCGTCCAACCTAGTGAACCTGGCGGCGATCCAGGCCCGCTGGGCAGCCGAAGACGTGGCCTTGCGCGAGGTGCTCGCCAACCTTGATGAGCACACCCTGGCGGCGCCCCTTCACTACCAGACCACCAGCGGCACGACCTTTGCCACCCCCCGTTGGCAGATCCTGGTACACCTGGCCAACCACAGCACCCAGCACCGCAGCGAAGCAGCCGCGCTGCTCACCGCACTCGGTCACTCCCCCGGTGACCTGGACATGATCGTCTACTTTCGGGCGATCGTGCCTACCGAAGTATGATCGTCTACGTTCGGGTGATCGCGCCGACGGACGTGTGAAGGATTGGCGATGCCATCTGCTGCGCCTATGCACCCATAGCGACAAGCGCCATGAGCAAGGAGCTTGAGGCGCTGTTGCGGGGGAGCAGCCAGGATCGCGGGGCACCGCTTGCCTCCACGTGGCGTGACCATGGTGCTCTTTCACTGGCCTACGCATGCTATGCATTGGTGCCGATGGTCTGGTAAACTTATCGTGATAGGATGGGGATAGGAACCGTCCTCTCATCAAGCCTGATCTGGCTCACATGTGCATGTGCTTTTGAGAGTGTATATGGTTACGAAGGCGTATCTATGAAGTTCATTACATCGCACCACATCCTTCGTCGGCCAGGATTATCCGCCTCATCGCCGGTTGCTGACGATCCTGCAACCCTCGCCACCACCCAGATTGTCTTGCCCCGCACCCTCGTGCGTCTGCCTGAGCATCCCAGGCGTAGCCCCGAAGGAGCGGTCACGGCCGCCCTACTCATTGACGGCGAAAACTGTTCGCCTGAGCTCGTTGCCCCCGCCCTGATTGAGGCCGCACGGCATGGTACCGTCGCGATCCGCCGGCTGTATGCGAACCCAACCGTTATGCGCCAGCAGCGCTGGCAAGCCCTGCTGACCAAGCATCAGATCGAAGCAGTCCCTCACGAACGCACCGCGATCGGGAAGAATGCAACGGACATTGCCCTCGTCGTCGAGGCGATGGATCTGCTCCACGAGGGAGCAATTGGCTGTTTCTGCCTGCTCGCCAGCGATAGTGACTATACCCCGTTGGTGAAACGCCTGCGTGCCGCAGGTCGCATCGTGGTCGGGATCGGGGGGAGACAAACCCCTCCGGCGCTCACGCAGGCGTGTAGCATCTTTATTACGCTTGATCGTCGCGATGCCACGGTGCCTGCGCCAGCAGTCTCACCGGTGCAGCCACCCGTGCAGCTGATTGCTCTACCCCAATCCGATCCCCAACTTCGTGCGGCAACCACGCCAGCGGCCAAACCGGCTCCGAGCGCACCACGTCCTGAGCCAGTTGATCCAACGGCGATGCTCCTTACAAGTTGGTGGGCAGTGCATCAGGCATGTGGTACGGTGAGTTTATCGAATTTGATTGTCGAGATCGAACTTCGGTTCCCCCATCAGAAGCCCCAAACGTATGGATATGACCGGTTTGCCACCCTGATTCACAACCGCAAGGACCTGTTTACCATCCGGCCAGATTCAAACTATGCGGAGCACTTCATCGTTGCGTTGACCGATCAGGCTGCGGCGCGCTCGAGCCTGAAAGTGATCGTTGAGCGAGCCGATCAGACTGCGCCACGCGCAAGCCCGAATGCAGCGATGGCCCCAGCCACGCCTCACCACGTTCCCTCGCAAGCCGCTTCGCCTCGTACCGCCCCATCTGAGCTTGGCGTGCTCCTTGAACGCGCCTGGCAGCAAGCCCCTAAGCAGGATGGTTGGCTCGATCTCAGCGCGTTTGGCCTTGCCATCCGCAAGCTTGCGCCAACCTTTTCAGCACGTGCCCATGGGCATGCTCAACTCAAAGGCGTGCTGAAGGCCCATGCGAAACGCTTCGAGCTGCGCCAGCGGAGCAATGGGCATTGGGAGGTGCGACTGCGCCCATAACCACGCCGTGCCCCAGGCTCGCACACTGAGTTCGCCCAGACGTGAGCAAGGATCAACCCCTGTTATCCTCAGCAAGGCAACCGATCGCTCGTGATCCAGCGAACCCTGCGGCACGACGCTCAGCATGTCCAGCGCACCGCTTGCCCAGGCGCTGCGCGTCCAATGCGCAAGCGGTGTACCGCCGCAGCATGTATGCTACGATAGGATGGCAACCCTGACAGACCGAAGAGATCCCAATGCCACAGCGCGACATTCGGTACCAGGCCGCCATCGTACGTGACCATCACATCCTGCTGGTCAAGGCCTATGACCGTACGACGGGCATCAGTTCTGGATCTTGCCGGGTGAACCAGTCACAACGAGTTTGACCCCTTCGGCGTAGACGCAGATCACGGTGGGCAAGCTGTTGTTCTCATTGAGCAGGCGCAGGTACGTGGCTAGCAACTTCTGCTGGAGGGCCGGTTCGGCCTCACCCATACCGACGCGGTTGATCAATAGTACGGCTCTCGGGATCGACCGTCCATCACTTCGATGCCGGTTCGGCCTCACCCATACCGACGTGGTTGATCAGGATGACCGTGGCCGAGTCGCTCATCACGTCACTCTCTTCCTTATCGTTCGGCGACACGCGAGACGCATGCTTGGAGTGGCCATCATACTCGATCACGTCCAACATACGCTGGCTATGCTACACTGGCAGCGATCTGGCTTGTCGGCCACATTCAGGAGTAATCATGGCCCCTGCTTCACCCGATGCCACACTGATCATCGCCCGCCTGGAGGCGCTGGCGAGCCCGGAGGATGCGGACGGCATGGCCCGCTTCGGCATCCGCGGTGCCCGTGTCCTCGGCGTGCCGGTGAAGACCCTGCGTGTCATTGCCCGCGAGACTGGGCGCAACCACGCTCTGGCCGAGGCGCTCTGGGACTCCGGCATGCACGAGGCGCGCATCCTGGCTAGCATCGTCGCCGAGCCGAAGCGCGTCACGCTCGCGCTGATGGAGCAGTGGGTGGCCGACCTCGACTCGTGGGATCTCTGCGACCAGTGCTGCACCAATCTCTGGGTGCGCACGGCGTTCGCCCGCGACCAGGCCCTAGTCTGGAGCGAGCGGGATGAGGAGTTCATCAAGCGGGCCGGCTTTGTGCTCATGGTGCAGGTGGCCGGCAAGGACAAAGCTGCCCCCGCCGAACTATTCCAGCGCTACCTCGCCCGCGCCGAGCGTGAGGCACATGACGAGCGCAACTTCGTGAAGAAGGCGGTAAACTGGGCCATCCGTGAGATCGGGCAGCGCAGCGCCGAATTGAATGAGACGGCTATCGCCGTTGCCCAACGCCTGCAGGCGTCCGACTCGCGCACGGCCCGCTGGGTCGGCAGCGATGCCCTGCGCGAGCTGACCAGCACAAAGATCGCCCAGCGCGTGGCCCGGCGCGAGCGATAGATATATCAGACTGAATCTCGACAACAGCACCTAAAACATCTATCATCTGGGGAGTTGGAAGCCACCTCAGCAGATGCCGGTCAGAAAACTTTGTTGACAAACTCCTCTTGAGTGATTGGGGGTGTCTCTCACTTGCGCTTCTGTCCTTGCTCTGCTAGCATACGAGCAGACACAAGGAGGATCGTATGTTCCGCGCCGCCGTCGCCGGCACCTGGGCGGAGAACGCCGCCTACTACGGCACCATCGTCATGCGCGAGGTGCGGGGCCGCCAACTTCCTCCCCCCCCCGCCGTCCTCCGCATGATCCGTGACCTGCTGCTGGAGTTCGGCCCGGCCGAGCTGCTCGATAGCTTCCTGATCCGGCCGGCGATGCTCGCGGCCGGCATGGCACTCGCGCCGATGCCCCTGGTCGGGACCGTCGCCGGCAAGCTCGTCGCCGACCTTTGCGTCTACCCGCCGACCATCGTCAGCTACGAACTGCTGCAGCGCCGCCGAGCGAGCGGTACGGAGATGGCCCCATGATCGACCTGCTGCCCCCTGTGCTCCAACGGTAGCTGGGGACAAAACGGCCTTTCTGAAAGAAATAACGACATGATCAAGCGCCGATGGTTGAGTTGGATGTTCGTAGCGTTGCTCCTTGCGGCCCTGCTGCCGCTGACAGCGGCGGAGCAGACGCCGGTTGCGCAGGCTCAGTCGACGAGCGTGCCAGGTTTTCTGCGCGACCTGCCATCCCTGACCGGCCAGATCGAGGACGCCACGATCTGGACGGTTGGCGGCGGGTATTTGTACTGGACAAATTGCACGGGGGGTGGGGGCGGTTACCTGCGGCGCTGGCCAATCGGCGGCGGGCGGGCGGCCACGCTGGCGGCGAGCGGCACCTGCCCGCTTATGATGAGCGCCGACGATGCCGGCCTGTACTACCACGACAATCTTGCGGGCGCGATCATGTACCGTGCAGCTAGCGATCCGCTGGTGGCGCGGGTGGTTGCGACGTCTCGCCAACCGGTCGGTGAGATCGTGCTCGATGCGAATCCCGCCTCATCGGGCAGCGCGATCTACTGGCTGGAGCGTACGATCGACGGCACGGACACCGTGATCCGTAGCGCCCGCAGATCAAACTTCGAGCCGCTTGGAATTGGGCCGGAGCCGCTTGGGCCGAACGCAACGAGCCTGATCATTGCGGGCTCGAATATGTACTATTTCGCCAACGGCACACTCAACGAATTGCTGACACTCTGTTTAGGCATCGGCGGCGGAACCTGCGTGAAGACGCCGAAGGCGGCAGCGACGGGCAAATACCTCAACCCGGCAACGCTCAGTAATACGGCCCAGTTTACCAGCGAGAGCCCGCTGTGGGCTAACGGTTCGACGCTGCAAAGCTTGCACTGTAACAGCAGTGGCACGAACTGCACCGTCTCGAACCTGTATACGGCACCAACTGTTGCAGGCTTGCCGTACGATCTGGGCAAGTTCGCGAGCGACGGCACCTTTCTTTTCTGGATCGAAAACCAGTGTGACCCACAACCAGATCAGATGGATGGTTGTAGTTGGAAATCGACCGGGCGACTGATGAAACGGCTCCTGACGGTTGAGCCTGGCGACACCAGACCGTTTCGCTCGCCACAGCCGATCGCCTGCCAGAACTGTAATGGCACGTACAGCATCGACGACAGCGGAAGTCAGATCGGGGCTGGCGCTGGCTGGATCTTCTTCAGAACGTCGAATGGGCTCAGCCGCATCCGGGCCGATGCGCCAGCGATCAGCTGGGATCTGGCGCTGCTGCGCATGGAGGTCACGCAGGGGGTGCAGGGGCTGGCCAACGACGTACCACTGGTGGCCGAGAAGCCAACCTATGTGCGGGTGTACGGCGATAAGCTGAGCGGCCCGGACGCGCGTGGCGTCGATGCGGAGCTGGTCGGCACCACCAGCAACGGTGTCATCCTGCCGGGTTCGCCGCTGCGCCCGGTCAACGGTGTGCGCGACTTTAGCAGCAACAACCGCGGCGTCCAACGCGGCAATGTCGATGAGAGCTGGATCTTTCGCTTGCCACCTGAATGGACGCACGCCGGCAGCATCTCGCTGCTGCCGCGGATCAATCCAAATACGTTCTGGAATGACCCGGACGGCTCAAACGATACCCTTCCCAGGGCGTCCTTCACATTTATCAACAAAGCGCCAATCTGCGTCGTCTTTGTGCCGGTGCGGGCAAACCCACGGGTCCAACTCTTCTCCGATGCGCACAATCGTGCAATTGACATGGCCAGGCGGCTGCTACCATCGCCGGATGTGTGGGTTTACCATCAGGATGAAGACGTCGCCGAACTTGAAGCACGCTTTGGCCTTCCGCCGTGGCGCTATGGCCCCTACGAATTGGCCGACGACAGCTGGAAGGTGCTGGCTTCGCTCCAAGCCCGGGATATCTTCTCCGATGACCCCGACCGCTGTGACGACGCGCGCGCCCGTACCCACTATGCTGGTGTAGCGCACGCCGATGCCGGTGGCGCAAATGGCACCGCCTTCCTGGGCGGAAGCGTGCTCTGGTTCCGTGTGCCGTCCGATAGCTATTTCATGCGCGATTGGCAGGCTGATCGGGCTGTGACGCTGGCGCACGAACTGGCGCACAACTACGGGCGGCGGCACGTGGACTGCGGTAGCCCTGATGATCCCGGCGCATTCCCCTATCCGCCATGCCAGATCGACGTTGACGACGGAGTCGAGCGCCACTACGGCTTCACCTACGACCGCTGGAGGTCTAACTTTACCGCGATTGCGCCAACCAGCGTCGGCGATTTGCTCTCGTACTCGCACAGCATCTCGCCGACAAAGTCGCGCTGGATCAGTGATTTTTCCTGGCGTGGGCTGCTCAACGAGATACCAAATGGTGCCACGACGCAGGCAGCAGAAGCGGCAGCGCGGGTCGATCTGCAAGCCGGCAGCGGAGTAGTTCTGATCGCTGGCGCGATCGATCTGCGTTCGCCAACGAACTCTATCCTCAACCACGCCTGGGTGCTGCCCAACGCGGCGATCAGCCAGCGCACGCTGCGCAAGTGGCAGCGCCTGGCCGCCCCCGATCTTGGCAGATTGGGGCACACGCTCCAGGCCGGTAGCCACCAGCTCCGGCTGCTCGATGCAAACGGCACAACCCTGGCCGACCGGGCCGTGATCCTTGAAGACGCCGCCGACGAAGGTGGGCCAGTTCCCTTCCAGATCAGCTTCCCCGCACCGCCTGGTCAGGTCGCGCGGATCGAACTGCTTGACGGCACAACGCTCCTGACGAGCCGGACAGTTGGCGCGGGCGCACCGACGCTCAGCATCGTTGCACCAGCCGGAGGCGAGACGCTCGACCAACAGCTGACGCTCATCTGGCGGGCAAGCGATCCGGACGCCAGCGACCGGCTGCTCTTCACCGTGCAGTATAGCCCCGACAACGGCCAGAGCTGGCGTGCCGTATTGACCGACTTCCCGCAGACCGATACAGGTAACACGATCAGCGTGCCGCTGGCAAGCCTGAGCGGTTGGCCGGGGAGCACCACTGGTGGCCGCATTCGGGTGCTCGCCAGCGATGGCTACCATACCACCATCGCGACCTCTGAGCCGTTTACGGTACCGAACCGCAAGCCGCAGCCGACGATCCTTGCGCCCTGGGCTGGCCAGAGTGTTGCGGCGGGCAGCCAGATCGTGCTGCATGGCACGGCGAGCGACGCCGAAGATGGCAGCCTGAGCGGCGACGCACTGCGCTGGGCGATCAACGACGTTGCGGTTGGGAGCGGGGCGGAGTTGAGCATTGCCGACCTTGCGCCGGGACTACACACCATCACCTTGACTGCCCGCGATACAGCCGGGAACGAGCAGAGTGTGACGCAGAGCCTCACCGTCGAGCCGCTGGTTGTTCCGCTTGGGGCAGCCCCAACCCTGGACGGAAGCTGTAGTGACGCGGGCTACAGTGGCGCAGCTCGCGTGCAGCTTGCCCCGGATGCCAACGGCATCCAGGCGGCAGTGCGTCTGTTGCGCAGCGAAAACCACCTCTGGATCTGTTTTACCAACCTGACCCGCGCCAGCTCGAGCGCCGCACCTTCACTTGCCGTGGTTCGGATTGACAGCCGCAACGCCAGTAATGACCAGCCGCAGGCGGACGACTATGGCTTTTCAGTGGGTGAGGATGGTACGCCCGACACCTTCCGCGGCAACGGCAGCGGCGGCCTGGACAACAACGGGCCAGGCGGATTGGACGCCCGGGCGAGCAGTAGCGGCAACGCGTGGCAGGCTGAACTGCGGATCGACGCCAGCGTACTCGGTGGCTGGAATCGGATCATCGGGCTCGACCTGGAGCACGTCTTTCCGCCGAACGATGGCGTGCAGTACTGGCCGTATTCAGCGCTCTGGCACAAGCCATCCAGCTGGGCGCGCACGCTGCTCGGCACAGTCGCACAGGTGGCTACACTCAGCCCGGCGGCAGCGACCGCAGGCGCGAGCGGAGTAACCATCACCATCGATGGCACAGGCTTTGTTGAGGGGAGCGTCGTTCGTTGGGATGGGCAGGATCGCCCGACCACGCGGCTGAGCGAGACGCAGTTGCAGGCGACGATACGTGCCGACGACCTCGTCAGCGCGCGGACGGCGGCCGTGAGCGTGGCGACCCCAGGAGGGGGCGTTTCGCGCACGTTGCCATTCGTGGTAGGTCCAGCACCGCAGCGGGCCGAAGAGCGTGGGGGATACACTACTGTGCTCCCGATAATCCGCCGGTAGGAAAGCATACTGTTGGCAAACCCGCCACGCACGACCTATCGTGATCGGAATGGGCGGTTTGGGGCTCTCGCCGCGCATTCCACGGCGCGGCGAGCCGGGTGAGCAGCACCGCGACAGCGGTTCCGTAGACTGCCGCGGGTGCGCTCCACCCCGTCGATCCGCTGGCCAACGTTCGCGCCGGGCATTCGCCGAAGCTCGCTCATCGACCCAATCCGGCATCGCGCGCTTTGACGATCGCCTCGGCCCGGTCGGCGACGTGCAGCTTGCTGAAGATGTTGCTCACGTAGTTGCGCACCGTGCGCGGGCTCAGGGCAAGCTGCGCGGCGATCGCCTCGTTCGACATGCCGCGCGCCATCAGCTGCAGCACGTTACGCTCACTCTCGCTCAGGTCGGGAAAGAGCGTCGCCGCGACAGCCGGCTGGCGCGCGAAGAAGTGCAAGATGCGCGTCGCGATGGTTGGGCTGAAAATCGCCTCGCCGTGCCCGACCGCCAGAATCGCCCGGATCATCTCCGTGTTGTCGGTGTCCTTGAGCAAATAGCCTCGCGCGCCCGCACGGAGCGCGGCGAACACGGAGTCGTCGTCGGCAAACATGGTCACCACCAGGATGTGGACCGACGGCTGTGCGGTGGCGAGTTGCCGGATCGCCGTCAGGCCATCACCGTCCGGCATCTGCAGATCCATCAGCACCAGGGCGGGCTGATGCTCGGCCGCCAGGCGCAGCGCTATGGGTCCACTTGCTGCCTCGCCGACCACCGTCACCTCGGGCACAGTCGCCAGGAGTGCGCGCAACCCGCGCCGAAAGACGGAGTGGTCGTCCACGATCAGCACGCGCAGCGGCTCAACCATCACGCGCATCCTGTGGAGCGAGCGGGAGGCGCGCAGTGAACGATAAGTTTGCCCCCCTCCACTCCCCCATATTGCCTCATCTTTGACTCTTTTTGACTCATTGACACAAGTGTGCAACAACGCTAGCATGGCAGTATCCTGTTGCGCAGGCGATCAAGCTCTGACGGATCAGGAACGCCAGGTTTGCCAGAAGGCCATGATCGGGTACACTTCTGGTGCCATGGGGTGATCACCGCGAAGGACGGCGCGGTGGTGGCCCATGTTTTCCTGATGGATCCGCGCATACACTGACCCATCACCGCGGCCATCGTGCGTTCCCATGCGCCAGAGCGGTGCGACAGGTTCTACCCGTGCCCTTATCTGGTTGTTGCACGGAACGGGACGACCACCCCTTCCGCATCCAGCAGCTAGCCCAGGAGAATCTCCCGATGTCATCGCGTCTGCGGTTGCACCTGGTGGGGGGATCTGATGATGATCGCCCGCCAGCGTGTCCCATCCCGTTCCCCTTGCACGCGAACAGTCAGATCACCCTCCATTCACCGGAAGTACCTGGTGATCGTGCCGCGTTGCTTGCGGCGCTCGCTACGCTCTTGGCCCGAATCGCTCGTGAAGGCACCACCGTCGATGAGTCAGAACGCCAGAGGGCCGCATGAACCATGTCCCGTTATCGGTCGCGATCTACATCCGCGTGAGTAGTGAGGAACAAGTCGAGGGCTACAGTCTTGAGGCGCAACTGCGTGCGTGTCGTGCGTATGCCGAGCTCCGCGGCTGGATCGTGGTGGTATTCAGCACGATCTGGGTTCAACGGCACGAAGTTGTCGCAATAACCCCCACTTCGCTCGCTTTTCCCCTTGTCGTAGCGGCGCAGAAACGGTATAGTAGAGACAGCAACAACCAGATCGATGGTGGCGATTCAGGTCAAGGTGGCGGCAGCCCCACGGGAACCACCGGTCAACGTGGCCAAGGTATGATGGATCCCCACCCGGCTCACCATTCTAGGAAGCCTAGTGTCAATTCGGCACTAGGCTCCTTTTTTGCCGTTGACAGCCAAGTTGACAGCCAAACTCCGGCTGACCGCCAGGGACGGCGGTGGATAGACAGCGAAAACGGGTTGGGAGCATTTCCAGGAGGAGAGCGATGTCACGCGTAGCGTCGTTCTATGATGCGTATGGCGAGCGTGAGTGGCTGCGGCTGGAGCGGCACCGCACGGAGTTTGCGGTCACGATGCGTGTCCTGAACGCGGCGCTCCCGCCGACGCCGGCGCGGGTGCTTGATCTCGGCGGTGGGCCGGGTCGGTACAGTGTCGCGCTGGCAGCCCAGGGGTACCAGGTGACGCTGGTGGATCTGTCGGCCACCCAGCTCGCTCAGGCGCGTGACTATGCCGAGCGCTCGGCAGTGATGCTGGAGGCGGTCATCCAGGCCGATGCGCTGGCCCTCCCAGCGACGATCTCCGGCCACTATGATGCCGTCCTGCTGTTCGGGCCGCTGTATCACTTGCTGACCCACGCCGAGCGGGCGCAGGCCGTGGCAGAAGCGTGTACCCGGCTTCGCCCTGGCGGGCTCCTGGCGGCGACCTTTGTGTCGCGCTTTGCGCCCTTCCGTGACGCTGCCGCGAAAGATCCGCTCTGGATCATCCAGGACCCCGCGTACACCGAGCACGTGCTCCGGACCGGTGTTCACGACCGGGGCGAGCTGTTCCCGCAGGCTTACGTTGCCCACCCGACGGAGGTGGTGCCCCTGATGGAGGCGGCTGGACTCACGACGCAGGCACTCATCGGGGTCGAGGGGATTGTCGCCGGGCACGAGGAGCACGTCAATGCCGTGACTGGTGCGGCCTGGGACGCCTGGGTAGAGCTCAACGAGCGCCTAGGGCGCGATCCGGCTCTCATCGGGGCCGCCGATCATCTGCTCTATCTCGGGAACAAACCGATCCCGTAAAGACGCCCCCTTCCCCTTTGCGTGCATTATCCTCGGCGGGCGCGGACGCAGATGAACGCGGGGCGACGCAGCAGGACGGCGTATTTCGCCGGGTCACGGGCGGCGAAGGCTTCCGTCGGTCGGGGTTCGAGCAACTGGTCAAGGACAAAGCCGGCGGCCAGAAGCGGCGTGAGCATGGCCTGAAGCGGTCGGCGGTAGTGGGGCACCGCGACCTTCACCCCATCCTCGGGGAAAGTGAAGGTCACCGTGACCGGCTCGATGTTGAAGTAGCAGCCTTCGGGGTGCAGCCGGTAGAAGTCGTCGGCGGGGTGGACGACCGAGAAGGCCAGGATCCCGCCCGGCCGCAGCACGCGTGTCAGTTCATGGAAGAGGTGCGCCCAGTCGGGTACGTAGTCGAGCGCCAGGGCGCTGATCACCAGGTCGAATGACGCGTCGGCAAGCATCGTGAGGGGCTGCGCCAGGTCCGCCTCCAGGATCGTCGCACGTCCGCCCAGTCGGGTCTGGGCGAGCGCCACCATTCGGGGGCTGACATCGAGGCCAACGACCGTCGCGCCCTGGGCGACGAGCCATGCGGCATAGAGACCTGGCCCACAGCCGGCGTCGAGCACGTGCAATCCGGCGACCGGCGGCAGCAGGCCGAGCAGCGCGGGGCGGTCGTAGTGGGCATTGTACGGGCCATCCTCAGCGTGGCGGGCGAACGCGTCGGCGAGCTGGTCATAGGTAGCGCGAGCGAGCGGCGGGTCATTGTCATGCATAGGGAAACCTCCTGGGGTGATCATACCACTCACCGCCGATTGTCGGCTCAGTCAAAAGTCTCACCGTGTGCTCAGGCGATCATATGGCTGCAACCCGATGGCTTGATGCGCGACCTCGTCACTCCGCTGGGGCAGGAGCCTGCTGCCCGAAGCCAGGCGGTCAGGTCGTCGATGCTTGTGAAGTCGAAGAACGCTTCGCTTTCTACCTGACGCATCTGATCGAATGCGCGGGCTGCGAGCTCCGCGTCGAGCCGCAGCACATGATCCATAAGATGAAGAAGGATGCGTCTATCTTGCGCCGCATACCCTTGCCGCACAAGCGCACGATAGCGAGCCACCTTGCGCTGGAGTCGTTCTGCCGGTTGCCCACGGGTCTCTTGGGCATCCCGGTCCATCAGCGTCAAGACCGCAAACGGATGGGGTGTCGCCTCCAGTGCCAAAGGGTCAAAGTCAAGGAGCTTCACGGTCGGAAAGCGCAAGCTCAGCTCGCATCCCCTAAGGTGGACCCAATGTCAAGCACACGTTTTGGGCCAGTTTTCCGTGCAGATGCCTTCCTTCATCTGCTGAAAGCCTTGACACCAGAGTCTAGACAGCGTGCCAGGGCCAATGGCTGGGGGTTGGTCGGGGCCAGATCGCCCTGGCCGGGGCGACCTGGCCCCGACCAACCCCCAGCCGAAAAAATCGCCGATCATACCCTCGGTGGGCTCATTCTCCCCGATACACTTCAACAGGACGACGATAGTCCAGCGATTGATGCGGGCGTTCGTGATAATAAACGTGCATGTATTGTGCGATCCTCATACGTGCCTCACGTGGACTTCCATCCTCGTGGAGATACACCTCCTCATATTTCACCGATCGCCAGAGTCGTTCGGTAAAGATGTTGTCGTGGGCGCGTCCGCGTCCATCCATGCTCATCCTGGCTCCTGCGGCCTCCAGCTTGCTCGTGAGCTGCGGACTGGTGAAATGGCTCCCCTGGTCGCTGTTCCAGATCGTGGGCGCTGCCACCGTCAACGCACGATCCACGGCATCGAGCACGAAGGGCAGTTCCAGGGTCTCATCGAAGGCCCAACTGATCACGTAGCGCGAGTACCAGTCGAGGATCGCAACCAGGGAGAGCCAGCCGCTCCGCAGACGGATATACGTGATATCAGAGCCCCAGATCGCGTTTGGGACGGTGGCGGTTACTCCACGGAGCAGGTACGGGTAGATGCGATGCTGGGCGGCCCGCTTGCTCAGATTGGGGCCAGGGGTGATACCCGCAAGCCCCATCTCGCGCATCTATCGTTGCACCCGTTTCCGGTTGATCAACACCCCTTCCTCGTTCAGGATGACGGTCATCTTCCGCGAACCATAGAACGGATGGGCGGTATACAACGCATCAAGGCGGTGCTTGACGGCCACCTCCTCCGGCGATGGCGGCACCGGCTGGTAGTACAGACTTCGGCGACTGAGGCCCAGGAGAGCGGCCTGGGTACCCAGCGGGAGCGCCTCATCAGCGTGCTCGACCAGGGCAATACGTTCAGCACGGGTCAATCCGGCAGCTTTTTTTTCAAAAAATTGACATGCGTTGTCAAGCGGCCAATCTCTGCGTAGAGTTGCTCCAACTCACGGGCATGGGTGGCCCGGAGTTCGGTCACCGAATCCCGACGTTCAAACAGATCCGGCATACCTGTGAGGGCGGCTTGTTTCCATTCGCGCAGCACCGTCGGGGCGACTCCGTGCTCGGCAGCCAGCTGGTTGATCGATTTGGTTTCTTTCAAGAGCTCCAGCACAAGCTGTGCCTTGAACGCAGCAGTGTAAGTCTTTTTCATATGCATCATGTACGGAAGCTTGGCCGAATGAGTGTCTAAATTCTTGGGTCCATTATACACCGTCACCCCGCCCGCCGTGCCCGGCCCACCGAGAGCAACGCATCATTCCAGGACGGCAAACGGCTGACCGTGGATGGACAGCACGGTACGGTCCGGATGTTCTGTGGATGACCGTATACTATGCTACGCATCAGATCGAAGTCCTGCCTATTTCTGCTGTCCTGAAGCGAAAGGAAGCCAATGAATGCCAAATCGCTCGCCGTCTATCAGAAATACTATGGCGATCCACGACACGATCGCAGCAGCCTCTTCCGCGTGCTCGCTGCACACACCGCGAGTGCCACGGCGCTCTACCCGGGAAGCTTTGTGCACATTGTCCCCTCGTTTTTCTTTCCAACCACGGTGTACGTGGATACGGATAAGCAAGCCCGGCGCTTTTTCGCGGATCCCGATCTCATCGCCTTTCTCCGCATCCGTAAGGAGTACGCGCACGATCCAACGGTGCGCTTCCACGCAGTCTCGTACATGGATCCGCTCCCAGAGCCTGATCAAGGGGTGGATGTGCTGATTTCGCAGTTTGCCGGGTTCGTGTCACAGCACTGTCGGCGCTATCTGCGCATCGGTGGTCTGCTGGTGGCGAATGACAGTCACGGTGATGCGAGTATGGCGGCCCTTGATCCGTCCTACGCCCTGCGCGGTGTCTTCACTGAGCAAGATGACACCTATCGCTTGGAGACGAGTCACCTCGAACGCTATTTCATGCCACGTCGCGGGAGTCCCGTCACGCGAGACGATCTTGAGCGCACGCAGCGCGGTATTGACTATACGTATTCCGCCAGTGCATACCTCTTCCAGCGCGTTGCATAACAAGGGGTACTGCGATGACGACAAGACGTCGCTCGTTTTCAACGGGACACCGTTCCGCATGGGAAAAGCTCGGCGAACGCACCCGGCTGATGCTCCAGCGGCTCAACGACAGCATCCTGCTCAGCGAAAACGACCTCTGCGCCCTCGTCTGGCCCGAGGCCGTCAGCCAGCAGGCCCGCACCAAACGGCTCGCACGCTGGTTGGCCGAGCAATACCTCCAGCCCATCGCCATCCCTGACGGGCGCTGCTACCATCTGAGCCGGAGGGGCGCCTGCCTGCTGCGCGAGGCGGGCTTGCCGCGCATCGCGGCGAGCCCCACGCCGTCGCGGTGTTCGGCCGGCAGGCCTGTTCCATCATCGCTCACGCGCAGCTCCACGACCGTCGCGCCGACCTCTAGCGCGAGCGCGCAGGCGCTCGCACGGGCGTGGCGGGCCACGTTGTGCAAGGACTCGCCGGCGATGCGGGAGAGTGCCACCTCGACTGCGGCGGGGAGCGCCGACAGCGGCTTGGGCAGCTCCACAGATAGCGGCTGCGGCTCGACTAGCCGGGACAGGCTCCGCAGCGCGCCGGCGAGCCCGTGCTCTATGTAAGCCCGGCCTGGTGGGCGCGCACGATCGCCTGGGCGCGGTCGCTGACGTGGAGCTTGAGGAAGATGTTCGAGATGTGGTTGCTGACCGTCTTGCCGCTGATCAGCAGCCGGTCGGCGATCTGCCCGTTGCTCAGGCCGCGGGCGACCAGCTCCAGGACCTCGAACTCGCGCTCGGAGAGGTTGGGGAAGGGGCGCTCGCGGGCGGCGCGCTGCTGGCGGAACAGCCCCATCAGCCGGCCGGCGATGGCCGGGCCGAAGCGAGCCTCGCCATTCGCCACCGCCCGGATGGTCTGTAACATCTCGGCCTTGTCGGCGCCCTTAAGGATATAGCCCCGCGCCCCGGCGCACATCGCGGCGAACAGCGAGTCGTCGTCCTCAAGCATCGTCAGCATGATCACGCCGACGCCGGGCTGCGCGGCCACGAGCCGCTCGGTGGCAAGGATGCCATTCAGCTCAGGCATCATAATGTCCATCAGCACGATGTCGGGCCGCAGCGCCAGAGCCTGCGCGAGAGCGTCGGCCCCTGTCCCCGCCTCGCCCACCAACTCGGTGTCGGAAGTGGCCTGGAGCATGGCACTTACGCCCTCGCGGAAGAGGGTGTGGTCATCGGCGATCAGCACGCGGATCATCGGCGCTCCTCCTCGGTTGGGGCTGCGATCGGCAGCCAGGCCCGCACCAGTGTGCCGCCCTCGGCGGCGGGGGTCACCATCAGGCTGCCGCCCAGCTCTTCGGCCCGTTCGCGCATCGAGCGCAGCCCGACGCCTGCTATGGCATCGGGATCGATCCCCCGTCCGTCGTCCGCGACCGTGATCCGCAGCCCCGGTATGCCATCAACCGCCAGCTCCAGCCGTAGCTCGCACCGGCGTGCCCGGGCGTGGCGCACGGCGTTGGTAAGCGCCTCCAGGGCGATGCGGTAGGCGGCGACCTCCACGGCGGCGGGTAACGCCGGCAGCGGCTCGGGCGTGGCGCTGATCCGAATCGCCGGCGCGGCCCCGGGGTTGCTGGCCGCAGCGCGCAGAGCCCCAAGCAGACCGAGCTCGTCGAGGGCCGGTGGGCGCAGCTCGTAGACCAGCCGGCGGATCTCAGCGACGAGGGACTGGTTGCGCGCCTTGATCGCCGCCAGCAGCTCGGCCACCTGCGCAGGTCGCTCGGCCAGCAGCGGAATGTGTCAAGCACCTTTGGACACGAGTCTTGGTCAAATGCGGTGCATACGTGCCACCAGCGTCACGCCATCCG
>NZ_RYFF01000128.1 GCF_004138165.1 Candidatus Chloroploca sp. Khr17
GTGCAGACGAGACTCATTGATTGGATGTGGGTTCCCATCGATTCCCCTGTTGTGGGCCGGACTTTTTCAGCAGTCTCCTTTCGCCGTGGGAGCCGTCACAGCGCTTCAAAGGTCAGGGTTCTCTGCCTGCCACGATCCAGGCTGATGCACACCACATCCTGGAACGTCAACCCGCCACAGCGGTTCCAGCGCGGGCCCGCGTGCAATGCGGGCGGATTCTGGCCCGCCTGGGCGCCCCCCGCCCCGGTGTCTGCACGCTGCCCCCCGCGATGGTGGAACTGCCTAGGGGCACCCTGGTGCTGGGCAGCACCCCGGAACAGGCTGAGGCAGCCGGGCGAGCCTGGGAGCAGTACTGGCTGCAACAGGGAGACAAATCAACGGCAAAGGAGGCTCGGCGTTGGCCTGACAATGAGATCAACGATCACCCCGTGACGCTCGCCCCCTTTGCCATCGGGCGCTACCCGGTGACGAATGCGCAGTATGCGGTGTTTATCGCCGAGGGCGGGTATGATCCAGCGGCCCCCTGGTGGGATGCGGCTGGGCGGGCGTGGCTGGCCCGCGATGATGCCGCCACCGAGGGGTTGGATCCGTGGCAGCAGCGGCAGCGCAAAGATCAGCCAGAGTTGTGGGATGATGAAGCGTTCGGGCACGGGCGAGGGAACTACCCGGTGGTGGGCGTGAATTGGTATGAAGCCATGGCCTTTGGCCGCTGGCTGACCGCATACCTGGATGATGGCTTCGTCTATCGGCTGCCGAGTGAGGCAGAGTGGGAGTATGCGGCGCGGGGGCCAAAGCGACGGAACTATCCGTGGGGTACGGCTGAGCCTGAGGGTGAACGGGCGAACTTTGATGGGATCTATGATGGCACGACTGCGGTAGGCTGTTTCCCGGCCGGGGCGACGCCGGACGGGGTGCTGGATCTGGCGGGTAATGTGTGGGAATGGACGCGGAGCGTGTATCGCCCGTATCACTACGATCCCGCCCTCGACGACGGACAGGAGGAGGGGGCTGATGCCGCCGAAAAACGCTTTACACTTCGTGGCGGCTCGTGGGGCGATGTTTCGTCCTTCCTGCGCGCGGCCTTCCGCCATCATAATACGCCCGTCACCCATAATCGGAATGTGGGTTTTCGGCTTGCCCGGCACCCACATGTGTAAAGTGTTCTGTGTTCTGTCGCGTGACGTAAGTACCGCCGTGCAGGTAGCACAGGTACGGCTAGCGGAGGGCGCGGCGCGGTGCCGGGGGGATGCAAGGGGGCGCACCCCCTTGCTTGCGCCTGTGGCGCAACGGCGCGGAAGCCGTACCTCGGGGAGGCACGCCTTCCGTCGGCGTAATGGTTTTACCGTAAATGATCCGCTATGAACCGGATGCCGTGGGGCTGAAGCCCTCGGCTAGGTGAAGCGAAGCCCACCTCCGTGGGCTAGACCGGATTCATCTCTGGAAGACCATAACGCCTCGGCTCGTGGGTGCGAAGCCCACCTTTGTGGGCTGGGCATGGTGTCTTTTCTCATCGGTCCTGGAAGCGCGGGCGTCCCGCCCTCAGCATGCCCTCCGAGGGCAGGACGCCCGCGCGCCCATGCTGGCCTGTTACCCCGCATGTGAACACGTACCAGCACAGGGCAATCGCATCTTTCGTGTATGCACCCGCCAGGGCACCCGCAAGGGGTGCCCGTCCACCCGGCCCGGCCCCCGCCGGGTTGCGCCGGAGCCGCGCACACCACCACAACAGCCCGGCCGGCCTGTAGGGGCACCCCTGGCGGGTGCCCTGATTGTAGGGGCACCCCTGGCGGGTGCCCCTACTCCGGTTTCGTATGGTGCCATCGCCCTGCGTACCAGCAAGCAGCATCTTGCAGGCATTGAACCCTCGTACTACAATATAAGAGAGGCAAGGTGGATGTTCGGAGCACTCCCATACACATCAGACGGTCGGTTTGACGCAACGGCGCGTAGCTGGGCAGCGTGATGCATCAAACCTTTGCGTCTTTGCGCCTTTGCGTCAATACGGGTCAACCTTGTTTGCATGGTATTTGCGGCTAGCCAATGCGCTGGAAAGGATTCTGTTGATGACGCTTACCCTTGAACCACCTGTCTTGCCGATGACCCTGACGCCGCATGGAGTTGTGTTGGTGCGGGGGACACGCGTGCCGATTGAGACCCTCATTACCGCGTTTCTCCAGGGTGACACCCCCGAAGAGATGGCCCAAAATTTTCCTACGGTGAGTGTGGCGGATGCATATGCGGTCATCGCCTATTATTTGCAGCACCAGACCGCAGTTGAACAGTACCTTGAGGAACGTGGGCAGCGTCGTGCTGAGGTGCAGGCTCGTGTTGAAGCCCAGCAACAGCTCCATGGGCTCCGCGCCCGTCTTTTGGCACGTCAGGCAGCGCATGAAACTCCTCGCTGATGAGAATTTTCACCGTGCGATTGTGCGCGGTCTCTTACGGCATATGCCGCAGCTTGATCTTGTTCGCGTGCAAGATGTTGGTCTACGTGGCGCTGATGATCCAACCGTCCTGGCCTGGGCCGCTGGCGAAGGTCGGCTGATTCTTACGCATGATGCCGAAACCTTGATTGCTGATGCCTATGTGCGGGTACGATCTGCTTTGCCCATGCCTGGGGTGATTGAGGTGAGTCAGACTGCACCGATCGGCGTCGTCATTGAGGATCTTATCCTCCTGATTCAGGGAAGTCTGCCGAACGAGTGGGAGCATCAAGTGCTCTATGTGCCACTTCGCTGATCGGGGCCAATGAAGCATTTCATCTGGCGATCGGTGGGACCTATGAACAATCCCCTTGCGACGACGATTACGCAATTGCTGGGGCTCCATGCGCAGGGCTTGCTTGATGATGCCGAGTTGACGGCCAAGCTCGATCAACTGCGCGCCCGCGTTGGGGCGTCGGCGGTGGCCGAGGTGTTGGCCGCGTGCGCAACCGAGGTGCCGCTGCCGTCGCCAGCCGAGGTGCCGCGTGTCCATGTGCAGACCGTGACTGGCAGTCCGCAGGTGGCGGTGGCGGGCGATATTCACGGGCATCTCTTTCTCGATGGTCAGCGCACAGAGGCCCATGCCACGCTGCTTGCCACCTATCTCCAGCGGGTGGT
>NZ_RYFF01000129.1 GCF_004138165.1 Candidatus Chloroploca sp. Khr17
GCGCAGGTGACCGTCTGGATCGGGTATATCCAGTGGCACAAGGACAACGGCTTTGCCGAGTTGAAAGAGCCGATCCTTCAGCCACTTGACACGATCAAGCGTATGGACGCGATCCTCGCTTTTGACGAGACCGGCAAGCCAGTAGAACCAGCATGGCCCGAGGCTGACGTGATTATTGGCAATCCGCCGTTTTTGGGCGACAAGAAAATGCGGGCTGAGCTGGGCGATAAGTATGTTGAAGACCTGCGCAAGCTCTTTGAAGGCCGTGTTCCAGGTGGTGCAGATCTCGTTACCTACTGGTTTGAGCGTGCGCGGGAGTTTATTGAACGAGGTAAGGTAAAACGAGTAGGACTTCTAGCAACACAGTCTGTAAGGGCGGGGGCAAACAGGAAAGTTTTGGAACGTATCAAACAGAGTGGCAATATCTTCATGGCTTGGCGTGACCGACCGTGGGTTCTAGAAGGGGCTCAAGTAAGAGTATCAATGGTAGGTTTTGATGCTGGTATCGAGACGGATTACATATTAGATGATAAGCCTGTCGTCGTAATCAATTCTGATTTGACTACATCCTTGGATTTAACGACGGCTAGTAGGCTAAGAGAAAATATGAGTCTAGCCTTTATCGGTACGCAAAAAACAGGATCTTTTGAGCTTGATTCTGATCAGGCAACAGCTATGTTATCAACAACGAATAATTCATATGGACGTTCAAATGAGGATGTAGTGCGTCGTTGGGTAAATGGCTCTGATATTACCAATAGACCAAAAGGTATGTGGATTATATTTTTTGGAGAGAACATGTCATTTGATGAAGCAAAACTATATGAGGAGCCGTTTCGGTACGTTGAACAACATGTAAAACCTGAACGTCTGAAATCAAGGCAGAAGCGACTTCGTGAATGCTACTGGCTTTTTGAAAAACCACGACCAGCGATGTGGCGGGCAGCAGAAAGGCTTCATAGATTTATTATCACCCCACGAGTAGCACGGCATCGTATCTTCGTATTCCTTGAAACCACTACGATACCTGATACAAGGACGGTTGTAATAATGCGAAGTGATGAATATTTTCTTGGTATCCTTCATTCTTATGTGCATGAACTGTGGGCTTTGTCTACATCTTCTCGTCACGGCGTAGGTAACGACCCCACCTACAATGCCCAGAGTTGCTTCGAAACCTTCCCCTTCCCCTGGCCTCCAGGCCAAGAGCCGCTCGATGATCCCCGCGTTACCGCGATCAGCGAGGCTGCGCAGCGGCTCGTTGCGCAGCGCGATACCTGGCTGAACGAGCCTGGCTTGAGCGAAGCCGAGCTCAAGCAGCGCACGCTCACCAAGCTCTACAACCAGCGCCCGCCCTGGCTTGACCAGGCGCACAAGGAACTCGACCAGGCTGTCTGTGATGCCTATGGCTGGCCGCATGATCTGAGCGACGAGGCGATCCTGACGCAGCTGTTGGCGCTAAATCTCGCGCGGGCGGCAAAGCAGGGTGATGCAGCGGCTGCCGCCGTGGAGACGCATACCGACGATGAGGAGTGAGCGCCGTGCAAATAAGGCGGTTTGTTTGACGCAAAGGCGCAAAGGCGCAAAGGAGAGTGACCCAGAGAGCGCAACGGGGTGGCGACGCGCCTTGTCCCGCGCTGCCCGATCGCTCGGCCAGCACCTCCAGATCGCGACGCCCACGCGCACATCTGGCTTGAGTGTGTTCGAGTTGAGCGGAATGATGCTTCGGGGAGCCAGGAAACCGATAGGACTGTGTTTGCCCACCCGGTGGTGAAGGCGACCGCAGTTTGTCGGGTAGAACGAGCCCAGGTTAGGAGCGCGCCAGTGGCGTCAGGGACACAGCGGGGTTGGGCTGTCTTACTGCCCGGATAATAGTTGTTCGGTCGTAACGAGCAAAGTCTTGAGCTCTGATGCACTTGTTTTCGTTTCTCGTAGTCCATGCGCCAGAGAATTTCTGACAGAAATACTGCGAGATAATTTTTTGTACTGATCTTCGTTAATTAGTCCCTGTGCGAAAAGGTTTTTGAGGATTGAAATGGAGGAATCCTCTGCTGATATGCGATGCTGTGATGCGGCACGGCGTAACGTTGCCTCTGTTGCAGACCAGGCAAGCAAAAATGCTGCTTCACCGTACTCTTTATCAGACAGTGTACGTGCCTCATTGAGGCGGTATACAATATCTTGTGTTGTAAGTAAATCGTCGATGTCTTTTATTCGTATGCGAGTGCCCTTCTCTCGATGATTTGTCACGACTAATTCAAAGCGCCACCCCTCGTGCCGTTGAATAACAGCGGCAAGCGCTTCCATATGTGCGGATTGTGAAAGGGTGTCTCTTGATTTAACTTCTACTACGACCGTTTCTATGTTGTTTCGAGCCAGCATATCTGGTTGAAAAGAAGCGAGAAACTCGGGGAGTTGTGAGCGATTAGGCTCAAGAATAACTTCATACCCAAGTTTTCGATACTCGCGTGCAATCTCAACACGTCGTTTGCGCTCGATATCTACTGCGGTTTGGGTCATGGTAGTTCCTCATGTCTTGGGGCCACTTCAATTCGAACGTGGATAAATTCATTACCTCGGCAAAATCCTTCGGCAAGGACAGGCGACATTCCTCGTACACGAAAACTCCCGTTAATGTCAGTTTTCCTTACTTGTGTGTCTGTGATTTGTCTGTCGTCTTCATATACAAAGCCATTAAGCGCATCTTGTATTGGCTTTATCATATTGTCGTTGTCAATTCGTACTGCTATCCCGTCGTGATAATATGTGACGATTAACTTTAAACCTGTTCGTAGTGGCTCTACCTTGATTGGCCATTTCTCACGTGCTGCGCTTCGGACTTTGGTTTTCCAGGCCTCTAAACGCTCCTTTCGCTGAGGACCACGTGTTTGATATGAAACAGGGGGACCATCTACGACAAATTCGAAAGGTAACATTGTTTTTGACGAGCCCCTGTCATATTGCACGTTACCACTCGTAGTATAACACAAGCTGTTTGGCATAGGTTGCGTGGCGGCGCGACCGTTACGACTTGGGGACTACTTCTGCCAGCCCCTCTGGGGGCCAGCCGAGCAACTGCCCCCGACAGAGCTGG
>NZ_RYFF01000130.1 GCF_004138165.1 Candidatus Chloroploca sp. Khr17
ATGAGCGTGCCAGTGAAGTTCTGGCCGGTCAGATCGCCATTGACGGTCACACTCAGACTGGTCGGGCTAAAGCTGAAACCGTCCTTGCTCGGGGTAAGCGTGTAGCTGCCGGCGGGCACATCGCTGATGGTGTAATCGCCACTGCTCGTGGTATTCGCTATGCGCGTACCGTCGCTGATGGTCACGCCACCAAGCCCGTTGCCATTGGCGTCGGTGACGCGCCCGCTGATGGTGAAGGTGAGCGGGGTCGCGGTGAAGTTCTGGCCGGTCAGATCGCCATTGACGGTCACACTCAGACTGGTCGGGCTAAAGCTGAAACCGTCCTTGCTCGGCGTGAGCGTATAGCTGCCGGCGGGCACGCCGCTGATGGTGTAATCGCCACTGCTCGTGGTATGCGCAAGGCGCGTACCGTCGCTGATGGTCACGCCACCAAGCCCGTTGCCGTTGGCGTCGGTCACCGTGCCACTGACGCGGTAAGTCAGGGGATCTGCTTCAACGATAAAGGAAACCGTATTACTCCAGGTATTACTTGTGAGATCTAGCGCGTGATAGTAATACTGCCCAATCAGCGCATCGCTCGGCATGGTGTAGTCGTTGGTGTAACTACCGTTGGTGCTGGTGGTGACAGTATGGCTATGCAGACTACCATCGGGATACGTGAAATGGAGCCGAACCTGCGCATTAGGCGTGAACCCTGTCCCTGGCTGGTGAAACATTGTGCCGCGTGGTGCGCTGCTGGGCGTCACACTGACAGTCGATGTCGCACTAGCAGAGGAACCCACTTGCTGCCACCCGCTCTGGTATGCTCCCTCCCACCACATCTGGTAGAAATTGCCATCAAGGCCAAGGTGGAAGACATCTAACCGACCCTCGCCCCAGGTGTGTGCCTGGGGTGCAAACTTTGTCTGTCCACCGAGCGATTTCCACGTATCCCAGCCGACACTGCTGTTGTATGCCAGGTGGTACATGACATCATCTTCACCGCGCACAAATACATCCGAGCGGCCAGGCCCCCACGAGACGACGGCTGGTTTTCCAAGAAGCTTGTGTCCCATGTTATACCAACTACTCCATGTGACACCAGCGTCGATTGACCAACTGTGGTAGAGATTGCCATCTACCCCACGAACAAATGCCTCTAGATGGCCGGGCTCATGTGAGATCACGGCAATATCGTCGTTGGTTGTCCCGTTCAGGGAGCGCCAATTCGTTCGGCCTCCAGTTCGCGTCCATGTCTGATGGTAGATGACATTATCTGTGCCACGTACAAAGAGATCCTGGCGGTCAGGCCCCGTCGTAATCACCGTTGGTGTCCCAAGGATATTGATGCCCAAGCTTTGCCAGCCGCTCCACGTCGCCCCCGCATCGTCAGACCAGTTGTGGTACATGACGCCATCGGTTCCGCGGATGACCATCTCTAAATTATTGGGCTCAAGCGAGAATACAGCAATGTCATTATGGGTGGTCCCATTCATGTATTTCCACGAACTGCGGCCTCCGCTGCGTGTCCAGCTCTGCCAATGGATAGCCCCATCAGTCCCGTGAACGAAGACATCCTGGCGGTCAGGCCCCCACGAAACTATGGATGGTGACCCGGTAATATTGATACCGAGCTCTTCCCAGGCTCCATACCAGCCTGAAACACCGTTCCACCAGCGGTGATTCGCTGCGCCGCTCGTATCGCGACGGAAGATCTCGAGGTGATTAGGATGGAGGGAGAGTAGGGAGAAGGGGGTGGTACTGGCTGCTGCACAACTCGACTCAAGTTTCGTTTCAGCCCAGGTGCCCCAATCACTTGGGCGTGGTCCTTCTTGGGGAAATTGCCAAACTGTTCCTGAAACATTGAATGGTACCGCAACGCCATCTAATAGTAAGGCGATGTCAAGGTGTCGATACCCCCCTAAACGTTGATTAAATACATTGCCAATAAAATCACCTTTGGAAACTGATTGACCAACTGAAATAGTAGTTGGCCTCTCCAAGTGATTTAATTGAAATTTATACCTCCCATTAACAATCTCAACTCCCCAATTAGTATAACCATCAATATACCATGTATAAATCCTACCTATGGTTCCTGACATAGGGGCAACAATCGTTGCAAGACCAGTATCAGCATCATTAAATTTGTAATTTTTGAGGAGATCAAACGAAGGTGCCCTGTAGTGGCTTTTTCCATTTGAATAGTATCCTTGTAAGATATACCATGTTTCGCCACAGGGAAACGGCCATCCGATGTCGACTGCTTGAGCCTCGGTGATCCGGGGATGTACGAAATTCATACTTATGATAACTGCGATCAGGATGGATAAAGAGAACACATTGAAGTGAGTAGTGATGCGATTCATGGGATTTTCTTCTTTCACATTACAGAAAGGCATGAAGCTTCAGCCTTATAAGTCAATGCCACCAAACTCACGCTCTGAGACAGGTCTGGCGGTCGCTCGCCTTCACGCAGGCGTGACGCACATAGTGACGCACCGTCCAGGGGCTGATGAAGAGCTGTAAGCCGATCTGCCGGTCACTGGCACCACATGCCACCAGTATCATCACGTCGTGCTCGCGTGTGGTATGCAGATTGTTTGCTTGCGAAGTCATCGTATCGATCATTTTTTCACTGCCGCCGCCCGTGGCACCACCGGGATCTGCACCATTTGGCCTCGGGCGCTCCGCTGTCGTTCGCTTCTCTCTATGTTCAACCAGCCCACGGGACGGTTTCCAACGCGAGCTGGACGGACTCTGTCCCCAGGGGATCGCAAACCACCGGACAAGGTCGTTCATCAAACGAATCCGCTCCAGCCCACGCAGGCGGGCTTCGCATCCCCTCGCCGAGGGCTTTAGCCCCACGGCATCGGGTTCATAGCGGATCATTTCCTGTTAAACCAATCAGTCGGCTTTCGGGAGTACCGACCTCAGTCGGCACTCCCGAATTCGATGCTGTAAACCTATACGTCAGAACTCCCGAATTCGATGCTGCAACCCTTTTACCGTGTCGTTGCTGCCCGGATCGCCACCGGTAGGTAGACGGTATGCTTTGCCGGGCTCAGCGTCAGCCGCCAAG
>NZ_RYFF01000039.1 GCF_004138165.1 Candidatus Chloroploca sp. Khr17
CGGATGGCGTGACGCTGGTGGCACGTATGCACCGCATTTGACCAAGACTCGTGTCCAAAGGTGCTTGACACATTCCGGTAGTTCCCTTGGGCATAGTGCAGGAGCGCGAGATTGTTGAGGCTTCCAGCGGTCTGCGGATGCTCGGGGCCGAGCACGCGCTCGCGGAGGGCCAAGGCGCGTTCATAGAGCGGGCGGGCCGCGTCGTAGTTCCCTTGGGCTTGGTGCAGGCCCGCGAGATTGTTGAGGCTGGTGGCGGTCTGCGGATGCTCGGGGCCGAGCACGCGCTCGCTGAGGGCCAGGGCGCGTTCATAGAGCGGACGGGCCGCGTCGTAGTTCCCTTGGGCATAGTGCAGGCCCGCGAGATTGTTGAGGCTTCCAGCGGTCTGCGGATGCTCGGGGCCGAGCACGCGCTCGCTGAGGGCCAGGGCGCGTTCATAGAGCGGGCGGGCCGCGTCGTAGTTCCCTTGGGCGTCCAGCAGGCCCGCGAGATTGTTGAGGCTTAAGGCGGTATTGGGATGCTCGGGGCCGAGCACGCGCTCACGGATATCCAGGGCGCGTTCGGCGTAGGGCTGGGCTAGGGCATAGCTGCCCAAGCGATCCAGGTGCCGTCCCAGCCAGAGGCAGAGATCTGCCGCTCGTGCATCCTCGCGCCCCATGGCCGCATCGGTGAACCCGCGCAGGATGGGCAGGAAGGCGGTGATTGGCGCAAGGGTTGGAGCGTCCACCATGTTCCCGGACACACGAATCACCACCCGCTCCACGGCGGCCTGGGCGTCGGGATCAGCGCTCACCTGGCGCACGTAGGCCCCGACGAGCCGATGCATGCGTAGGCTCTCAGCGCCGTCGCGCTCGATGAGGCCCAAGGCGACGAGGCGATCAAGGGCGGCTTCGGCCACCAACTCCGCGTCGGTGTCGTCATCAGCTTGCGCCAGTGTCGCCAGCAGCAACGCGGTCGGAACGACCTCCCCCGGCACGAGATGCGCCGCACGAGCGAGCAGTTTCAAGGCCAGCGCGTCCTCGGTCGCAGCGGGATCAAGCCGTTCGTAGCTCAGGGCGAAGCTGCGGGCCACGTCGCGGTTGTGGCCGGTCGGCAGCGTGCCATCCTGTTCGCGCAGCGGTAGGCGGTCGAAGAGCCGTGGGCTGCGCAGTTCTTGCAGGTAGCGCTCACCGCTCCAGCGCCTGCCCAGGCTCGCCAGGAAGCGCCCGGCGAGGTGCAGGGCCAGCGGCAAATCCCCGAGTTCCTGGGCGAGCTCGTCAGCCTCCTGGTCGCGCAGATCAGGCCGGTGTTGGCGCAGTAATTCGCAGCTTTCGGCCCGGCTGAGCACGCCGAGCGCATGGCGCTGCACGCCCAGGTCACCGGGCCAGGCGGGGTTGCGGCTGGTGATCAGTACTCGGGTCGCGCCGCCAGGATGGTGCGCACGTACCAACTGTGGGTCTTCGCAGTTGTCGAAGATCAGCAGGTAGGGTAGGCCGCAGGCCAGGCGCGAACGTACCAGATTGACCTGCTCGTTGAGTTTGAGGCCCGCCGCGTCGGTGAAGAGTTGGAGATGGGCGGCCCCCCCCAGGCGGGCGAACTCGGTCGGAATGGTGTCAGGCTGGGCAAAGGAGAGCCAGAAGACGCCGGCGAAGTGCTGACCGTAGCGAGCGGCGAACTCAACGGCCAACTGAGTCTTGCCAATGCCACCCAGACCACTGGCAACGGCGGCTTGCCCCTGGTTCACCGCGACACTCTGGCCCCCTTTGAGCAGCGTGGCGAGCGCCAGGAGGTCGGCTTCACGTCCGACGAACTGGTGATTGCGTCTCAGCCCGCCCAGCCACGCGCCAGGGGGCAGCACGTCCTGCGGCGGGGGGATCGTCGCGGTCGGCAGGGCCGCGAGCGTGGCCTGGGCCGCAGCGAGTTCTTCGGCGGTCGCCGCAACAGGGCGGGGGGTGAAGGCTTGCTGGAAAACCTTGTCGCCGTAAATGACATCGCCTGCATTTTTGTTGACATCACGCCCAGCGACATCGCCCATCGTCACATCACGGAACTGGTTGCCGCTGCCAAAATCCACCAGCGCCTGGCGCTGCGTATCACGCAAGGCGGTCAGCGCCGCGATCACCTCGTCGAAGCGAGCATCGCTGCGGGCCGTGAGCGCTGCGATCACCCGGTCAGCTTCGGCGATCATGGCTGGCCCCAACGCGCCGCCGCTCACGTGCAGGCGCTCCATGTCGGCACTGACACGGGTAAGCAGATCGTACTGGGCGCGCAGCAGATCGCTCTGCGCCCCTTGTTCCTCAGCGATGGCCGCAAGCGCTTGGGGCAGCGCGTCGAGGGTACGGAGCAGCCGCGCCAGTTCAGTGGCGAGCGCCTGGTCACTAACCGCCGCCGCATCGAGGCGCTGGCCCAGAGTGGCCACCCACGCCGGATCCGGTTCGTCCTCCGCGAGCGCGGCCTGCACGCCGTCAGCGGCCAGATTGCCGATCCAGCCCGCCAGCGCGTTCATGCCCATGCCGGTGAGCCAGGCGACCACCGGCCCGGTCGCCAGCGTCCCAACGCCCAGCCCTGCCAGCAGCGGAGCCAGCCCCGCCGCGCCGAGCAGGCCCAGCGTGGCCGCGCCGCCCGCCCCAGCGAGCAGCGCAGGCCAGCGGGTGCGGCGCAGCCCGGCGCGGGCCTGGATGGTCAACGGATCGTCAGCGGGCGGCGTTGGTGGCATCGGGATTGCCCCTGTCATGTTGTCTTGGTTGCCTGCCCTCAGGATACTCGCTTGCAGGCACGAATCTTTTCTCTTTTCTCTCGCCTTTTTCGTCCGCAACTGGCCTCGCCCCGCCCGCCCCGCCCAGGCTTGCCTTCATAACTGGGCCATGAGTTCAGCAGGCGTCAAGACTGGCATCGGCGCATGGGCAAAATCAGCGCCATTTCGCGTCACAATCGCTGCAACTCCGAGGCGTATCGCACAGGCCACCAGGAGATTATCCTCAAAATCATGGCCCGGCAGCGCGGTCGCATCTTCAAGGGTCTGGCGATCAACCGGTGCGATTGCAAAGGCAGCGAGGCACAACCCAACCGCCACCTGCGCCCGCGCCAGATCAGTTGTGCGGCGCGCAATGTAGAAAATGTCGGTGAGTGTTGATGCCGGAAGAAAGCCAACCAGACGCCCACGGTCACAGGCGTCCCACACGGCGCTGGCCTCAACCACAAATGGGGCACGATCAAGCAACACATCAAGCACACTATTGGTGTCAAGCAGGACGTTCATAGCCCATACCGTTCCGTGCGCCGCTCGTTCAGCCACTCCGCTACCTGTGCGTCGGACGGCGGAGCCTGATCGGTCGCAAGCAAACCGCGTGCGTGGGGGAGGGTCGGGCGTGGCTCCCGTTCCACCGGTGCGAGGGTGCCGAGCACATCCTGTACGAGCGCAAAGCGTTGTGCGGCGGGCCAGGAGCGCACTAACCTCAGGATCGTTTCATAATCGCTTGTTTGGGCTGACATACCCACCCTCCTGTGATCCAACCGTCTTCGTTCTTGTTCTGATCGCCGTTCGTTCATGAGGGCCAGCACGCGCTTGATCCGCGCTGTGCCATCGTCGTTGCGTCTGGTTCGGTCAACGGATCGTCGTGTGGCGGCGTTGGTGGCATCGACGAGGCCCTGTCAGCGTAGGATGCGTTGCATGTCCTCAGTATACCCGATTTCAGACACGAATCTGTGCGGCTTGACGGAGCGTACTGACCCACGCTGCTTTTTTGACGCCAAGGCGCGAAGGCGCAAAGCTTCGGGCAACGGAGGTGGGCGGCACCAGTCTCGTCATGCGTGCGAGCGTCCCTCATGATCCTCTGCGCCTTGGCGTCTTTGCGTCAAACCTGGCCATGAGGCTCACGCAGCCAGCATCACGCGGCATAATCGCGCACATCCACCTGGATCCCCACGGCAGCGAGGTGCTCGGCAGTCGTGAGCAACGTCCTTGCCGCCTCTTCATTGACGTAGGCTTCGCCACAGTTGGGACAGATCTGGGCCGGGACGCCACGGACAACAAAGGTCAGTTTCCCCCGCGTGAGGGTCACCGTCGTAGTGCCAGGCGCGGTCTCGGCCTGACGACAGATAACACACGTCATGGGCGTTTCCTTTTGAAATCAGCTTCCCACAAGGCTGGATCAGGCTCATAGGCGGTAATGATAATGATTTCGTCCTCCAACCGCGCCCCCTCGACAAACTGTTGCTCCACTGCGCACCAACGCATCCATTTCCTGTTCAAGCGCGAAGCATGACCACTTCATCAGTTGAACCGGTGCTACAGCGCGACCTGCCTGTTGCAAAAGGAGCAAGACAGCTTTTTGGCGATTGAGCATCTGAAATAATCCGCAGATCGAAGGTTCGATGACCCTATTATGGCATGCGTACCAGCGTATCGCAACGTTCTTGCCGCAACAAAAGCCAACCCCATCGACAATGGGGACACCGAGGCTCGTTCGGCGTATGCACCGTGCCCAAGCAGCGCCAGCACTGCTGCACGTTTTGACGCCAAGGCGCAAGGGCGCAAAGCTTCGGACAACGGAGGTTAGCGCACCAGCCTGGTCAGGTGAGCGCCCTACGGTGGTTGTTGTGACGCCAAGGCGCGAAGGCGTAAAGATCGCACCGCCAGGGCGTGCTGCACCACCCACGATCAGGCCCGCCGCTTCGCTCGCGCCCCGTTGCGCCTCTGCACCTTGGCCTCAACCATACCGACACACCATCGGCGCAAAAGCGTCCCTCACGCCCCCTGCCCCTGCGCCACCAGCGCCGTGACCTGCGCCTGCAACGCCGTCACCGCCTCGGCGAGCTGCGCCACCTCCGCCCGCGCCTCGGCCTCCTGCCGCGCCACCTCCGCCCGCGCCTCGGCCACCTGCTGCGCCGCCACCTCCGCGTGCGCCTGCGCCTCCAGCAGCAACCGGCTGGGGGAAAGATGAAAGCGGAAAGATGAAAGCGGAAAAGCGGCGAGCGCCTGAGGACGCGCTGCACACCGCCGCATGGTCACGGAGCGCGTTTCGCACGACCCGTCGCGCCGTTGCGTCAAACCAAGCGGCCAGGCCGGGCGAAAACCATCTCGCTTTCGGCTGGAATGACGCAAACGAGATGGTTGCAAGGGAGGCCGAGGCGTCCTGCGCTACGCGGGGGGCGGGCGACGTACCAGCGGGCGCGGGCACAGGCCCACCACGGGCAGGCCCACCCGCTGGTCACGGTGATCGGGCGGGGGAGCGTTTGACGCCAAGGGGCCAGGGCGCACCGAGCGCAATGCCCCGTTGCGCCTCGGCGTCAAACCGAGCGGGCATGAAGGGAATCCATGCCCCGCTGCGCTGCGGAAGCTGTCATCTGCGTCATCTGCGCACAATCGAAATGACGTTGCCTCAGCCCTACCCGCCCAGCGGTGAGGGATGCGCTGGTGGCCCGGTAGTGCTACACTGAAGAGTGACTTCAGTGATGCTTTGAGGTAGAAAAAAGAAACAACAGGATGGCTGAATTCAAATAAGGATGAGGATGAATCTGGAAGCCTATTTTACTATTCTGGCACCTGATGACATCCGGATCACGAGGACACGGATCGGGATCGAGAGCGTGTTGTATGAGTATGTCCATCGTGGTCAGGCTGCTGAAGCCATTGCCGCGCACTTTCCTTCGCTGAGCCTGGAGCATGTCGATGCGACCATCCTCTGGTATCTGCGCGATCAAGAGCGCTTGGCAACGTACCTGGCGACCTGGCTCGCCAGTAGTGCGGCCGCACAAGCGACCCAGGATCGTGACCCTCCCCCGGTGGTGCGCAAACTCCGTCAACGGCGCACCGTGCAGGAAGCAGCATCGTGAGGTACGGCCGTGCGCTATCTGCTTGATGGTGTTGGCAAACGTGCAACGGGTTACCGGCGGCGACGGACAGAGTCCTTTGGTTCTGGGTTTTTGGCCGAACCATCGCCCTCACGTGACCGTCGGCTCTGGTGTATCCACGCAAATCGGATCGGGTCTTCTTCGAGCAAGAAATCCTCCAATGCTCTTCGTTGAGGCGGGGGCAGTTGAGAGAGGATGGTGCGAATATCTCGATCAATGACAGCAACGTTCGCACCTCGTTCTATGGCTTTGTCGTACCACGCTTGTCCAAGTGCATGCTGTCCCGTTTGCATGTAAACTGCGCCCAGCAGGGTGCAAGGACGATAATCTTTGGGTTGAAGTTCGTGCGCTTGCTCGCCCATCAGCAGCGCGTTTGACCAGTGTTTGAGGTCTCTCATCACGCCACCATGAGTGGTGAGGATCGCTGCATGCAGCTTGGGCGGGTGCTCCCTGGGATTGATCGTGCTGAGGAGGGCATCAGCATTATGAGAACCATTACACTTACGATAATGACTACTGGCGTTGACGGCGGCCCATGGGTCGTGGGTCTTGTGGAATTCACTGGCAAAAAAGCGGGCTTCCAAGTGATGGAACGCACTACGGAGCGCAGGGGTGAAGTAGCCCTCGCCGATGCTAACTAACCATGCTCTGTCCTTTTCGTGCAGCCGCTGGCCTGCGCTCACCCGCTTCAAGATATCCATTAACCGATGGGGACAGCGCGGCGCAACAAAATCAGGAATTCCGTATCGCTGACATAGCGCTTGATTCGCGTTGTTGACCTCGTCAAGGGAGCGGCGTTCCTGTTCAAGTCGACCGGCTTCACGGATCTCCGCTTGGGCTTCACGCGCCCGTTTTGCCTTCACCGCTTGCTGCATACGTCGCGCTTGTTCAGCAAGCGCTAGTTCATGGAAGCGTTCATACGACAACGCACCGATAGCAAGGCGATACAATTCATACAGCCCTTGCTGCAGTAAAAAATCAAGAGTGGAGGGCGTGAGGGGTTGCTCATCGTGAAGAGCGCTCAGGATCCTTTGCAGGCGAGTATCCACGATGCTTGCGTCCGGAATGTCATCAACACCATAATGTCGTGCAATGTCAAGCTGTGCATGAGAGTCTCGTTATCGTTATGCAGACGGTGCTTTTATTATCCCAGCAAGGGTTTATCTTATAACTGAAAATATACCTTATTTCATTTCATGAAGATATGGCCTCACAGTCCCATTGTTCTCTAGTACTGAGCGGCAGATGAGGAATTCTGATCTGAAGAAGCCGAGGTAATCCTAACCCAACACGTTGTACAGAGTCCGGTGTTGTGGTAACGTGCATGTGGCGCAGGAGACAAAGCCCTCTGTCACGAAAGGAGCAGCCCATGGCCCGTCGTCAGCGCGGGGTCATCCGTACCTGGAAGGCTGCGCAGGGCTATGGCTTCCTTGCCCCCGAGGACGGCGGCGAGGAGGTCTTTGTCCACATCACGGCGGTCGTCGCCGGTCGGCACCGCCTCGGCCCCGGCAGCGTGGTGGTCTATGACCTGGGCCGCGATGCCCAGCAGCGCCTCCGCGCCGTGAACGTCCGCGTCGGCCCCGGCCTCGGCACGCCGCTGCGCCTTGCCCTGCTCGCCAGCAGCCTCTTTCTGCTCGCCGTCGGCGTCATCAGTTGGCTCGGCTTGCTGCCCGCCTGGATCGTGCTGGCCTATCTGCTGCTCAGCGGGTTCACCGCCCTGGTCTACCGCTTTGACAAACGCCAGGCCACCCAGGGCCAGCGGCGCGTCCCTGAAGCGACGTTGCACCTACTCGACGCCCTCGGCGGCTGGCCGGGAGCGCTGATCGCGCAGTGGGCGCTGCACCACAAAACCCGGAAGGGGGCCTACCAACTCACCTTCTGGCTGCTGGTGGGCCTGCACCTGCTCGGGCTGGCCGGGGTGGTGTGGGTGGTGGGGCGGGGCTGATAGAATCTGTCAACGAAGTTTTCCGATCGGTTGCCGCAAAGAACGCAAAGAACGCAAAAGGCCGGAAGACCCGTTTGGGACGCAGAACCTGAGCAACGTAATCCTCAGCACGCCTTTGATGATATGTTGCAACGAGTGAGACATGAGGAGCTTCGCACGAGCACGTCATGGTCTCCATGGTGCGTGCTACAATAGCCTGAACATGAAAGCGTTTGTTCATCCGGTTGGTACCTCCTTTCGACCGTCGTCGTGATGATGCACAGAAACTCGGGAAAGTTGTGGTGTTATGATAAAAGAACTGAAACTAGAAAATTGGAAAAGTTTTGCCGAAGCAACCCTCTACATCGATCCGTTAACGATCTTAATCGGGAGCAATGCCAGCGGGAAATCCAATGCCCTTGATGCATTGCTCTTCCTGAACCGCGTCAGTCAAGGGGTGGCGATTTTTCCTGCTCTTGCCGGTGACAGTAACCTCCCCTCCTTACGGGGAGGCATGGAGTGGATCTGTCGCAAGCCGGAAAAGCAGTTCACGTTGTCAGTGCTCGTTGAGGGTGAGCGTGATCAGCAGGACTACCGCTATACCCTTACGGTTCAGGTGAATGGCACCAAAGCGGACGTCTCCGCCGAGCAGTTGACGTTGCTTACCTACCGTCCACGAAGCGAACAAGCGCACGCAAAGACCCTCTTCCACACGAAACAGGAAGATGCGAATACGCCGTCGCTTCCTACCTATTTTTCAACCGGTACCCAGGGGCCGGGCAAGCGGATCGAGTTGAGCCGGAGTCACACCATTCTGGCTCAGACAGAGACGCTTTCGGTTCGCAAAGAGGTGTTGGACGGCGCACGCGCTGTCTTGTCCAAGCTGCAAAAGATCTTCCTCTTCGATCCCATTCCCAGCCATATGCGCGCGTACACGACCCTCTCAGACACCTTGCTCGCTGATGGTTCCAATCTTGCGGGCGTCCTGGCTGGCTTGGAAGACACGCGTAAAGATGCGATCGAGCGTACGCTAACCCACTATCTGAAAGAACTACCGGAGCGCGATATCAAGCGGATCTGGACGGAACCGGTCGGCAAATTCGGCACCGATGCCATGCTCTATTGTGAGGAAGAGTGGGGGCAGCAGGCTACCCATGAAATTGACGCCAGGGGCATGTCTGACGGCACGCTGCGTTTTCTTGCGATTATCACCGCCTTGCTGACCCGTGAGCCTGGCAGCCTCCTGGTGATCGAGGAGGTGGATAACGGCTTGCACCCATCGCGTGCCCACCTCCTGGTCACCATGCTTCAGACGCTTGGCGCGGAGCGGAAGATCGATATCTTGGTAACCACCCATAACCCAGCCTTGTTGGATGCGGCGGGTGTTGCCATGGTGCCCTTTATTACCGTTGCGCACCGTGATAACAACTCCGGTTGGAGTACCTTCACCCAACTCGAAGAACTTGAGCCCTTGCCGAAACTGCTTGCCGGTGGGAGTTTGGGCACCTTGTCTAGTCAAGGTCGCCTGGAAACTGCCCTCAAGCGGGAGGGCACATGACGAGGCGCGTGTTGATCATTGATACCAGCATCCTGTGCGTCTGGCTGGATGTGCCGGGTATGGATAGCTGTGGGCCGGATCACGACAGGTGGGACAAGCAGCGCGTTGACGCCAAGCTTCAGGCAGAAATGGCTAAAAAGACGACGTTCGTGCTGCCCCTGGCGAGCATTATCGAAACGGGCAATCATATCGCACAAGCGCATCATAGCCGCAAAGAACGCGGGGAGGCGCTGGCGGATCTGATGCGAAAAAGCGCCGATCAAGCGTCGCCATGGGCGGCGTTCTCCGATCAATCCGTGTTATGGTCGGCAGAAAAATTGAAACGGTTGGCCGATGCCTGGCCCGAACTTGCCAGCCGAAGCTTCTCGCTCGGTGACGCCACGATTAAGGATGTGGCCGATCACTACGCGCAAATGGGCTATGCGGTTGAAATTTTGACCGGCGATCAGGGATTGAAGGCCTACGAACCAGTTGCCCCGCTTGCCGTACCGCGAAGAAGGCGGCGGGGGTGATCGTCTGCTGGCACGTAGCCGGACATCTGCGCCCTGGTACCGGGGCTGGCACGTAGCCGGACATCTGCGCCCTGGTACCGGGGCGTCACATCGTGATGCCCCGGCACCAAGACACAACGAGATGAAATATCTTTGCGCCCTTGCGCCTTTGCGTCGTACCTGCCGCGCGCTGCTCTTTTCCATTTTGACACCATGGGCGCTCGCGTTTTAGCCCTCGCGCTTGGGGGCGATCTTGCTGCTTCCCGGTGGGTCTTGGCTGGATCGGCTTTTGCGCGGCCTTTCTTGCTGGTTCTTCACATACTGTTAGCACATGGTAATGGATCGGTGCTCCCGGTGTGCTATGGTAGCGGGCAAGGAGCATCACGGCGACGCGAGGCGTATGGTCGCCGCCATGTGCTGGTTGGCCCGCGACCTCCGTGGGCAGGCTTGATCAGCGGTGGGTTTGCCCCTGCTCGGGTTGGCCGGGGTGGTGGGGGTGGTGGGGCGCTTCTGAGCAGCGACGCAGCGCGTGCATGCCAGCTCGCTCTGTCGCTACGGTACAACCGTGGTCCCATGTTCCCCTTTTATCTTTCCGCATTCATCGTTCCGCTTTTTTGCTCCCATTTCTCCTTGATTCTGCGGGCAAAGGTAGATCGTGGTTACACCGTGGTTCCCCATGTGTGGTATCGTAGGGGCAGTGCGGCGATGGGGGGCACGACCGGGTGGCTCTCCGGTCGCAGCGTCCCGCAACGAAGTGAGCACGCGATGGTGCGCTTGGAAGCAGTCACGCCGGGGACGGTGCTGCATGGCATTGTGCCGATGGGGGCGGTGACCGTGGTGGCGGTGCAGTGGTATGGGTCAACGGCGGTTGACCTCACCTATAAGGACGCCGAGGGGCGGCCTGGTACCCGCTTGCTCTACCGTGACGATGAGCCGACCTTGACCCTGGTCAACGCCGGCCGTGCCTGGAGCTTCGATGGCGATGGGCGACTCTTCCGCCTAGTCGCCGAGGCCCACCGCATCCGCCTGGCCCATCTCTTTGATCCGGTGCTGGCGGTGCATACCTCGCTGGTCGAGCCGCTGCCCCACCAGATTACCGCCGTGTATGAGACCATGCTCACGCGCCAGCCATTACGTTTCTTGCTCGCCGATGACCCCGGCGCGGGCAAGACGATTATGGCCGGGCTGTTGATCAAGGAGCTCATCGCTCGCGGTGATCTCCAGCGCTGCCTCATTGTCTCCCCCGGCAGCCTGGCCGAGCAGTGGCAGGATGAGCTGTACCGGCGCTTCCACCTGCCCTTCGAGATCCTGACCAACGACAAGTTGGAGGCAGCCCGCACCGGCAACTGGTTCCTGGAGAACCACCTGGTGATTGCCCGCCTCGACAAACTGGCCCGCGACGAGGCGGTGCAGCAGAAGCTCCAGGCCCCCGACGCCCGCTGGGATCTCGTGGTGTGCGATGAGGCGCACAAGCTTGCGGCGACCTTCTTCGGCGGTGAGGTGAAGTATACCAAGCGCTATCGGCTGGGCCAGGTGCTTGGCACGCTCACCCGTCACTTCCTGCTCATGACGGCCACGCCACACAATGGCAAGGAAGAGGATTTCCAGCTCTTCCTGGCCCTGCTCGACGGCGACCGCTTCGAGGGGCGCTTCCGCGATGGGGTGCATCAGGTGGATGTCGCTGACCTCATGCGGCGCATGGTCAAGGAGCGCCTGCTCAAGTTCGATGGCACGCCGCTCTTCCCCGAACGCATCGCCTACACCGTCCCCTACACGCTCTCCGACGCCGAGGCGCAGCTCTACCGCGAGGTGACCAACTATGTCCGCGAGGAGTTCAACCGCGCCGAGGCGCTGCAGAACGACAAACGCGCCGGGACGGTCGGCTTCGCGCTGACGGTGCTCCAGCGCCGCCTGGCCTCCTCGCCCGAGGCGATCTCTCAGTCGCTCCACCGCCGCCGCGAACGCCTGGAGAAGCGTCTGCGTGAGTTGGAACTCTTGCAGCGTGGGGCGGTGGGTGGCGGTGTGGGGAGCGTCCCAACCGCGCCCGATCTCAGTGCCGACGATCTTGATGATCTCGAGGACGCGCCGGACACCGAGGTGGCCCAGGTTGAAGCGGAGATCCTCGACCAGGCGACGGCGGCCCGCACGATTGACGAACTGAAGATCGAGCTTGCCAACCTGGCGCGGCTGGAGGCGCTGGCCCTGGCGGTGCGGCAAAGTGGCGAAGATCGCAAGTGGCGCGAGTTGGCGAGTCTGCTGGGCGCGTTGTTCACGCCAGCGTCCATCGCGAACCACCTGGCCGAAGGCCGCGCCGCCTATCCTGCGCCGCCCGTGCCGCCACCCACCCCCTCGCCGCATCAGAAACTGGTGGTCTTTACGGAGCACCGCGATACGCTGAGCTATCTGCGGCAACGGATCACGACGTTGCTGGGGCGTGAGGCGGCGGTGGTCACGATCCACGGGGGGATGGGGCGTGAGGAGCGCCTGAAGGCGCAGGAGGCCTTTCGCCACGACCCGGAGGTGCAGGTGTTGCTCGCCACCGATGCGGCGGGCGAAGGTATCAACCTCCAACGGGCGCACCTGATGGTCAACTACGATCTGCCCTGGAACCCCAACCGGCTGGAGCAGCGCTTTGGTCGTATCCACCGCATCGGCCAGACGGAGGTGTGCCACCTGTGGAACCTGGTGGCCGCAGAGACCCGCGAAGGCGATGTCTATGCGACGCTGCTGGCGAAGCTCGAACAGGCCCGGACAGCCCTGGGCGGCCAGGTCTTCGATGTGCTCGGCAAGCTCCAGTTTGCGGGCCAGCCACTGCGCGAGTTGCTGCTCGATGCCATTCGCTACGGGGAGCGCCCCGACGTGCAGGCCCGGCTGACCCAGGCCATTGAACACGCGGTCGATCAGCGGCAACTCCAGGCTCTGCTCGACGAGCGGGCGCTGGTTCACGACGCGATGGATACGCGCCAGGTCGCGTGGGTACGGGCGGAGATGGAACGGGCGGAGGCACAACGGCTGCAACCGCACTACATCGCCTCGTTCTTTCTGGAAGCGTTTCGGTACCTCGGCGGGACGGTGCGCCAGCGCGAGCCGCACCGCTACGAGGTAACCCACGTCCCAGCCCTGGTGCGCCAGCGCGACCGCATGATCGGGAGCGGTGAGCCGGTGCTGGCCCGCTACGAGCGGATCGCCTTTGCCAAAGGCCTGCTCACGCCGCCGGGCCAGCCGCCCGCCGCGTTTGTCTGCCCCGGCCACCCGCTGCTCGATGCCACGCTCGATCTGCTACTGGAGCGCCACCGCGATCTGCTGCGTCGCGGAACCGTGTTGGTTGATGAGGGCGATCACGGTCTGCAGCCGCGCGTGCTCTTCACCCTGGAGCATGCCATCCAGGATGCCAGCGTGCTCCCAAGCGGCGAGCATCGCACGATCTCCAAGCACCTGCTGTATGCGGAACTGGCGGCCGATGGGACGACCCGCAGCCTGCGCTATGCGCCGTACCTCGACTACCGACCGCTGGCGGATGGCGAGCCGGACATGGCAGCGGTGTTGGCGCACCCCGCGTGTGGCTGGCTCACCCGCGACCCGGCGACCGCCGCCGGGCCACCCCTTGAGCAGCACGTGCTGGGCCATGCCATCGCGGAGATTGTGCCGAGCCACCTGCAGGAGGTGCGGAGTCAGCGCCTGACGCTGATCGCCAAGACGCGGGCTGCCGTGCAGGATCGGCTGACCAAAGAGATCAACTATTGGGATTATCGGGCCGAGGAACTGAAGCTGCAGGAGCAGGCGGGCAAGCCGAATGCGCGGCTGAATGCGCAGGAGGCGCGCCGCCGGGCGGATACCTTGCAAACGCGGTTACAGCAGCGTATGGCGCAGTTGGATCGGGAAGCGCAGATCGGGGCGCTGCCGCCCGTGATCCTGGGGGGCGTGGTGGTGGTACCGCTGGGGTTGATCGCGGCGATCACCGGTCGCCCCCTTCCGGCGGGACATCCGGTTGACACCCAGGCTGCTGCGGCGCGGGCGCGGGCGGCAGTGATGGCGGTCGAGCGCGCGTTGGGTTATGTGCCCGTTGATCGCGAGTTCGAGCACCTGGGCTACGATATCGAAAGCCGCGACCCAGCCACGGGCCAGCTCCGTTTCATCGAGGTCAAGGGCCGCGTCGCGGGGGCGGCGACGATCACCGTAACGAAGAACGAGATCCTGTATTCGCTCAACCAGCCCGATCAGTACATCCTGGCCCTGGTCGCGTTTCAGCCAGACGGAACGCACCAAGTCTCGTACCTGCGCCGACCGTTCCAGCGCGAGCCGGACTTTGGCGTGACGAGCGTCAACTATACGTTTGCCGAGTTATTAGCGCGCGCGAGCGAACCATCGTGAGGGCATTCACCGCAGAGGCCGCGGAGGTACGCAGAGGTGTGAAAATGGTACAATCCTCAGCACCCCTCTGCGCCCTCTGCGGTAAAACAAGCCTACGCACCCCAGAGGCTGCGGAGGTACGCAGAGGGTTATAATGAACTGGTGAGCCGTATCGACTGCAAGAATAGCGTACCGGGAGGAATATAATCATGACCAGTTTGACCATTGAATTGCCCCCCGACCTCTACGAGCGGTTGCGCACTGAGGCGCAGCGGCAAGGCAAAGCCGAAAACTTGCTGGCCCAGGAACTGCTGACCGGCCAGTTACGCGCCACGCCCTCGCGTGAGGTGCCACTCTATGTACACATGCTGCCGCAAATCCGTGCGCTCGTGGCAACAATGAATGTTGATGATCTCATTGTTCCGGGTAAGGGTTCTCCTGAGGAGGCGATTGCCCTGCTGCGCTCGTGGAGCGAGGCAGAGACTGAGGACGATGACGAGGATACGGAGTCCTGGGAAGATGTGATGCGCTCCATTGACGCCAATCGCACCTCGTACCGGAAGCTCTTTCCAGACTTGGAGCAACCGGAATGAGCCGCTTCATTTTGCTGGATTCTGGCCCCTTGGGCTTAGTGACCGGCTCCCCCAAGTCGGCAGAGACAAATGCCTGTCGCACGTGGCTCGAAAACATGCTTGCTGCGGGGATAAATATGCGCGTTCCTGATATTACGGACTATGAGGTGCGGCGCGAACTGTTACGCGCCCGGCGCATGACCGGGGTGCATCAGATCGACGCGCTCCGGGCACGCATCGGACACCTTGCGGTTACGACGGAAACGCTGTTTCTGGCGTCTGAGTTCTGGGCACAGCTGCGGCAGCAGGGCAAGCCGACTGCCGCGCATGATGCCCTTGATGGTGATGTTATTCTCGCTGCCCAGGCCGCACTGCTCATTGGGATTGGGCACTCGGTTGTGATTGCCACCACCAATGTGGGGCACCTCTCACGGATGGTTCCCGCCGACGAGTGGCAGAACATCACTGCATAGCAAGGATTCCCATGCCCACCCGCAAGAAGCTCATCGAAGTCGCCCTGCCCCTGGAGAAGATCAACCTCGCCAGCGCCCGCGAGAAGAGCATTCGCCACGGCCACCCGTCCACCCTGCACCTCTGGTGGGCCAGGCGTCCATTGGCAGCGGCGCGGGCGGTGATCTTCGCCCAGATGGTTGATGATCCCTCGGGCTATCCTGAGGAGGTACTGCGCGATCCCGTGAAGCGGGCTCAGGCACAACAGACCCTGGTGGAGCAACACGCAGCGTGGGCGATCCGCCAGCGTGCGTTCGAGGCCGTCCCCGTGCCAGGCGAGCGGGCGGCACTCAACCCAGGCCAGGCACCGACGCTGGAGGAGTGCGCCGCCGACAACGAGCGCCAGCGCCTCTTCCGGCTGATCGAGCAACTGGTGCTGTGGGAGAACACCACCAACGAGGATGTGCTCCAGCAGGCCCGCGATGAGATTTGGAAGAGTTGGCGCCGCACCTGCGCGGCGGAGCGGCAGGAGATAGAAAAGAGAAAAGAGGAAATAGAGGAGCGTGAGCGCGAACGGTTGCTTGCACTGTTTAATCCTGACAAATTGCCAGCCTTCCACGATCCCTTCGCCGGTGGCGGTGCATTGCCATTGGAGGCCCAGCGCCTGGGGTTGGAGAGCTACGCCAGCGACCTGAACCCGGTGGCGGTGCTGATCAACAAGGCGATGATCGAGATTCCGCCCAAGTTCGCGGGCATGCCGCCGGTCAATCCAGGGGTCAGGGGTCAGGGGCCAGGGGCCAGGGGCCAGAGTGAGCCGATGCATGGCATGGAGCGCCAGTGGCTCGGTGCCCAGGGCCTGGCCGAGGACGTGCGCTACTACGGCCAGTGGATGCGTGAGGAGGCCGAGAAGCGCATTGGGCATCTCTACCCCAAGATTGAGATTACGGCGGAGATGGTGCGCGAGCGTCCCGATCTCAAGCCCTACCTTGGCCAGAAGCTGACCGTGATCGCCTGGCTCTGGGCGCGGACAGTGAAAAGCCCCAACCCGGCCTTCCGCCATGTTGATGTGCCGCTGGCCTCGACCTTCATGCTCTCGACGAAGCCGGGCAAGGAAGCGTATGTTGAGCCGGTGCTTGAGAGCGGCAGCTACCGCTTTACCGTGAAGGTTGGCAAGCCGAAGAATCTTGAGGCAGCGAAGAATGGCACGAAGCTGGCACGCGGGGCCAACTTTCGCTGTCTCATGTCGGAAACCCCCATCCAGGGAGACCATATTAAGGCTGAGGGCGTCGCTGGGCGCATGGGCGCACGGCTCATGGCAATTGTCGCTGAAGGGCATCGCGGGCGCGTCTATCTTGCCCCAACGCCAGAGCATGAGACGATTGCACGTCAGGCAAAGCCGGAGTGGGAACCGGAAACAGAGATTGCGCCTGATCGACGATCTATGTTTACGCCACTCTACGGGATGACCCACTTCAAACATCTCTTTACCCCACGCCAACTCGTCGCCTTGAACACCTTCGCTGAACTGGTAGGCGAGGCGCGTGAGCAGGTGCGGCGCGATGCGCTGACCGCCGGGATGCACGAGGATGGGCGTGGGATCGATGCGGGCGGCACCGGCGCGACGGCGTATGCCGAGGCGGTGGCGGTGTATTTGGCGTTTGCGTTGAGCAAGGTGGCGGATCGCGGTTCGTCTTTGACCCGATGGATGCCGACGCGAGACAGTATGTACAACACTTTTAGTCGTCAAGCTCTTCCAATGTCATGGGATTACGTTGAAGTGAATGCAATTGGGGAACAAACTGGAGGATTCGCAGAGTCTTTACGGTGGACGATAGAGGCAGTTGAAGGTACAGCATCTTCTTATCATGGCATTGCATTTCAAAAAAACGTTACTGATCTATCCTCGTCACACTTTGCTATTTTCTCAACAGATCCACCCTATTACGATAACATCGGCTACGCCGACCTCTCCGACTTCTTCTACGTCTGGTTGAGACACACCCTGCGGCCGGTCTTCCCCGACCTCTTCGCCACCCTGGCTGTGCCCAAGGCCGAGGAGTTGGTTGCCACGCCTTACCGCCACGGCGGCAAGGCACAGGCTGAGCAGTTCTTCCTCGACGGGATGACCCGCGCCATGCGGCGACTGGCCGAGCAGTCGCACCTGGCCTTTCCGACCACTATCTACTACGCCTTCAAGCAGGCTGAAACCGACAAGGCTGACGGCACCTCCAGCACCGGCTGGGAGACCTTCCTTGATGCGGTTATCCGCGCTGGCTTCGGCATAAGCGGCACCTGGCCGATGCGGACAGAGCTGAGTAACAGACTAATCGGCAAAGACTCCAACGCCCTCGCCTCCTCCATCGTCCTGGTTTGCCGCCCGCGTCCCACGGATGCCCCCACCGCCACCCGGCGCGACTTCGTGGCGGCGCTGAAAGCCGAGGTGCCTCTGGCGCTCACGGCGATGCAGCGCGGCAACATTGCCCCGGTGGATCTCGCCCAGGCCTCCATTGGCCCGGGCATGGGCGTCTACACGCGCTACGGCAAGGTGATCGACGCCAGCGGCAAGGCGCTCAGCGTGCGCGAGGCCCTGGCCCTGATCAACGCGACGCTCGACGAGGTGCTGGCCGAGCAGGAGGGCGACTTCGATGCCGAGACGCGCTGGGCGCTCGCCTGGTTTGAGCAATATGGCTTTGATGCGGGCGAATACGGCGTCGCTGAAACGCTCTCCAAAGCCAAAAATACCAGCGTCGGCGGCATGGTCAGCGCGGGGCTACTCGCCTCTGGCGCGGGCAAGGTACGCCTACTCAAACCGAGCGAGCTTCCTGCCGACTGGGATCCCGCGACCGATACCCGCCTGACGGTCTGGGAAATGACCCACCACCTGGTACGGGTGCTCGATCAGGGTGAGGTGCGGGCGGCTGACCTGCTAGCGAAACTGGGGGCGCACGCCGCCATCGCTCGCGAGTTGGCCTATCGCCTCTACGCCCTCTGCGAGCGCAAGAAGTGGGCCGCCGAAGCGCTGGCCTACAACAGCCTGGTGCAGAGTTGGTCAGAAATGGCAACGCTTTCTGTGAAGCAGGAGCGCATGTCGCAGCAGCACACGATGTTTACTGCCGAGGACACGTGATGGTTACCACCGAGGACGCCGAGAGCCGAGAGCAGAAGATAGACAAAACATCTTTGCACACCTTCGCCCCCTTTGCGGTACGTTGGAGTTCCGCTAGCTAGGAGTTTAGCTTATGAGTGGTCAATGCGCGTCGGGATCCACGCTTATCCTGCTGGTGGGTTCAAACCCACTGCCAAACTATCTCGCGGCCTGCACACTACATCCAAGCGCCATCACGCTCGTTTATACCGACGAGACCGAGTCGGCAAAAGATCGGTTGAAGCGAGCATTGCGCCAGGCGCTGGGCGCAACGATCACCCTCGATGATCACTTCGTGGAGGATGCCACATGTGCAACAACGGTGTCGCGGGCGATCAGTCCCCTGGTCGGCCCGACAACCCACTTACACTACACCGGTGGCACGAAAGTAATGGCGGCTCATGCGCGCCTCGCCTTTCAGAAGGCTGATGGCACCGGTACACAAGCCTCCTATCTTGATGAGGGCGGCTCGAAGCACACGCCACGCTTGCGTTTCGATGACGGGAATGCTGTCCCGCTCCCAGCAGATGTTCCGCTCACCCTAGAGACAGTGCTTGCGCTGCATGGTATTACCTGTACGCCACGGGGAGTAAAGCCGCCAGCACCCACCGCTGAGGATGCGCGTGAGATTTTATGTCACGTGTTAGCCGACCCACATATGGGGGCAAAGAGTATCGATGAACATACGATTCTCGGCAATGTGCTGTCGAATCTGCAAACTGCATCTGAGTGTTCGGATATACCTTGTATACCTGAGCACTTAGACAAGGCTTTAACGTACCTGAGGAGTGTCTTTCCTGATCCAAAACTCGTAGCCAAACTGTATGCAGAGCGTAAGCGGCTTGAGCATTTTAAGGATAAACCGAATCGTGCAACGGCACAACCATTCCGTACCGATGATTATGGCTTGACATTGAGCTTGCCGCAGTTCCCCACGGCAGAACAGCTTAGCCAACTTGGTACTACCAAGGAGAAAGAGTCTTGGTTTGAGCAGTGGTACAAGTTCATCGGTGGTGAATGGTTAGAAGAGTGGTTAGGCGCACAAATCCATGCGCTCAACCTTGAGCCAACACCTGAAATCACCGTTGGCGTCAATGCAAAGCGCGGTGAGCGGAAAGCACAACTGGAAGTTGATGTGGTCGTGATGCGCGGGCACCGGGCCTACTTCATCTCATGCACGACCGATGACACCAAACCTATTTGCAAATCAAAGCTCTTCGAGGTGGCGGTGCGTTCGCGGCAACTTGGCGGCGATCTGGCCCGCGCTGCGCTGGTTTGCTTCGCCAATAGCACGACGGTTGCAAAGCTGCAAGCTGATATTGATGACGTGTGGGGCGCGAGCAATACCACCAGAGTGTTTGGGTTGGACGACATCCGCATGTGGGCTGATTGCACTACCCCGCCGCATCAGCATGCGTTGAAAACTTGGTTGGAGAGCTAACATGGCTGTTCTTACCGGAATTGATCTGCTTGGCATTCAACGGTACGTCTTTGCCTCGAACCGCCTGAAGGATGTGCTTGCCGCTTCATGGATGGTCGATCATGTGGTCAGCAAGGCGAACCTCATCGAGCACGGCATCACGGAAGACCGGATCATCCTGGCTGGTGGCGGCAACGCTATCCTTGCGTTTGAAGACGTATCTGCGGCCCGTACCTGGACCACACGATACACGCGCTGGTTGCTAGATAGCGCACCTGGACTTGAGATCGTCGTGGCTCACCAACCCTACGATAGCCAGAAGTTGGCCTGGGCACTTAAGGCGCTTGCCATCAATCTGGCTCGTGCCAAACTCGAACGCCGACCAAGCGCGCCGCAACTTGGGTTGAGCGTGACAGAGTCGTGTGTGCTGACAGAGCTACCCGCGATCACGATTATTAAAGATCAAGGTGATGATCAAGGTGAACGCGTATCAGCACGCATTGCCAAGCAACGTGAGCATCTCCAGGACGCGAAAAGCCGCTGGCAGCAATTCTTGCCCCATCAGTTCATCCATGTTCCGGGATGGAGGTTTGCTTTTCCCGATGACCTTGATGTGATGGGGCGAAGTCATGGGGAGACGAGTCTTGTCGGGGTGGTGCATATCGACGGGAATAGTCTTGGCCTCGCGATTACCCAGTGGGTGCAACGCTGTATCGAGAACGAGGTTGACGATGCCCACGTTCGTCTGGAGTATCGGGCATGGTCAAGTAAGCTTGCTGAACTTCTTGCCCACGTTCTTGAGACCGTAGTCACGCGGGTCGTCAATGCGCTTGTTGAAGAGCCGAACGAGCGAGGTGTGCAGCAATGGATGCTGCGGGGCATGCCCGCGCAGCTTGACTTCCCACTCCAAACTCATCAGGAGACAATTTCGCTTCCCATCCGCCCCATCTTACTTGGCGGCGATGATCTGACCTTTGTGTGCGATGGGCGCATCGCGCTGGATCTTGCAGTCACGGCACTCAACGCGTTTGGGGCGCAGACGATCCCCCATCTTGGTGAAGATGGTGGGGAGATGCGTCTTACGGCTTGCGCAGGCGTTGCGCTCGTGAAAGCCCACGCATCGTTCTACCGCAGCTACGAACTGGCCGAGAGGCTTTGTGCTTCCGCCAAGTATGCCCGGAACAGCTACAACAAAAAACACCACTCCGAGTCGGGCTCCTGGCTCGATTGGCATATCGGCTCGGTGCGCCCCTCTGACACCATCACAGAACTGCGGAAGCGTCAGTATGCTGGGGACAAACTGACTATGCGCCCCTATCCACTCACGCATGAGGCGCGTCCTCAGACGTGGGCTTGGCTCGACCGTGAACTGCTTGGGCCGGTCGAGGCAGCCAAGCAAGGGTTGCGCGGTGCTGATGTCTGGGCGAACAGTCGCAGCCGCGTGAAGCAGCTGGATGGACTGGTTCACGCGGGGGGGGACAGTATCAAACGTCAACTGGAAGCGTGGAACGTGCAGTTACCAGCACGGCTATCAAGCGCATCAAGCAACGGTTTCATTGGCCCACGCACCCCGTTGCTTGATGCGACCGAACTGCTTGATCTGCATCTCCGCTTAGATCGCGACTCAGACGTAGGGAGGGACGCCTCATGACCCAGGACGAGAAACCTGCATTTTTGCGGATCGATCTTCTCTCCGATAGCACCTTCAGCCGTGGTGAGGGAACCGCTGGTATAGTGGATACAGACATTGACCGTGATGACTATGGCATGCCCTGTATCGGGGGCAAAACCGTGCGCGGCCTACTCCGTGACACATGGCTCTCAATGGCCCCCCATTTTCCTGACCTTGAGGCAGCGGCAGAGCGCGTGCTTGGGCGCAGCCAAAGCCTTGCTGACGCCTGCCGTCTGCGGATTGGTGACGCACTATTGCCAGAACCGATCCGCCGCATGGTGCGGCAAGCGGTTGAGCGTCAGGAGTATCCGCTCACCCCGGCCATGATCCTTGATGGGTTCACCTGCATTCGCTATCAGACGGCTGAGGATCGGGAAACTGGTGCCCCAGATGCAACCACACTGCGTTCATCACGCCTGGTGATCCGAGGTTGCAGCTTGGAAGCACGCCTGACCTGGTTGCATGGCTATCAACCAGAGCCTTCCGACCTCCGCCTGCTCAGTTTGTGTGTCTTAGCCACGCGCCACGGTGGGTTGTTGCGCAACCGAGGACGCGGTCATCTTCAGATGACCCTTGATGGCGATCTGGCGAAGACACGGCACTATGCGGAGGTAAGTCAATGAACAAGCCCGCAACCCCGACCTACCTGCATTACACCCTCCGCCTCCGCTCGCCCGCGATCCTGACGATGTTTGCGGGCGATCCCAACAGTGCGGCCACCAAAGCGTTCATTCCCGGGAGTACCCTGCGCGGGCTTGTTGCGGCACGGCTGCTCGCCAACGGCTTTGCTGACCACAGCGACGAATTTTGGCGACTCATTCTCTCAGGTGAGGTGCGCTATCTGCATGCCTATCCCGAACTAGGCGGCGCACGATCCATGCCCCTGCCCGTCGCTTGGAAGCGCACGAAGGACGCTGATGATGACGTGGTTGATCTCGCCGGCTTCAGCGGAGAGACCACGCCGCTCGTTGTTGATGATGACGACGATGCGGTTTGGCCGAAGGTTGCCCTTGTGTCATGCGCTGAATCGTTCATGTCCGCCTCCGTTTCAAGCGGTACGTGGCTCGTTGCGACACCAACGATTGGATCGCGGCTTCATCAGCAGCGTGACCGGGTGAAAGGGCGCCCATGGAAAGATTCAAGCGCTCCGAACGCGCAGTCGCAGGGTACGATCTTTGCCTATGAGTACCTTGAGGCTGAGCAAGTCTTCAGTGGGACGATCCAGCTTCAGCCTGAGGTGCAGAACGACCTTGGTTTGCTCAAACAGTTGCTGACGAGTAGTCCGATCTTTTTTGGACGTTCCCGGCGAGCGGGCTATGGCGGCGATGCTGAACTGGTCTTTACTGGTCAGGGGGATCGCGAGTATGAGCATGTTACTGGACGTCTGCAAACCGATCTGCTGACCGAAACATCCTTCAGAGTATTGCTCACCTCGGCCTACCTAGGTCGCCACCCGATCACCGGCCAGTTTGATCCCTCTGCACTAGGCGACGAGCTTTGCCGCCAGTTGGATGGTGCCGCGACGGTTGAACGCATGCGTTGTGCCTTTACCACCGTCGGTGGCTTTAATCGCAAGTGGCGCTTGCATCTTCCCGAAGCGCAAGCCGTTGCTGCGGGAACGGTGCTGGTGCTTAGAGCGACGGCCCCGATCTCTGTTGCCAAGTTGCGCATGCTTGAGCATGATGGACTCGGCGAGCGTCGGAGCGAGGGTTTTGGGCGGCTTGTCTTCCTCGAAGCTCCCAATCAACTGCACATGCGACTGCGTTCTCATGATGCGCACGCAGACCCGCACCCACGGGACGAGGGCGCTGTTGTGCTTACAGGGATGGCCCCAGAGCAACGCCAGCACCTTGACGCCCTCGAAGCGCGCATCGTTCTGGCGGCGGCACGGGCAGAACTGGATCGGGTGGCTGCTGAGCTTGCTGCCAAGGCAAAGCAGCGCCCAACGACGAGTTTGCTTGGGCGCTTACGTACGCTCTTCCGCCCCGTTGTCGATGAGCAAACCGCTGCAGAGGCGCTTACTCGCCTTGCACAGTGGTGCGACGACGATGACCGTCACGCTCTCAAAAAGCCTGCGCGGAGTCAACTCGACCGTTGCGCAATGACGTCCCAGAACCTGCGTTCATGGCTCGTGCAGTTGGCACAGGCTGATCATGGTACGCCAGGCTGGACGGCGCTCCTTCACGCCGCCGGTGATCAGACCACCTTGACGAGACTCGCGCTGCAACACCACCTCACCCAGCGCGAAGCAGCCGAGGCCATCGTGCATGGTCATGCGGCGCTGCTACGGGTGTATCTCATTGACGCGCTGCTCGTTACGCTGGCGCGATTGAATCGTGGAGATATGCAATGACTGCAAACCCCCTTGCTGATGCAATGCCACCGCGCCCGGTCGAAGCGCGGTGGGTGATCTGTGGCCTGCTCACGCTTGAAACTGCCCTCCACCTTGGCGGTAGTGCGAGTGAGCGGATAGACATGCCCGTGCTACGCGACTCCCGTGAGGGTAAGCCGCTGCTACCAGGGACAACCCTCGCTGGCGCGTTGCGGAGCGCCCTCACGGATCGACTTGCTGGGTATTGGAGCGCTAAGCCAGAGTCATCTCAGGTTGCCCACCTTTTCGGCGGATGGCGGGGCGATGACGACGGATCGCAGAGTCCTCTGATCGTGTTTGATGCGCTTGGGCAATTGCCTGATGCTCAAGGTATCGAAATTCGTGATGGCGTCGCGATTGATCCCACAAGTGGAACTGCCGAGGATCAGAAGAAGTACGACTATGAGGTTGTGCCGGCGGGTACGACGTTTCCCATCCGGATCGATCTGCTGCTGCCAGTCCCGGGAAGCCGCCACCACCCCACCCCACCCACAGAGCAAGAACTGCTCGCCAGTTTAGCCATGGCGCTTGATGCCTTGACACATGGTGAGACCGCCTTTGGGGCAAGGCGCTCGCGTGGGCTTGGCAGAGTCCGGGCCGTTTGGTCAGCCCGGCGCTTCGATCTCAGTTCCGCAGTGGGCTGGCGCACATGGATCGGAGCAGATCATCAGCAACCCAATTTGATACCACCAAGCCAGGTTTCCATCCGCGATGTGCTTGAGGCTGCTGCCCCCGCTGCGTTTCGCCCCCTTGAGCTTGCCCTTGATCGGCGCGAACGGGTCGTCATCGCCCTCAACCTCCAGGTTGTTCACGACATCCTCGTGCGTAGCCCTAGCCCCGAGCCGCTTGCGCCTGATGTCACCCACCTCCAGAGCGGCGGTGCACCGATTCTGCCTGGGACGAGCCTTGCGGGGGTCATGCGTGCCCATGCCCTACGGATTGCGCGGTTAGTACGTGACCATCATGACGCCGAAGCGTGGATTGAGCGCCTCTTTGGGCCACGCTTTGAAGGTCAATCCCCAACCAATGATCGCCAGCCGCGAGCCTCGCGGGTACGGATCAGCGAAGCGCGGCTGACGCAGAGCCACCCACAGACGCAGACGCGGGTTGCCCTTGATCGCTTCACCCAGGGAACCGTTCCTACGGCGCTCTTCGACGAACAGACCGACGTTGCAGGAAGGGCGACCGTACACGTGGAACTCTGGAAACCCCATGAGGGTGAGCTGGGGCTGATCCTGCTGGTACTCAAGGATCTGCTCGCTGGATGGCTTCCGGTTGGCGGGACAACAAATGTTGGTCGGGGCGTCTTACAAGGCCAAGCGACCGTCACATGGTATGACGGTGATGGGAAGCCCCCTCGTTTGGCCACCATCCAGCCGGGAGCGTACCCCTCTGGCACAGCGGCGCAGGCGATCAATCAAGCGATTACGGCGTTTCACGAGGCGAAATCACTTCAACAAACTGCGAGGTAGTGCATGACTGGCTCTGATCATTCAGTGCAACTCTTTGGTTGCGACCTGCTGCCCCTCGACGCCGTGGCATGTGAGCAGTACCTTGCGTGGCTCATCGGCGAAGCGGGGACCGCTGAACCAAACGCCCTTGGTTCAGCACGATGGCTCCTTGCCCATAGCCTTGATGGGATCACCTGGGGCCGTTATGAGCGAACAACGCAAACATGGCTGCTTGGCCATACCATTGCGCCTGAAATTTCGCCACCATTGCAGCGGCAAATGCTCCTTGAGTTACGCATCTTTGGGGCTGCTGGTGAAGTCTTGATCTGGCGTACTGATGACGGACTACGGGGCCGAGTGCTGCGCGAAGATGGAGAAGCGTATCAACGAGACAATCCCCTTCGTCCAGCCGATGAGGAACGTATTGTGCTGGGCAGGCATATCCTCGAAACGCATCATACTGCGGGCTTTACCCATGTCCGCGACGGAACGGCGAAAGAACAGGTACTGCCGCTTGTCGTAAGCGAACAGGATCTCCGCTCGGGCAAGGTGCGCCTTGTGATCCGCAACTACTACGAGGCGGATGCAACGACAGGGGTGGTACGCATTGCCGCGACACGCTTGGTCAAACTCACAATAGGAGGCAACGATGGCGCTTGAACTGGGTAAGTTGGTAGTCCGAAAGAACAAGAACAAGCCTCCAACGATTCAAGTTGAAATAAATGGAAAACTATTCAGTCCTACTGGTAGTGAAATTTCACAATCGGTGCTTGATCGCTTAGCAGAGCTTGATGGTCAAGAAGTCGAGTTTGAGCGAGTGAAGGGTCAACCCAAACAGGTTCGCGAGCGTGGCGGTCGCTTTGTCGCACCACGACAAGGTGTCCCCGCAGATCCACGCAATCAGAGGCGCGGTCATGGCGGGGGTGGCGCAAACCAGCCGCAAAGCAGTACGCAGCCAAGTGCTAGCGGATCGCCTGCCGACTTCCGTAACCCCTACAACTTTGTTCCGGCCCCTCCGCGCACCCTTGCCGATCCTGAGCTTGGTGATCAGTGCCCGATTGACCAATCTATATTTAATATTGATCGCTACTCAGGCTGGTTGCGCGTGCGCATGGTTGCCCAAACGCCGCTGCTCGTGCCCGACACCGAGCATGTTCGCGAGGAAAACCACCATAAGACCTATCCACTCCGTGTAGGAAAAGATGACACGCCTCTGATTCCCGCCTCAAGTGTGCGGGGCATGCTCCGTTCCGCCTATGAGACGATCACCAACTCGCGCTTTGGCCGCTTCTCTAGCGTTCATACAAACCGCCTCGCTTTCCGTATGTCCACAGCCGACGGCTTGCAACTGATTCCTGCCCGTATCATCAACGGTCACATCCACCTGCTCACAGGTACTTCACGCATCGGTGGCGAGGGTAAACCAGACGGCCCGATGTATGCGGCGTGGTTGCCAAGGTATCACCGCAATGGACAGATTGCTACCGGGGCCATCCGTTATCCAGATCGCAGTCTACCAAAGCATGGCGATGAGGTGGTATGTTGGGTAGAGAAAATACAGTACACCAACCCAAGATTTTTCTGGCGTGTTCGTAGAATGGTGCGAGGGAATGATCTTGATCAGCTTGGCCCGCAACCAGAGGCCAGCCAACCGCATGGAAAGACAGCACCAGCTCAACCCCAAGAAATGCGACGCATCCACGGCTGGGTTTGCATCACCAATGCCAACATCAACCGCAAACACGACGAGCGGGTATTCTTCCAAGATGGAGCCCCTGCCGCTGAGCCATTTGCTGTGACAGAGCAGCATAAGCGCATGTGGTGGGAATTGATCCAAAACTATCAAGCCATCCATGAGGATGAGCTTGCAAGACGTGCAAGGAACAACGAACAGCCTGATGCGTATTTGGGCGGTGAGCCAGGAAGAACTGCATGGTCACGACACATCTACATGGAGCATGCTCGCGAGCTAACTGACGGCACACTATGCTATGTGCGCTTGAATGCAGATCAGACAGATGTCGAGGCGCTTTTCCCCGTCATGATCTCACGCGAACTCTATGCAGTTGCGCCGTGGGATCTCCTTGATGCATCCTTGCTTCCGGCTGCCTCGACTAACCAACTCTCGCCCGCCAACCGCGTCTTTGGCTGGGTTAAGGCTGATGCCGACACTGGAGCAAGGGACGAGAAGCAGGTCGCTATACGTGGGTTGCTGCGCGTGGGGCCAATCACCTGTCTTTCAAGTCGCGATGATGCCGTGGAAGAATTTGCACCTCCGGGTGTTCCCCTCGCTATTCTTGCAACGCCCAAGCCGCAACAGGGGCGCTTCTATGTTGCCAAATCGCCTAAAGGTGAAGCACTGACTAACGGCCTCTCGAAGCAGGAAGCGGGATACCAGGCACGCAAAGGGCTACGTGGGCGCAAAGTTTACCCTCACCAGCGCAGCTTACCCAATGGCCACTGGGAGCATCCTACTGAAGATCGAACGCAGCAGGGGCTGGGTAACCCAGCTCACTATCAAGAGTATCGGCGACCAGGGGGACGGCGCGATGAGCAGAACCGCTCGATCCTTGGCTGGGTCAAGCCCAGTGCGGTCTTCACCTTCGATCTGCATGTACAAAACCTATCTGTCGTCGAACTTGGGGCGCTGCTCTGGCTTGTAGATCTGCCTGAAGAGCACTTCTTACGCTTTGGGAGTGGGAAACCGTTCGGTTTCGGCAGCGTACGCTTGTCTATTGAGACTTGTGATGTGCGTACTGGTGCCGCATTACGTGCCCGCTATCGCACATGGCATGAAGACGGCCCCCTCAGTGATCCCCGTGAAGCAGCCGTTGCTGCCTTCAAGCAGGCGGTAGCTCACGCTTATAACGCTACATTTGAAAAAGTTCCATTCATCAACGCCTTTCTGGTCGCCTGCTTTGGGCATAACGATAACCTCCCCACACACTACCCGCGCGCAACAGCCGATGGTCAGGCTGGCCCGCCAAGCCCGGCAGGTGAGGCATTCAAATGGTTTGTTGCCAATGAACGAAATGGCACACGATATGCGCTTTTAGATCTCGTGCAGGATCGTGGCTTGCCCACGTTGCCCGAAAAATAAGCCTGGGTCACGCGATCCTGACGTGCTACGAAGGCACAGGGAGCACCTGGTGATGATGCGCACCCTCGACATCAATCATTGCCAATCGTGGTAGGCCGCCAAGAAGCCCTCGCATCCCAAGGCAGTGAGGGTAGGGCAACGTCGAACGATGGACACCGCCACCGCCGTGCAGTAGGTGAGCGATAAGGAGCAACCGATGGCTATCAGCAACTACGAGCGTGTCGGCAAGACAATGGAACTCTTGCGGCAGGGGTTGCAGCCCTTCATTGAGCGCGAACTTCAGGCCCAGCATGGCAAATATTGGATCACCACGGTCACCAGCGGCTGGCGCAACGACCTGACCTGGGCCGACGACGAGACGCCGCACCTCGACATTGCCGCCTTGCTCCGGCTGATGTGGGAGCAGTGGAACGATGTCTTCCGCACGACGCTGGGCTTTGCCGAGCGCAGTCTCGTCAGTGAACTGCGTGACCACCGGAACAAATGGGCGCACCAAGTGACGTTTTCGACCGACGATGCCTACCGTGTGCTCGATTCGGCGGCCCGGCTGCTCACGGCCATCTCGGCCCCGCAGGCCGACGAGATCGAGCGCATGAAGATGGAGTTGCTCCGCCTGCGCTTCGATGAGCAGGTGCGCAGCGAGCGCCGCAAGAGCGCTGGGGCCATTGAGAGCACCGTGACCGGGGGCCTCACGCCCTGGCGCGAGGTGGTGACGCCGCATCAGGATGTCGCCAGCGGGCGCTACCAGCAGGCTGAGTTTGCTGCCGATCTCTGGCAAGTCCACCTCGGCGAAGGCACCGATGAATACCGTGACCCGGTCGAGTTCTTTCGCCGCACCTATCTCACCACGAGCCTGACCCGCCTGCTGGTCAGCGGCTTGCAGCGGCTGACCAGTGGCGGCGGTGATCCGGTCGTGCAACTCCAGACCAACTTTGGAGGCGGCAAGACCCACTCAATGCTGGCGCTCTACCACCTCGTCGCGGGGGAGGCCTCCACCGACCTGGTTGGCCTTGACCAGGTGATGCTGGCGGCGGGCGTGACCACCCTGCCGACTGCCCGCCGGGTGGTGCTCGTGGGCAACAAGATCTCCCCTGGCAACCCCATCGTCAAAGCCGATGGCACGGTCGTACGGACGCTCTGGGGCGAACTGGCCTGGCAACTCGGCGGGCGCGACGCCTACGAGCGGGTGCGCCTCGACGACGAACGGGCCACCAACCCCGGTGATACGCTGCGCCTCCTGTTCAACGCCTACGGCCCGTGCCTCATCCTGATCGACGAGTGGGTGGCCTATGCGCGTCAACTCCACGAGGAGAGCGACCTCCCAGCGGGGAGCTTCGAGACCCAGTTTAGCTTTGCCCAGGCGCTGACGGAGTCGGCCAAACTCGCCCAGCAGTGTCTGCTGGTGATCAGTCTGCCCGCGTCGGACACGAGCGGCTCACCCCATACCCAGGCCGATGACACCGAGGTGGGCGGGCAACGCGGGCGCGAGGCGCTCGACCGGCTCCGCAACGTGATCGGGCGGGTCGAGGCATCATGGCATCCGGCCAGTGCCGAGGAGGGTTTCGAGATCGTGCGCCGTCGCCTCTTTACCCCGCTCAGTGATCCGGCGCAGTTCAAAGCCCGCGATGTCGTCGCCCGGGCCTTCGCTGACCTCTACCGCACGCAGGGGCAGGAGTTTCCGCCCGAGTGTCGCGACAGCGGCTACGAACAGCGGCTCAAGGCAGCCTACCCGATCCATCCCGAGGTCTTCGACCGGCTCTACACCGACTGGTCAACCCTCGCCAAGTTCCAACGCACGCGGGGCGTGCTGCGCCTGATGGCGGCCGTGATCCACCGCCTGTGGGCGACGGGCGACCGCAATCCACTGATCATGCCTGCCAATCTCCCGTTGGACGAAGAGCATGTGCAGACCGAACTCACGCGCTACCTCTCCCCACAGTGGGTGCCCATCATCGAGAAAGATGTGGATGGCCCCCATGCGCTGCCCCTGCACCTCGACCGCGACGTCCCGAACCTGGGCAAGTACGCGGCCACCCGCCGCGTGGCGCGCACGGTCTACCTCGGCTCGGCCCCCACCGCGAGTGCGGCCAATCGGGGCCTGGAAGATCGGCGCATCAAGCTGGGCTGTGTGATGCCCGGCGAGTCGCCCGCTGTCTTCGGCGATGCATTGCGGCGTCTGGCGGCGGCGGCGACCTACCTCTATCAGGACGGGCCGCGCTACTGGTACGCGACCCAGCCGACGGTCACCAAGTTGGCGGAAGATCGGGCCGAGCAGTTGAAGCGTGACCCTGACCAGGTGCTGCGCGACGTCGAGCAGCGGCTGCGAGCCGACCTGCGCACCATGGGCGACTTCCCCCGCATCCACGCCTTGCCCACCGCGAGTGCCGACGTGCCCGATGACTTCGACGCCCGCCTCGTCGTGCTCAGTCTCACCCAGGCCTACCGCAAAGAACCGGGCAATGCGGCTGAAGTGGCCGCCCGGACGATCCTGGAACAGCGCGGCACGACCCCGCGGCTCTTCCGCAACACGCTGGTCTTCCTGGTGGCCGACGCGAACCGGGTGCAGGATCTGGACGAGGCCGTGCGCAGCTATCTGGCGTGGACGGCGATCCTGGATGATCGTGAGCGCCTTGACCTCTCGCCACACCAGGTCAAGCAGGCCGAAATGCAGCAGGCCAACGCCGACAAGGTCGTGACGGCACGGCTGCCGGAGACGTACCAATGGCTGCTGGTACCGACGCAAGCGACGCCGCAGGTGCCGGTGACGTGGCACGCGCTGCGGCTGAGTGGGCAGGAGGCGTTGGCGGTACGGGCGAGCAAGAAACTGCGCAGCGACGACCTGCTGATCCTCGCGCTGGCCCCGACCAGCCTGCGGCTCGAACTCGACAAGATCCCGCTGTGGCGGGGTGACCACGTCGCGGTGCGCCAGGTGCTCGAGGACTTTGGACGGTACCCCTACCTGCCGCGCGTGCGCAGCGTCAGCGTCCTCCTCGACGCGATCCAGGCCGGGGTCAACTCCTTGACCTGGGAACTCGACACCTTCGCCTACGCCGAAAGCTACGACGAGGCGACGGGGCGCTATCGTGGGCTGCGCAGTGCCGCCCTCGTCACCCTCACCGAGGATGAGCGTGGGCTGCTGGTGCATCCGGACGTTGCGCGGACGCACCTGCTTGCGCCCCCCGTCCGGCTTACCTTGACGCCAGCGGAGATCCAGCTTCGTCCTGGGATGAGCGTGCCGTTCCGTGCAACGGCGTTCACTGCCGACCATCAGCCGGTTGAGGTCACGGCGCTCCGCTGGTCAGCCGACGGCGGAAGCATCACCCAGCACGGCCTGTTCCAGGCGGGTGACACCATCGGCACCTTCACCGTCCGGGCTGAAGGCAACGGCCTCTCTGCCGTTGCCTCCGTGGTGATCACCGAGCAGGCCATCGATCCGCCACCATCGCCACCGTCGCCACCACCGCGCAAGCAGCTGCGCCGCTTCCACGGGAGCGTCGCGCTGAGCGCCGAACGCGCGGGACGCGACGCCAGCAAGATCGCCGAGGAAGTGATCGCCCACCTGACCGGCCTGGTCGGGGCCAATGTGCGCATCACCCTGGAGATCGAAGCGAACATCCCCAACGGCGCACCAGATCACGTCGTGCGCACGGTGACCGAAAACAGCCGGACACTCACGTTCACCCAGGCCGGATTTGAAGAGGAGTGAGGCGATCACGCCCGTTCAGGTCGGCTTCGGTTCACATCCGTGCGCATTCGCGCACCGTCTGATCCAGAGCATATGACATGGATCGTCATCGATCAAGCGAGGTGGTATGGAAGATGCGCGTTCCCCGGGGCGTGAGTTCGTGGCAGGGGCATTGCCGACGTTGCCGACGTTGCGCGTACGGCTGACGTTTCGGTTGCTGTCGGATGGCGTCTTGCCGACCCGCAAAGGCAGTATGTTTCGCGGCGGTTTTGGGTACGCCTTTCAGCAGGTGTCGTGCCCGCGCTCGTGCTGGGGCAGCGAGGTCTGCGCGGGCGAGACGATCTGCCCATTTCGCTGGATCTTTGCCACGCCGCACCCGCCGGACAACCCCTATCTGCACGATCTGCGTGACGTGCCCCGTCCGTTTGTGATTGAGCCGCCCCCCGAGACCCGTACCCACTACCGTGCCGGTGAGACGCTTGAATTGACGCTGGTCTTGATCGGGCGGGGGATCGACTTTCTGCCCTATTTTCTGCTCAGTTTTGCGCGTCTCGGCGACATGGGGCTGGGACGCGACAGCACCCGTGCCCGCCTGGAACGCGCCGAAGCGCTGGCACCGTGGCGTCCGGTGGGCACGGTGATCTACCAGGATGGGCGCATGGTCGCGACGGAGCCGTTGCCCGTGCTGAGCAGCGCCGAGGTTGTGGCGCGAGCGGCGGCCATGCCGGAGGATCTGCGGTTGACGTTGCACAGCCCGTTGCGGCTGAAATATCGGGGCGACTACCTCAACCGCGTGGTGCCAGCGGCGCTGATCCACGCGGCCTGCTGGCGGATTGACGTGCTCGCGGCGTTTCATGCCGACGGCGGCTGGGCCACCCCGTACCGCCCGCTCGTCGAGGCCGCCGAGGCGATTGAGGTTCAGTCAGGGCCGACCACGTGGAACGACTGGCGCCGCACCTCGACGCGCGGCCCGACCCCGCAGACCATGTCGCTCGGCGGCATCGAAGGGAGCGCCGAGTTGCGTGGCGTGCCAGCCGCGCTACGGGCGGTGCTCTTGATGGGCAGCATCGTGCATATTGGCAAAGCGTGCGTGTTTGGGCATGGCGGGTATGCGTTGGAGGGGCTGTAGGTGGGGTTTTTAACGCAGAGACGGGGAGACGCGGAGGCGCAGAGGATCCTTGATGATGAGGGGGGAAGGTTGTGATGGGTACGACCAGCGATCACGATCTCACGCAACGAAAGCGAAGGTTATGCTGTTATTAAACTATGCCCATCCACTGACTGAGGAGCAATTGGCCCACCTCGAGGCGCTGGTGGGGGTGCGACCAGAGGTGCGCAGTCTGGCGGCCCAGGCGGATCGGAGCCAGTCGTTTGCCGAGCAGGCGTGTGCGTTGGCTGATGCGGCGGGCTTGACCGGGGAGGCCTGGCAGACGATGCCAGTGCTGATCAATCCGCCCGGCCTGGCGGCGCTGGCGCTGGCGTTGCTGACTGAAGTGCATGGCCGCTGTGGCTACTTTGTGCCGGTGCTTAACATTCGCCCGGTACCCGGCAGTGTGCCTCCTCGCTTTGAAATCGCCGAAATCATCAATCTCCAGGCACTCCGCGACGAGGCGCGAACCCGCCGGGGGTGAGGTGGGATTTGAGATTTGAGATTTGAGATTTGGTGCAGTCGGTGTTGCGCTGATACCAACTGAAATTGAACACTCCGCATAGGCGTTGTCGCCAGAGCGCGTGAGAACGCCATGCGCGGCAATCTGCAATCCAAAATCTGCAATCTGAAATGGTATGAGACTCGAACAGGTCGCATGGCATCGCACAAGGCACGAGGGGAAGGACGCGGATGGCAACGCTCTATATCATCGAACAAGGCGCAGGCGTCAATTTAGAGAATGAGCGCATTGTGGTCAGCCGGGACGGGCAAGAGGTGAGTGCCTTGCCGCTGATCAAGATCACGGATGTGGTTGTCTTTGGCAATTGCTCCTTTACCCTCCCGACGCTCAAACGGTTGCTTGACCGCGGGGTCGAGTTGAGCTTTTTGACGGTACGGGGGCGGTATCACGGGCGGCTGGTGGGCATGGCGACGCCGCATGTGGGCTTGCGGCGAGATCAATACCGGAAGGCCGACGATCCGGCGTGGGCGCTGGATCAGGCGCAACGCATTGTCACCGGCAAGCTGCGCAACTGCCGCGCCCTGCTGCAACGCTTTGCGCGGAACCGCAGCAGCGTGGATCCCGAAGTGACGAGCACGATCAGCGCGTTGAGCGATTTGAGCGAACGGGTGCAACGCACCACCAAGGTCTCGGCCCTGCTTGGCGTGGAAGGGAGCGCCACGGCTCGCTACTTTCGTGGGTTACGGGCCCTGTTCGATCCCGCCTGGCATTTCCAGGATCGCAACCGGCGGCCCCCGACCGACCCCGTCAACGCCGCCCTCTCCCTCGGCTACACGCTCTTGCAGCACCATGTGCTGGGGGCCGTGCAGACGGTCGGCTTTGACCCGTACCTGGGCTACCTGCACCAACCCGACTACCACCGGCCTTCGCTGGCGCTCGACATGATGGAGGAATTTCGCCCGCTGATCATTGACTCGCTCGTCTTGCGTTGCTGCAGCGACGGGCGACTGACGCAGGACGACTTCAGCGTCGGTGATGACGAAAGCCCGTACGCCGTACGGATGAGTGACGACGCGAAACGGCGCTTCATCAAAGCCTACGAAGAGCGCGTCCACGTACGGCTGATGCACCCGGAGGGGGCGGATCGCGGGCCAGGCGAAGTTGACTACGCCCGTTGTTTTGAACTGCAAGCGCGGCGGTTGGCACGCGCGGTACGTGGTGGCGAGCCGTATCAACCGATGTTTTCGCGTTAGGGTGGGGTCGGGGGGCGGTTTTTTTGACGCAAAGGCGCAAAGGTTTTTGTGGAGGTGTACGAACCCTTCGCGTCTTCACGTCTTCGCGTGAGCTTCTTTTTTCGCGGAGGTGCGCTCACCCTTCGCGCCTTTGCGTGAGTTTCTTTGCGTGGTCTTGGGTTTAGGGAAGCGCGAGGCGAGCATGCTCTACCTCATCTCCTACGACATCTCGATTGACCGGCGGCGCACCAGGATCGCCAAAATCCTCGCAGGCTTTGGCCAACGGGTGCAATACAGCGTCTTCGAATGTGACCTGGACGCGAACCAATACCAGGCCTTATGGAAAAAACTAGCCCGCACCATCCAGCCGGACGAAGGCGACAACCTGCGGATCTACCGGCTCTGCGCAACGTGTGCGAGCACCATCGCGGTCATCGGCGCGGGGCCACCGGTCGAAACGAGCCCCGACTTTTACCTGGTCTAGGGTCACTCCTTTGCGAAGAAGGCGGTTTTTTTGACGCAAAGGCGCAACGGCGCAAAGGTTTTCGCGGAGGTGCGCTCACCCTTCGCGTCTTCGCGTGAGCTTCTTTTTTCGCGGAGGTGCGCTCACCCTTCGCGTCTTCGCGTGAGCTTCTTTTTTCGCGGAGGTGCGCTCACCCTTCGCGTCTTCGCGCCTTCGCGTGAGCTTCTTTGAAGCGTCGTGGGTCGAGGGGCACGGTCTTTCAAGGTACACCAGCGAGCGCGAAGGCAACGGCGTAAAGCACACCTGAGGGTAAAAGAGGCACCGAGCGTTCGCTACGAAAGCCTCATGCCGCGCAAACGCATCAGAAAGGGCTACAACGGCCTTGAACAAGCACGAAACCACCAGAAACGCTTTACACAAAACGCCCAAAACAGCCCAACCGCGCAACCGACCCCGATTCAGGGCTTTGCAACGCCCCAAAAATATGGTACTATCAGAGAGACCTCCCCGCAGTGCAGGGGATGACGACCGACTCAGTACGATAGTCTTATCCAGACCTACATGGCTACGAACATCAGAGAGACCTCCCCGCAGTGCAGGGGATGACGACTTAGTACACCCCCGAGTGTAAAGTAAGCACAGTGATCAGAGAGACCTCCCCGCAGTGCAGGGGATGACGACAAGTCGCCGTCTGAAATGATCCGCCCATCCTCGCCGTATCAGAGAGACCTCCCCGCAGTGCAGGGGATGACGACTGTTGCTGAATGAGGCACAACTCATGTCAACTAGGACGATCTCGATCAGAGAGACCTCCCCGCAGTGCAGGGGATGACGACTCAAACGCCTCGTACTCGCCAGCGACCGAGATGACGGCATATCAGAGAGACCTCCCCGCAGTGCAGGGGATGACGACGGTCTTTGTCATGCCAATACCGAGCAAGCGCGTTCACGGATCAGAGAGACCTCCCCGCAGTGCAGGGGATGACGACCTCTTGAGGTTGATCAGGACTCAAGAACCCGACAACTTCGAATCAGAGAGACCTCCCCGCAGTGCAGGGGATGACGACTGGCCTCGCCCAGGCCAACTGCAGCTAGGGGCTAGGGGATCAGAGAGACCTCCCCGCAGTGCAGGGGATGACGACCGCCGATCTCCCACCCTTGCGCATTGAACCACCAAATCGTATCAGAGAGACCTCCCCGCAGTGCAGGGGATGACGACGCCACGCTCCCTGGTGGGCATGCGCCAAAAGCGCCTGCATCAGAGAGACCTCCCCGCAGTGCAGGGGATGACGACTCGCACAGTAGTTCTAGATAGTACTGTTGTGCTATGGTATATCAGAGAGACCTCCCCGCAGTGCAGGGGATGACGACCATAGACTACCTTACCAGTTTTAAGCGATTCGATACGCTCAATCAGAGAGACCTCCCCGCAGTGCAGGGGATGACGACTGGATGGTCTGGCGCTCGATACGCCGCCGTGGTTGCCGCCATCAGAGAGACCTCCCCGCAGTGCAGGGGATGACGACGACTTCACCGCCCGCACCATATCCGCCAACATGCCTGCGTATCAGAGAGACCTCCCCGCAGTGCAGGGGATGACGACCGGAGTTGTGCCGAAAATACTACACACAACAGGAAAAAATCAGAGAGACCTCCCCGCAGTGCAGGGGATGACGACAGAACGGCCCAATACCGAGACGTGCATGAAATCCTCCTGGTGAATCAGAGAGACCTCCCCGCAGTGCAGGGGATGACGACGTTCATCCTCGGTCGTCGGCTGTCCGTTCCGATCAAACATCAGAGAGACCTCCCCGCAGTGCAGGGGATGACGACGCAACCTTCCAGCTCTTCATGGTGTCTCTCCCCTTTATCAGAGAGACCTCCCCGCAGTGCAGGGGATGACGACGCAAAGATAAATATTCCTTTGCATCATGAAACCCTTTTGATCAGAGAGACCTCCCCGCAGTGCAGGGGATGACGACGACTACTAAGGTAGAAATACCCTATACCGTATCATGTATCAGAGAGACCTCCCCGCAGTGCAGGGGATGACGACCCAGGATCTGCGCCGCGATAAACACCGGTTGTTCCTGCATATCAGAGAGACCTCCCCGCAGTGCAGGGGATGACGACGCCCATGCCCCCTCTTCCCAATCGCACACATTCCATTCAATCAGAGAGACCTCCCCGCAGTGCAGGGGATGACGACACTCGTGCCATCTGTCGGTATTTTTGTAGACGATGTATGGATCAGAGAGACCTCCCCGCAGTGCAGGGGATGACGACATTAGCAGCCGCATCAGCACTTACAGCTAAAGCCTTATTAATCAGAGAGACCTCCCCGCAGTGCAGGGGATGACGACATTGACAGTGCGCTTGCAGGAACTATGCAGCCTGATGTATCAGAGAGACCTCCCCGCAGTGCAGGGGATGACGACCCGCAGGAATGGGCAATAGTTATGGATATGCTACACTGATCAGAGAGACCTCCCCGCAGTGCAGGGGATGACGACCTGTCGCAACCAAATTACCATACAATTCTCCGTATCATTTATCAGAGAGACCTCCCCGCAGTGCAGGGGATGACGACGCAACGCAAGGCGATTGAGTGCTTGCTCGAAGGCCAAAATCAGAGAGACCTCCCCGCAGTGCAGGGGATGACGACTGCATCAGATTGTGAATGATAATCATTGTTCTCCCCCATCAGAGAGACCTCCCCGCAGTGCAGGGGATGACGACCATAAGGGCTTGTGGTGTCACGATCTCCTGAGCCTGTGATCAGAGAGACCTCCCCGCAGTGCAGGGGATGACGACGCAATTAGTCCACCGGCAAATGTTTCTACCGTTTCGTCATCAATCAGAGAGACCTCCCCGCAGTGCAGGGGATGACGACGCTCACCGTGTTAAAACTGGCGATGGGCGTCCCGGCAGCGATCAGAGAGACCTCCCCGCAGTGCAGGGGATGACGACTTGCACCGGCATGCCCAGCAAGCGGGCGTACAATTCACCATCAGAGAGACCTCCCCGCAGTGCAGGGGATGACGACCAAGAACCGTACTCACCAGCACTCGGATCAAACACCGCAACATCAGAGAGACCTCCCCGCAGTGCAGGGGATGACGACTTCTGGATTATCACAATGCGTTATTAGTGTTTATCAATCAGTATCATCAGAGAGACCTCCCCGCAGTGCAGGGGATGACGACCTTACCAAGAATGACCATAGACGAAGCACAGGTGTTCCATCAGAGAGACCTCCCCGCAGTGCAGGGGATGACGACTACTGGGAAGTCACCGTGGACGGCTGCCAGCTGCTGGTTGATCAGAGAGACCTCCCCGCAGTGCAGGGGATGACGACCCGCCGACCCTGGCCTCGATGTAGCCACGTTGCCCGAATCAGAGAGACCTCCCCGCAGTGCAGGGGATGACGACATGCTTTGCATCTGGTGCGTATCCTGCGGTCTGGTAAAGATCAGAGAGACCTCCCCGCAGTGCAGGGGATGACGACATAATGATAGATAAAGAACCCGCGCCAATGATCTGGCAATCAGAGAGACCTCCCCGCAGTGCAGGGGATGACGACGAACTATTCAGGAGAGGTCACTACAATGTTACAGATTACAAATCAGAGAGACCTCCCCGCAGTGCAGGGGATGACGACTATGCTTTGCTTGTTTTTTTGACATGGCAGAGTACAATGCTGTATCAGAGAGACCTCCCCGCAGTGCAGGGGATGACGACCTTGACAATTGGCAATGCCATAACAGTACAATTCATCAGAGAGACCTCCCCGCAGTGCAGGGGATGACGACTTCAAATTCTAAGAACGGATCATCACGTAAGGTTTCATCAGAGAGACCTCCCCGCAGTGCAGGGGATGACGACTAAATATCATCATTACCATCTAAATGATAGATAGTACTATTGCATCAGAGAGACCTCCCCGCAGTGCAGGGGATGACGACCTAACACATGGTTAAGACCGTCTACGAACAATTATCAGAGAGACCTCCCCGCAGTGCAGGGGATGACGACCACGAGGAACGCCAGCCACGCCAGCGGCGCACCGTGCAGCATCAGAGAGACCTCCCCGCAGTGCAGGGGATGACGACTCAACCTTGCAACTCGTTTTAACCCCAACGTCCATGCCAATCAGAGAGACCTCCCCGCAGTGCAGGGGATGACGACGCAACCCATTGTTCGATGACGTGCAGGATCGTTTGCATCCATCAGAGAGACCTCCCCGCAGTGCAGGGGATGACGACTCGAATGAGGTGACGGGAACGAACTCGGAAGTGATCACTCCATCAGAGAGACCTCCCCGCAGTGCAGGGGATGACGACCTGTATGAATCGACCGTTGCTGCGTCAGAAAGCACTGTATCAGAGAGACCTCCCCGCAGTGCAGGGGATGACGACCCTCCCTCTTGGCTTCGAGATCGGCAAGCTGCCTCCATCAGAGAGACCTCCCCGCAGTGCAGGGGATGACGACCTTAGTTCTTCCGATTGGGCGACCCGAGGTTTTTACCAATGACGACCAATGCCCCGCTGAGCAGGGGATGACGACATGAAGGCAATGATGGCCTGAGTGCCGAAGCGTTGTATGACGACCAATGCCCCGCTGAGCAGGGGATGACGACTCGCGGTGGCTGTCGCCGTCGCTGTTGCCGTGGGCGATGACGACCAATGCCCCGCTGAGCAGGGGATGACGACAGATAACCTGTGCGGCGCTGGCGCCGGGCAGGTGAAGATGACGACCAATGCCCCGCTGAGCAGGGGATGACGACTGTAACCTCGACCTGCGCCTGGTTGGCGCTAGGTGCCTCATGACGACCAATGCCCCGCTGAGCAGGGGATGACGACTAGACCTGTGGCAGCAGTGAGGCTTACGAATGGAGATGACGACCAATGCCCCGCTGAGCAGGGGATGACGACTTACATGTCAACTTTAATATTCAGCATTTTAAACAGCATGACGACCAATGCCCCGCTGAGCAGGGGATGACGACCATCGTGGACGCATTGATGATGATACGCTGCGCCGCCAGGAGATGACGACCAATGCCCCGCTGAGCAGGGGATGACGACCTGCGTGCTGCAACGCGTCCGAGACATAGAAATCGTATGACGACCAATGCCCCGCTGAGCAGGGGATGACGACTTCAAGGCTCTCAGAGAACAATCATCACATAACCCAATGACGACCAATGCCCCGCTGAGCAGGGGATGACGACCGAGCCGCCCCATCGCGACCATGAGCAGGGCGGCGACATGACGACCAATGCCCCGCTGAGCAGGGGATGACGACATAATGTTTTCAGTGCTCGTATAGAATAGTAGCGGCGATGACGACCAATGCCCCGCTGAGCAGGAGGGTTGGGCTGAACATAACGCAGCGACGCCGCTTCCGCGACGGTGACACTGAACATAACGACGGCTTTTTTGACGCATCTGTGCGCAGATGCGCCTGGCACGCGAGGATGGTGTCTACGTAACAGAGGAACAGCAAACGCAAGAGCCGTTGCCGTGGACGCGCCTCCTTCCTTGCCACGGGAACCCCGTAGCGGATGCCACGCTCCTCGTTGCAGATGGTCGGGTAGAGGCCCTCACCCGTGCTGCGCGTCACCAGCCGCATGCATCGCTCTCGTGTCCCAAGGTGGAGATCGTGAACCCTGGCATGTGGCCGCAACGAACGTCGCTCATCGCATCCAGAAACGGCGTCCGCATGCGCTCACGAAACACGCGTGACGGCAAAGCCCAGGCTTGAGGCACCTTGAGGCCAGTGCCACGAAGCTCGGCGCACGGCCTCTTGGGGGCGCGGCTCGCGAGGGTTGCGCCGAAGGCGGTGAGGGGCCACGGGGCCGACGGGTCGTCGTTCCCTGCTGCTGAGCCGAGCCTTCTTCCACCGCGTGACCTCGTGCGCACGCGGTGCCCACGCCCCGCTTGCTCCGCACCCACCATGCGGTATCATGGGCACCAACGACGCGATCCGTTGACCCACGCTGCTGATCATTGACCCAGCCCCGCGCCGCCGTCGGCGGCCCCGCCCGCTCGTCCGTGCAGGCGGCGTACGCAACCGTGGCAACCCGAGGAAGAAGCGATTGCCTGCACCACCCTTCCCTCAACTGACGACCACCCTCCCCAATGGGGTCGTGGCAACCGTGGAGGCCGCGCCGCACGACATTGATCTGGCGCATTGGCACCGCAATAACGCCGTGATCATCACCGATAACACGGTCATCACCCTGCGCCTGCGGCGGCGCGACCAGTTGGCCCTCACCGCCCAGCACGCCGGAGCCTGGCTCGCCGCCACGCCGGTGCCCATGACGCCGCTGCTCGCCCTGGCGCTCAGCACCCTGACCGGCGAACTGCCTGAACCCTGGCACCTGTCCATTCTGCGCTTTGTCGGGGCGACGCTGCCCCCGCTGAACGTCCCTGACCACGAACCCGCAGCGCTTCGGGAGATCCGGGCGCTTGTCCACGCGGCCCTGCACCGCCCGACCGACGACCCCGGCCTCGATCTCGGGGGCGACCGCTGGGTCGTCGCTCGCATGCTCGGCTGCTACGGCGAAGCGCTGTGGGCGCTGCGCGGCGCGGATGCCCGCCGCTGGGGTTCCCTGCCGCTTGGCGTGCCGACCGATCCCCCCTTGCTGCGGATCCTTGTGGGCATGGCCGGGGTCATGCACCGCACGGCGCAGCGAGCGGGCCACGTGACACTGCCCCTGGCTGAGGGCGGGCATCCCACCGATGCGATTATTGATTGGCTGGCGCTCGTTGCTGGGCCAGCGCCGCCACCGGCCGCACTACTCCCTGGCGGCCTGGGCCGCGTCAGTACCCATGCGCTGGTCGTCGGCTCCGCGACCGAACCCCTCACCCTTGACGCCACCCGCGCCGAGGCGCTGCGTGACCTCGCCGCGATCCTCCTCGCACGGGTGAGCCGCCCGGCCCCCCGCTACCTCGGTGAGGTGCTCGATCTGACCATCCCCCCGGGCCTGATGGCGGAAGTGACCGCCTGGAACATCGCGCGCGTGCGCGTCATCCCCCACCCCGAAGGCCTCTGGGTGGCGGTGGGCGGGGCCGATGACGAGGCGGCGGCGGTGGCCTGGTGGGCGGCCACCCCAGCCAGCAGTGCGCGTTTCCCGATCTCGTTTCCGCCGGCGGCCTGGCTGCTCATGCACGCGATTCTGGCGGCCCTCTGGCACGATCTCTGTGCGGAGGCCATCGTAGTTGAGCCGCAGCCGGACGCCACCCCGCCCGCTCGCTCGCCGGGGGCGCGTGCGCCTGCGGGACGGAACCCCGGTGGTAAGCGCAGCGTCCGCTTGCCACCGGTACGCTACGTGGCGCACTGGGGCAGCGACGAAGATCGGGCGCTGATCAATGCCTATGTCTTGGCAGGCCATGGCTATCGCCGCCTTCCGAGCGGATGGGAAGCGCGGCAGGACAGGCGCGACTTCCAGCGACGCACGGCGGACGCCGCCGACCGCGCCCACGCGCACGGGCTGGATGCCCCGCCGCCCGGCTACACGTACGTTGCGCCCCATCAGCGGCCTGCGGGGCGCAGCCAGGGCGACGCGGGCCTGGCGGCCCCACGGCAAGTACAGGCGCGTGGGCTGTTTACGCTGCGGCTCGGGCTGCGGCGGAACGACGACGAGGCTCCGCTGCGAGCCTAGGGCGCGGTGGCAGTGCAGGCAACGGCTTCCGGTGAAGACCCGCGCTCACGCCATCATGCGCAGCCCACCAGGATCACCGACGGTGCCAGCGCAGGCCCCTGCGCTGGCATTCAGCACTGGGGGCTTATGGTTCAGCAGAATGCCTTAAACCGATCACATGGCACGATTCTGCGCGAATCGTTGCCATCCCCCAAGGAGCCGCAGGCGCGGCATGGGCCGCTGTGCAGAGCACTGAATGGCCAGCCGCTACGCGACCAGACCATCCAGGCGCGTTGGGCGGCCTCCTGCGCGCAAGCTGGCGTTCATGGTACCCTGCACCAGCTTTGCCACCGTCACGCACCAGCCCTTGTCCAAGACGGGGTGAGCCTGGACACCATCCGCACGCGCCTGGGCCACCAACACATCCCGACGACGCTCCGTTACGCCGAGCAGAGCGACGCCGCGGCTGATGCCGAGCGACGCCAGCGACGGCGGGGCCTTCCGCACAAGCACACGTAAGCGCCGTACACGCTCTCGGTTCTTGCGTTTTCTGTTCCTATGATACGTAGACCCCTGGTATGCTGGTCATGCGGAGCATCCTTTCGTGATGAGGGCGGATAGAACAAATCCCTTCTCATACGGCATGCTCCGTTTGTGTGCGGCACCGTAGCCGCCATCGCAGCGGCGTGCGGCGGCCCCCCCCTCAAAGGGTTTCACCTGTTCTGGGAAGGGCTTCCCAATGCAGTAAAACGCCTCATGGGTGCATGCCAACATATATACCGCATTGGGACGAGTTAAACCGGGGCTGTGTCTCACGAAAAGCGGTCGTTTGACCCTATTTAGTGAAACCCTTTGAAGCGGCCCCCCCTTTGAGGGGTCTCATCGCTTAAGTATATGACAATGGGCGTGGATGCCGCATATCCTGGCCTTCATCGATCACCTCGTCCCCGCCATTCCGGAAGGCTGGTGCACCCTGGTGCTGGCCGATCGGGGCTTGTGGAGTCCGCGGCTGTGGGCGCACGTGCGGACGCATCGATGGCACCCGCTGGTGCGCATTGCGGATGGGGTGGCCGTCCGCCCGCTGGGATGCAAACGGACGGTGACGCCGGCCCGCTTAGTGGCCAAACCCGGGCACGGCTGGGTCGGGGAAGCCGATGTGTTTGGGGAAGACGCACGCCAGACGGCAACCCTGATCGTGATCTGGGGCGTCGGGCACAAGGCCCGCTGGGTGCTGCTGACCGATCTGGCCCCACGGCAGGTGCAACACAGTTGGTATGGGATGCGGATGTGGATTGAATTGGGCTTCCGAGCGCTGAAACGTATGGGCTGGCAGTGGCAGAAAACCCATCGCACCGACCCCAACCGGGTCGCACGCCACTGGCTGGTGTTGGCCGTCGCGACGTTGTGGGTGTTGGGCTGCGGGACGCGCGAGGAGGACGCGGAGCGCCTGCATACCACGCCGGATCGCCTGCGTGTGCCGCCGGATCTGGAACCGCCGACCGGACCGAACGAGGTCAGCCTCTTTGCGTGCGGCAGCAGCGCCGCGCGTCGCCAATTGGGGCGCGGACGCCTCTGGCAACGCGTGTGGTTGCGTCCTGGCTCCTTGCCCGCACCGTATCCACATATCAAAATGATCGTGCATCGCACGCCGAAACCGGGGAACCATACCAATCACCAATCCGGAACCGGGTAATGTGCCTTGAGCGTACATACCCTTGTAAGATACTAAGGTGCCCCCAGCTAGAAGCAGTACTATCTTAAAAGAGGATACATGTACTATAGATTAATATTGTAATAAGCAGAATTTGGATTTATAATTATAGTTATGATTATGGTAGTCTAATGGAGGTAATTATGAAGCGTAGAGATTTCATAAAACTTTTAGGAACTGCAGGAGGAGGAGCAATTATCTCATCTATTGGAGGAATCCCAACACGAGCTCAATCATATAATTCTACAATCGGAAACAATAAGATCTTTCTTCCATTCGTAAGTAACGGGGTATCGAGACCCTTTACTATCTACGCTACTCCATCATATGCAGTAGAAATATTTGATCATGAAAGCTCTAATCTCAGTTTTGCTTCTGGTGATCTTTTTACGCCAATGATTAATGCTATACAAACTTTTGGTATCGAGAGGTTTTGTAGTGAGAGTTTGTGTGTAAATAAGACTGAAGCAACAAAAGACGAGGCATATGCCAATCTGGCACTCAACAATATTGTTGAATCTGTGCCTGCGCCTTTAATTCCTTTATTTAATCACCCTATTAACACTATAGGTAGAATTGAAGATGGCTATGCCATTGAGGGTGACTTAATATTGAAACCAGATCCCGGGGGGGTACTAAATGAAATTGAATGTCTACCTCTTGAATATCAAAACTCTGCTTCTTTTTCCAATATAGGTCTGGCAGCCGAAATGAAGGGGTCTATCAGTAATTACTTTTGGAGGCTGTCTCTTGAGAAGCACTATATTGGTGGATGCATCAAGCGGGATGTATGGCATGGAGGGGCGTTATTAAAATACAAGCCTAATGATAGAATGATTTTTGATATGCATTTATGCGGATGGTGGGAAGGATGGACTCCATGTTTTGGCGTTTATGAGAGTAGATCGGGATTTTGTATTAGGCAATGCACTTGGAATGTATGGGCAGTGCTCTTCTCACTTGCTTTTGCTGCTGGTATCACATATTTTCCAGCTGCTGCGGCATGGATCGTAAATGCGTTAGCCGCCCATTTTGCTACTGGTACTTTAGCGTTACTAACCGCAGCTCCTGGAGCACCACCTCCACCATAAATTATTAACACGAACAACTGCCAAGTTAACTTAGGGATGAGAGTGACCCACCCTCATCCCTAATCTTATATCAATTATCTGTGAACATACCGCATAATTAATGGCGTCAAAGCGCATTGGAGTACCATAATGAATAAAAGATACTACTATCAAGAGTTAGGAATAAGTCAAGCAAATTTATGGAGTGAGTTACTAAAGTATGTATTACCACAAGCTACTGAAGTGGAATTTGCAATCGGAGGAGTTAATGATAACTTATCGGTTAGGCTTGCAGAGTATTCTGACCTCTTAGTAGAAAGGCATGTAGATCAAATTAGATGGAATTTTAAACAAATTGGTGTTTCAACTTTCTTCAAGTTTCGATTAGCACCAAATCTAAAAATTTTCATAGCCAGTATAAACAAGCTCGGAATGTGGATAGATGACTTACCAGAAGATCCGACCTTCTACCACGACAAGAAAAAAATACTATGGACAATAAGTCACTCCGAATCAATATTCTGGCTCCTAAGTTCAGAAGAGGCGCAAGGACTTAATCAACGTGGCTTTTCATTATCACCAATACCTTCGCCAATTTCTCTCGATACCGGATAGGCAGGTAGCGCAGCACAATCACTCAAACGGCTTGTCCGTGTGTCTATCAGGGTTAAATAATACCTGATCCGGGTTTTCTCGGACACATTTTTATATTCTACAGGGGATTCAGTGATGCCTATTGAAACGTGTGTTTCTACTACTTTCGGGCTATTGAGGTGGCGAATTCCGCTTTAGGACGCCATTGGCTCTGGCCCACCTTTTTGGCGAAGGTATTGTATCACAATACCCTCGCCAAAATGACCACCGCTCAAGTAAAGCTGCCACTATTTTGAGCAACACCGCAGAAGAGCGCGTTAGATCACTCTAGTTCGCATCATAGGCCTTGACCCGAGATTCGTGTCACCAGCCGCAGTAAGCGAGAACGTGTAGCTCTACGCGACCACTCGCAGGGGAAGTCGTGTCGTGAGATCCAAGTCGAACACGCCGTACGGGCTGACGTGCTGGTACACCAGCAGGGTCAAGCCACGCCGGTCGTCGCTCGTGAGCCGCGCTTCCCAGGCTGGCTCGGCCAGCCGCTCCTGGATCATGGGCTCCGTGCAACAAAGGAACAGCAAACGCAAGCACCGTTGCCATGGACGAGCCTCCTTCCTTGCCACGGGAACCCCGTAGCGAATGCCTCGCTCCTCGTTGCAGATGGTCGGGGAGAGGCCCTGACCCGCGCTGCGTGTCACCAGCCGCATGCATCGCTTCTGTGCCCCAAGGTGGACAGCGTGAACCCTGAGCATGTGGCCGTGACGATCACCGAGCGACGGCGTCCGCATGCCTGGGGTTCATCCCACCAACCTCGGCGCAAGATCGAACATCGGCATGAGCCGGGCCTTGCGTGTGTGGCGCGAGCGCTGCGAAGATCGTCAACGTACGCCCATGCGCTCGCAGCGCATCCAGCGCTTCCGCTGCATCAGCCGCACGACCCCGCGCCCCTCAGCCCCCGCCCCCCGGCGGATCTTCATCGTCCTCAACGGCCAGTTTGACCCGCTCATTGGCAATCACCGCCGCTTCAATGTAGCGGCGCGGCATCGCCAGACTGCTCCAGCCCCCCGCTTCTTGCAACGCCAGCGGATCCGTTCCGGCCCGCGCCGCCCGCGTCGCCCAGTCGTGCCGACAATCATGCGGGCTCAGCCCCGCCACGCCAACCCGTTGCCCCAGGATGCGCACCCGGTCGCGCAGGCCCTGGATGGAAATGGGGCCGCCGAGGTTGACCGCGCGTGGGCCCGTGGTGGCGCGAAGCACCTGGCCGTCCGCACGCAGATCGCCCGCTGCGGCGTAGCGCCGGATGGCGCGGAGGGTGTCCCCCGTCAGGCGGTGAGTCTGCGTGGCATCCACTTTGCGCCGGTAGAAGCGCAGCAGGCCCCGTTCCAGGTCAAGATCGCGGACTTGGAGATCGGCGACTTCGGAGACGCGCAGCCCGTGATCGAGCAGCAGGCACATCAGCACCGCGTCGCGCCGCCCCTGCGGGGTGTCCGCATGCTCATGCTTGAGGCGCCGCACCTGTTGGGCCGTCAGCTTCGTCGGCGTGCCTTTTTTGGCCCCCCGGCGGGTCGTGGCCCGCTGTGCGTCACGGTTACGGCCCGCTTTGGAGCGTGGGGCCGGCGCTTTGACCGTCTGGATCAACGCCAGCGCCGCCGGGCTGAGGGTGCCCGCACGGGTGGCCTGGATGCAGTAGACCCGGATCGTCGCCAAGGCCCGGGCGATGCTCGCCAAACTATAACCGGCCGTCTCTTGCCACCGCAGGAACCCTTCGACGAGGCCCCAGGTCACATGCGTCCAGGCGCTGGGTTCCGTGGCCCACGCCGCGTCCTTGGCTTCCCCCACGCCGACGGCGGTGAGATAGCGCTGCCAGCGGGCCAGGTCAGCATCCTGCGCCCGGCGGGTCTGTGCGGCGAGCTCGGCGCGGTAGCGGGCGAAAACGCCCTGCGCCGCAGCTTGGTCAGCCGCCGCCGCCGCACGCGCCAGCGCGTGGGGCGCGGGAAGACTGAGGGCATGATCATCAGGCATGGGCAACCTCATCAAGGCGTCGAGACGGGTGGCGGGCGTGGCACCCGTAGGCGCACGGCCCGGCCCCGGCGTGGCGCGCAGCGGGCCAGGGCGCTGGCGTTCATTATACCGTGATAAATCCTAGTTATCAAGGGGTTGTTCGCCCCCCGACGGCCACCGGCGAGCCTGCCCCATCCTCCCCGCAGATCAAGTAAAATAGAGCAGCTCTACCTTCTGTGAAAGACGCCGCCCATGCAGCTCACCACCCTGACCGTTATCAACGGCCACCTCGCCGCCGCCGAGGACACCATCCCCAGCACGCTCGCCGTCGCGCCGCATGCCCCCGACGCCCCACGCGGCCTCTTCGTCACCGTCGTAAGCGTGGAAGACGCCGCGTACGATCTTGCCTACGCCGCCGTGATCTGCGGAGCGCTGCACCTCGATGCGGCGCAGCGCCCCGTGGCCGTCGATCTGCTCCACCCGCTGACTGACCTTACCCTGGCTGAGCAGCAGACCCTACGGAACCACCTGATCCAGCAGGCCTGGCGGGCCTGGGCTCGCGCCCCCCACCATGTGCGCACCCTGCTCGGGTGTCCCGCCGCCCCGCTGCGCCTCGCGGACGCCGCCCGCCAGCTTGGGGATCCCTTGCCCACCCTTGCCAAGGCCGCCGCAGAGGATCGGCTGCCCACCATCCACGTCGGCGACCGTCACCTTGTTTACCTGGCGACCGTAACGGAGGCGCACGACCGAGGGCTGCTGCACGATCAGCGGGGGCGGCCCCCGCGCACGGCAACGCCGAGGCGCTGATGCGGGGAGCGCAGCGCACTGCGCCTGTATGTGATTGGCATCAAAAGGGCGCATTTGCGCCCTCAGTGCTCAGTATACTAGAGAGAGACCAAGCAATGCCGCCCACCATCAGAAAGGTCGCTCGTTATGCATGCCCACATACGCCTGTTCCTCTTGGTGACCCTCATCGCAGTCCTCACGGCCTGTGGTACGACAGAACCCGCTGCCTCTGGTACATCATCGGACACCCCTCTGATCTCCGCGCAGACCGAGGCGTCAGAGACAACCCTTGACCCACCCCCCACAAGGTTGCCCATGGCAACCGCGACGCCACGGCCCACCGCGACGCCACGGCCCACCGCGACGCCACGGCCCACCGCGACGCCACGGCCCACGGCCACGCCTGAACCGCTTGAACCTGGCACAAGCCGCCAAGCACCGCTCCCGTTTGCGACAGAGCTTCGTTTTGCCCATTGGGCGGTGACGTTGACCGAGGTCGTGCGGGCTGACGAAGCCGCCCAGGCGCTTGCCAATGCGAATCAGTTTAATGATCCGGCCCCTGAAGGATGGCACTATGTACTGGTCTCACTCAGGCTGACCAATATCTCAACGGAGCAAGAGGCAAAACATGTTTTCTTGGCGGTCGATCTCCGCCTGACCGGTGATCGTCACCTCCTCTACCGCGAAGCCTCGGTCGTTGTGCCGCAGGAACTCGAGGGCGAACTCTTTCCTGAGGGGACAACTGCAGGTCAAGTTGCCTTCCTCGTGCCCGCTGATGAGGGCAATCTGATGGTTCAGGTCGATGAAAGTTTCTCCTTTGATCGCACAACCCGGCGCTTTGTGGCGCTTGACGCCAACGCCGCATTATCCCCCGACCCGGAGGTGCAGCGCCTCGCGGCGACGGATGTTGGCGTTCAACGCACCAACCCAGCCCCGCTCGGAACCACCGCTATCAGTCCCCAATGGGAAGTCACCGTGCTGGAGGTGATCCGTGGTGAGGAAGCGGTGCAACGGATCAGCGAGGCAAACCCATTCAATGATCCGGCACCCGCAGGCGAGGCCTACTTGCTGGCCCGCGCGCGGGTGCGGTATCGCGGCGACCACGACCCAGATGACGTGGCCGCGATCGGGCAGGGAGACTTCAAGATTACCGGGGCCAACAATATCATCTATGAACGCCCCAGCGTGGTCGTGCCCGATCCGCGCCTTGAGGCCGATCTCTTCGCTGGGGGCGAAGTGGAAGGATGGCTGGTCGTGCAAGCACCCCGTGATGAAGCAGGACTGACGCTCGTCTTTGCCCCAAGCTTCGATTTCGACCATCAACAGATGCGCTTTCTTGACCTGGAGTGAGTCAGTGTGCCTGCGGGTTGCCTGGCACAGGCCACGCCACGAGCGGGCTCAGGGGTAGGCCCAGATGCTGGGCCTGCCCCTGAGCGGGAAGATCATCAACCCCAGCTTGTACGCCCCACACACCGCGCCAGCCGTCGCGTTCCGGGCTGCGCACGGAACGCCCTCAGCTCCGCCACGACCGAGCCTTCCCGGATCACGGTGCATCCGGCGATGAAGCGCCGCATGATCGACGGGGTCGTCGCCGAGGGCCAGGCTTGCTCGCGGCGCGTATCCAAACGAAGCCTCGGGTTATGGCGAAGGGCATCCTGTCCTGGGCGGTCGTCCCTCAGTGGTCGTCGGGGGCCTCATCGTCCTCATCATCATCCTCATCATCAGGCCAGCAGGTACGACAGAGGCCGTGCCGCAGCGATTCGGCGGGCTTTCGACAGTCATAGCAAAGCCCAAACGCCTCATGTCCATCCAGAATCTCGCCGGCGTTACAGTCGTGACGATCACAGGCCAATTTGACAATCCTGATCACAAGATCCTGCTGAACAGTGCGCGGCATTGCAGCCCAGACCCCTGCCTCATCGAGTAGGGTGAGCACATCCCGCAGCATATAACTTCCATCATGGTTTGACATGAGCCTTGCCCTTTCCTTGCCCATAGGATCACCCACGTTGCGACGTTCGCAGTATGGTGGTGGTGTCCGCAGAGCCAGTTGCACGTTGTAAGACAACATAAATTGTAGGACATATGTGTGACAATAAGTGTCACAACCTGTGAGCACAACACGATCCCAATGCTCCGCATCCACACACCAACACCCCTGCCGTTTACCGCGCCAGGCAGCGCAGTGAGCAGCAGGGGTGCGTGGAGACAATGAACAAGCATCGCCATGTGACAGAGAAGCGAGGACGGGGCGAGTCGCTCACATACCAGGCGGACACCCTGGGGCTGCCCCACCGAACGGCCAGCAACGGTGCAATGGATTGTGTATCCGCGACCTGCTTTCCATCACAAGATCAGCGTGGAGGATGGTACTACAAAAGAGGAGTACTTCTATCGCATATTCGCTCCCACAAGCATAGCCTACAATAGAGGTATCGGATCAGCATCCGAAATGTGGTTATGGGGGAGTGGTATTACGCAAGAGAATCAGCGCAGCCACCCCGCCACGCAGGGGATGATCATCACGGTGCATCGATCCGCAAGGAGCGTTGCTGCCACCTGTGCTCGGATCGCGTTCATCGCAAGGGGGCAAGCGCACACCACTGAGCGTCAGGGCCGCCGCGCTCCCGGAGGAACCAGCCATGACTCAGCCCCGTCTCTGCACCACGCGCATCCTGCGCGTCACGCTGCTCACGCTGCTCACGCTCGTCCTGCTGCTCGATGGCTTCACCGCCGCCGCGCAGCCGTCCGTCAGTCGCCACCTGGCCCTTGGGATGCCCAGCCCGGCCGTCACCGACGTCAATGCGCCCGCCGACTACCTCATCGTGCGCGATCAGTACGCCCTCAGCTACCACCGCGACCGGGGCATCCCAAACTGGGTGAGTTGGCACCTCCAGGCGAGCGATCTGGGGGACGTGCCCCGCTACAGTGGCCCCTTCATCACCGATGCCAGCCTGCCCGAGGGCTGGTACCGCGTCACCCACAACGACTACACCAATAGCGGCTACGACCGAGGCCACATGACCCCCTCTGCGGATCGGA
>NZ_RYFF01000040.1:0-35028 GCF_004138165.1 Candidatus Chloroploca sp. Khr17
CACCTCGCGGGTGGTGTGGTCAGTGAAGGTCAGGCGGACGTGAAAGCCCTCAAGCGGCTCGGCCGCCACAATGTCCAGAAGCTGCATCACGATCCCCTTCCATTCGAGTGGCTGATGGCAGGAGTATACCATCTTGAAGGAGCCATCCGTGGGAGGGCATGGCAGATTACCGCGGTGCATCCTCGTCCGCCAGCGGTTCCTCGATCACGTCGGCACCGTGGCCGTTGGGGTGACCGTGGCCGTTGGTGTGACCGTTTAGACCACGACGCTGGTGCCGCCAGTCCTCAAACTGCGCGCGCACCTCGTAGCCGTACGTCACCCACGCCTCGCCGACGAACAAGTCGTCCATGAGGGTCTGATTCGCTGCCTCCGGCAGCGCCAGCATCGGGAGCGTGACGAGTGAGCCGTGGCCGGTGTCGGTGTAGACCACCTGATGCTTGGCGTTGACCAGGGTGGACAGAGGCAGCCAGAAGGTCCAGAGCGGCAGGCGTTTGCCGGCGATCTGCTCCGCCTCGCGCAACAGGCCGTTGCGGTAGGCGTTGAAGAGGCCCGTCTTGCCCATCACCGCACGCCCGGTCATCCCGTGGAACGACCAGACGACCGGCTCGGTGATGCCTTCGGCGAGACAAACGATCTCGGTGTGAATCTGGGCACCGGGCTCCCAGGCTGCAAGGTAGCGGCGATCTTTGCGCTTTTCGCCACCAGAGACGATCTCAACGACGTGGTAGGGTTGTTGACGCCAGGTAATCAGCGCCAGATGCAGTGTGCGGGTCTCGAAGCCAACCTCGTGCTCGAAGCGCTGCGATGGCACCCAAGGCTCGGTTGGCTCCTGCTGGAGCGCGGTGCCCTTGACGTAGAAGACGCCGGGGGTTTTGGCCGGCTTGTTGCCGTGATACCACCAGATCGCGGGCGTGGTCGGCGTCGCATCATTGACGGTCGGCGTCGCGACGGTGGCGATCCGAGTTGCAAACGTGTTCATGAGATCAATGTCCTTTCGCTGAACAAAACCGATCAGAGTTCACCTCCTTGACCGAGGCGGAGAACCGACCTCGTCCCCACGCGGCTCTTCACCACAACGCGGGGGCGAGGCATGGTCAACGGGAAGGGGGAAACACAAAAAAACCGCCACGAACGGTGGGCGGTGTCATTACGCGTCGCGAAGCCGCTGCGGTCGCCTCAGACACGGGACGTTGGCTCGCGTAGGTCGGTTGGAGCTGGAATCAAGCGCGCCAAGTTACGTGATGAAGCGATGTTCCCGCCTCAGGCGTGGGACGTTGGCTCGCGTGGGTCGGTTGGGGGTGCGATGGTGGGTCGTCGTGAAGCCGTCGCCCGGGGAGGCTGCATCGGGAGCGATGGGCGTACGGGTGCTGGCGGGACGGTCGAACGTGGGGCCGGTGGCAGGGCCATCGTACGGGTCGGTGGGGCCGGTGGCGGCGCCACGGTGCGGGTCGGTGGAGCGGGTGGCCGTGGTGCAACAGGCACCAGCACCGCTGCCGCTGCGTCACCAGGGTCAAGGACGAGATACGAACGCACCCGCACTTCCAGCGGAAAGCGGGCCTGTTCTGCGGGATCATCCGCGGTACAGCGCTGGAGCTGGCCCTCAACCAGCACCTGCATGCCCGGGCGCAGGTCATTACAGCGCTCGGCCAGCGGTGACCCCCAGGCCACCAGGCGCACGCGCTCAGTCAGCGTGGCATCGTGTGCGCCAGCGCAGCGCACGTACCACGTCGTTCGTGGCTCACCAGCACCGGTAAAACACATCGTCGGCTCAGCCTCAAGCTGGCCGGTGAGCATCATCTTGTTCAGATCACGGGTTCCCATTGCAACTCCTTTCTTCGGAACGAGCGACAAGAGGACATACCCTGCCATGGCACACAACGCCAGTCGGACAAGAGAAGATCATATGGGTGACGATCAGACCGGGAAGAGCACCGCGTGCGCCAGGCAGAGGAAACGACAACCCCCTGAAGCACACGTGCGTCAGGGGGCAGGGGCGATCACATCAACGTGATGGGGGCGTCAGGCGACGGCAAACTCGGTAAAGGGACGTTTCTGCGGCGAGTAGAACGCTAGCACAATCTCGTCACGCGGAATTCCGGCAGCGAGTAACTGCATCGCAATGCCTTCCTCCGTTCCATCATGCTCGATCCAGACTTTGCCATGATGGATCCGCAGATGAATCATCGGGGTAAACACCCGTGTGGGCCCGTGCCAGCCAAGATAGAGGAGCTGATAGTGGTGTCTGACCGGATCACAGATCTGGCAGACTTCCACCTCGGGGTGCGTCGATATCCGTGCGGCTTCCTCCGCGATCATGCGCTCGAGGATCGCGCGGTAGTGGGCTATTTTCTCCATTCGACCATCCTTTCCGCCGCGATGTCGATGATCACCAGCAGGACATGCTCGTCGGTGACAAGATACTCGGCCAGCGGTTTGACAAACGTGGTATGCGCGGTCTCATGATCAATTGCCAAATACGGCACACGTTCGGGATCAAGCCGCCGCAGGACACTGCGGTAGAGCGCATACTGACCAACAGCGTCTCGCACGTCTTTGACTGTCGATGCGCCAACAAAGCGCTTCACTTCAACCGCAATCTTTTCGCTTCCCTGATACGCCGTGATGAGATCCCGTTCCGCTTGCAGGTCAATGGAAACCCGCTGCAAACCGACCGGAATGGTATCGTCCTCAGCGGTGATTGTCCAACCATCGGCGATGCGTGCGGCTTTGACGGCTTGATGATAGCTATCGCGTGCAGGCATCCAGATCCTCCTTACCATGTAGTATAGCCGGTACCGTGACGCGTGCCAACAGAAGATGCGGGTGGCTGCACGCATGCATCCAGCACCACCTCTCCCACAATGATCGTCTGCGCCACCTGCGGCGCAGCGCTGGTCTTCGTTGCGGGCGGGCGTTGGCGAGCGCGTCCCATGCGGGTCACGGCCCAGCCATACCAGATGAACAGGCTCACGACGCACAGCAGCGGTGTGCCAAAGACAACCGCCAGCACCGCGCCGACGATGATCCAGGCGACCAGTTCGGTCTGCCCAGTCAGGATCAGGACACCAAGAATCGCGATGATGCTCAGTAGCACACTGCCAACCCACACGACCACGCGCAGGGCACGTGGCCAGCGTCGGCGCGTGACTGCCTGATTCGGCGACCTACGCGACTGCGCTCGGGACGGGAGTGGCTGATGCCGGACGGGTGGGTTCAGACGTGCCGGGAGCGGCACGAGTCCAGCGGAATGATGGCGTGCGTGACGCGGCACGAGCGGGTCGGGCGTGGTGGACAAGGGAGGGCTCCTTTCTACGCAGTCCCCAGATGATGATCAAGTCCTGCGGCGCGAAGCAGCGCTCGCGGCAGGTCAGCGATGTAGACAGCGAGCGGGCGAACATGGGTGTGGAGGTGCCAGGTCAAGGCGGCGGGGCCGTGGATGAGCAGAAAGTTGTCGAGATCTTCCTTCGCGGCACCGGGTGCCAGCGGCAGGCTCAAGACCAGCACCTGGAGCCCGGCGGCGGCGAGTGTCGCCCCGTGCCGGATCGTCCAGGCTTCTTCGGGGGCCAGGTGTTCATGGCCGTCATCATCGGTTGGTCGCGTCGCACGCGCGTCGTAGGCCAGGATCGCCACGCGGACGCCCTGGCGGTTCAGCGCCGTTGCCCACGCCGGGCGAAAGTAGTTCAGCCCAGGATGGCCGATGGCGGGGTAGGGCAGGGCACCAACGCGAAAGGCCGCCGTTGCCGCCAATGCCTTGAACTCGCCCTCGGTGATGATCACCACCTCGCTCCCACGCGTCGCATCCCACCCGAGCGGCACCGTCGCGCCACGCCAGGCATAGCTGCCGGGGAGCGAGGTGTAGCCCGTGCCGGGAAAGCGCCGCGTGCGCAGGTCGCAGACCTCGCCAGCGCTGAGGTAGGGGATCACAATCCGCCCGCAAAGATTCGGGTGTGTTCGTAGGGACACCGCGTGCGGTGTCGGGTCAACGTGCGGTGTCGGGTCAACGTGCGGTGTCCGATCCGCATGCGGTCTTCGATCCGCATGCGCTGCCCCTCCCATTTCATCGCGGGTCAGCACACCGGCTTCCTCCGCATAGGGCAGCAGCCAGGGCGCCTGGCGTTCCAGGAAGGTCACGAGCGACTGGGGATCGCGCAGGGCATACCCCAGCCTGGCCCAGCGCATCGTCGCGAGGTCAAAGCCGCGTTGGCGCAGATACGCCAACGGCTCCGGATTCCAGGGCTGATGCAGGTTCGCCTCGGCCCAGGTCGCGACCAGCGCGTACAGCGCCCGATAGTGTGGGATGTGCTCCGGCCTGGGGGTCGGGCCATCCGCTCGTGGGCGGCGCGGCTCAGCCGACTGGCTGGGGCGACGTGATGGCCGCTCATTGGTCAGCTCGGATGCCGGCCCTTTGCGGTTACAGCGACGGCACCAGTAGCGCTCGCGTCCCGTCGGCGTCAGCCAGACATGAAAACGATCGCTGCGACGCTCATCGCCGCCGCAGAACGGGCAGGCCCCAGCGTACTCCTGGCTCGCCCGGCTGACCAGGCGCAGCGGCGGAAGATAGGCGCTGAGCGCCCCGTGCAGATACGTTGGCACAAAGACCTCCTTGGTGGGCGGCGAACCCAACGGCCTCGTGGTGATGACCACGGGGCCGTTCTGCGCGCTGCGGAACGATAGATAGGGCATGCGGCGGATACACCAGGCTACGCACCATGCTCGAGGCGGTTGAAGATGTCGTCGAGCTCGTCCTCGTCGAACGCTTCCAGCTCGGGGATCGGCTGGCCCTGCTCGTCCTGCTCCTCGTCCTGTTCCTCGTCGTTGTTGGCGAACAGTTCCTCGTTCATCGCAGTACCTCACGTGCGACGGCCCGCAGCGACGGGCACGCCGGATCACGCGCAGCCTGGGGAGGCTGCGCACACAACTGATAAGCGCACAACGCGCATCAGAAGGGCCGGGGAAAGCAGAAAGCAGAAAACCGAAAGCCGAAAGCGCAGCAGGCACCACTGGATGCCTTGCCCGTTTCATCTTTCATCTTTCATCTTTCAGACATTTCCCTTTCCCCGGCGGGCGAATGCCGCCTGCGACCAGACAGTGCAGTTCAGAAATGACTGCCGGAAGCAGGGGTGGTGAGATGAGTATGGGTGAGACGAGTTGGCGGGGCATCAGTCGGGCTGACTGATAATAAAAGGAAGTGTGAGGGTTGGAAGGTATGCCTCACCAAGGCAAGATCAGGCAAGGCAATACAGAGGAATATATACTTATCTAACCGCGAAAGAGAGCATGAAATAGCATGAATAAATTAAGAGAACCGTTTTGCTTCCGAATGCTGTACATAGAGCACCTCGCACGCTCTATAATTTAGCCATCGAACTCTTCATCCCTCCTTTGCGAGTCGGCAATATGTGCCTCTGCTCTGCACAGGAGCATCTCGTAGAAGCCGCGCAGTGGAGAACTCTGAGATAGGCGCTCCAGCGTTGCATGCGCCTGATCTTGTAGCAAGATATCTTGAGGAAATGGCTCGCCTGCAGTTTCAGATCTGCTTCCATCCAGAACCGTGCTCGCAAGGTGGCCCTGCACCTTGTTATAGCACTCAGTATCTACACTGTAGGCCTGCTCAAGCAGATGCATAGTGAAATTCTCGTTTTCAAAGATAAATGACAGAGATGCCTCCCGCAACAACATACTTGCTAGCGTAATTTTCTGCTCGTCACCACTATCAATCCACTCCTTCAACACAGCAAGACTTGCTACCTGGTAATTAAGTGACATGGCTTTATAGAGTACCGAAAGCTCACGTGAATGATGGGTTGCCTCGTCAAGCGCACTATCTCGTACCAAACGTAATAGGTCACTGTACTGTTCGCTATCAGCAAGAACAGTAAGCTGCTCCCCCAAGCCATCAAGTGGTAGAGGTTCAAAATTGGCATCAGGGCTTGCTTTACCATGCCGTATTCTCTGTATCAAGAACTCAACCATACGACGCGGAAATCGCAAGGCCATATAGCCCAGCACTTCCCGAATGTCGTAGTCGCCTATCTCTTTAACAAGTTCCAGTTTGGAGAGCAGCAGTTCCAGTTGCTCATCAGTCAGTTTTTCATGATGGATGCCGTGATCCTTATGAAAAACTCGGCAGAGGGCTTCTGCTCGCACGGGACTATCTCCCACTTCTATGCTCAAAGCTATTGGTATGACCAAATCCGGCAATATCTGCCCAACATACCCCATAACGCTTACAGCCTGTGTACTCACATTTGGATCTGGGTATCCAAGAAGCGACTGTAAAACCTCTACATCTGCAGGTTGAAGTGCCGCTCGCCATTGCTCCCAACGGAAGGCATGAGTCAAGGAAAATGCTAATGTAGCATTACCACGGCTTGCAATGTGTTGCTCCAACGCCAGCGTAGTATCAATATCAGCACGGCGTAGACCAAAAAGCAGCCAGGCAATGTACGGTGCTAAGTGATTATCGGGATTCTCGATAAGGGCTTCAGCCATCGCTGCAGCATATTGAGGGTGGCTTTGTGAAAGAGCCATCGCAAAGTCAAGTGGCGCAGGTCTCGCACCATCAGCCTGAATTTCTTCGAGCTTGGTGTGAATATACTGAAGACCCTCAGTTGGATCGGAATGTGTCTCTATAAACTCTTTGACCAATGCATTAATTACTGTTTGCTTCTTTTGTTCCCTCTGCGCATGATCAAGACGCGCACCACTACCCTCATTATCAAGAAGCCAGATACGCCCGTAAGCATGGCTAAGTATCTTGATCAGACGTAGCTCGTACGTATCGGGAATTGAAGCGATAATCTCGCGTGTGCGCTGCCTGATTTCATTCGAAGGATTATGGCGCGTATGCCATGCCAAAGTTTTGATGATCCTGAGATGAACGACTGGATTTATTGATGCTTGAGCAACCCCCGCAAAAAGCTCTAGCACTGCTTGCTCCTCAGGGAGCCATTGTTTTCGGGCTTCCTCAGAAATCTGCATGTTGAAATATGCTCGCGGTGGCTGGAGGGCGTTCTCAAGACTCTGAATAGCGCGAAGAACTACTTTCGTATCCGCAGACTGAGCACAATCAGCAATCAGATCAAGCGCACGCTCGCGAAGAAGACGGGTCTCCTCATAAGAGACCAGGAAGGGGCGCATAACAATGCAGTAGCCTTCTGAGTAATCTGAGTGTCCACTCTTTGCCATTAACTGATCAAGCACTTCCAAAGGTGAGTGCAGATGTGAATGCGCAGCATCCCTTCGTAGCCATCTGTTCACAGATTCTAGTACGCCTTCATTGAAGACATAATACTTGCCAATGTCATATTGTGCGAAGTCCTGAAGGATACGCATGCCATGATTCGGATTGCTATTGGTAGGACGCGCATCATCTCTTCCTAGCTGCCAGAGAATATCGCAGCAGCGCTGAAGATAATCCAGGTTGTAGCCGATGCGTTGGAGAAGCGGTGGAAGTTTTTGCAGCACTTGGTCATGCGTGAACCATTGAGGTGCTTCATCCTCAACAGGCGCGGCTGGCTCGCGTATCGCAAGGGTAACGATCTCCAACACTCTCTCTGGTTGATAGAATGCCACATCCTTGAGTGAATCTAGAATTCTGCAGCGGCCCGCGTGCGATGCCTCCTGGAAACCGGCTACAATGACCTGCCAAATACTCGCTAGAGCGTCAGGTGCTTGCACCGTCGTTTGATGGATGCGCCAGTCCAACTCAGCGAGATTACTAAGAATCTGCGAAGGAACTAAATGTGCGAATTGTTCGAAAATTTCCTGGGCATACCCTGTGACTTGACCACCTGAGGTTACGCAAGCGTTATGCAGAATATGATCTGACAGCACATCTGGCGTAATGCGTAGGGAGTAGCCACGCCGTAACAATACCGCTGCCTGTTCGAGCACATCTAATGCTTTCATCACTGTAGCTTGATCTGTTTTCAAGAATGCTGCGACAGCTTCGACGAGCCTATTTTCATCACGCAATGGCGACAAGATTGCAATCAGCTTTAGGAGCGCACGGCAGAGATCATGATTAATCTGCTGATGAACCGAACCCACAAGAATGTCTTCGAAACGTGACAACACGGCATACCGAAACTCATCGTCGCGCTCCAGCAGATGTGGGCTTATTTGTCGCTCCGCAAGGAGGCGTCCCCCAATAACTGTGACGAGTGGGCTATCCCGTGTGACAGCAGCTAGCTGGTCTATAAGCTTTTCCTGATCTGCCCCAAGGACATTACGCGCCAGTGCGCGCACTTCATCTCGCGTCAGATCGCGTAGTTCGTCAAGATAGAGAATCTGGCGAATATCAACATGTGCCTGTGATAGGAGCGAGTTGAGATGGTCTATTGCTTGTGGGCGGATCGCCAGGAGCCCCTTCGTTGGTTGGGTGCGTTGCTGCATGATGGCGAACAGAATATGCAGATCATCACGCCGATGCGCATCATCCGCAACAATCAGGCAAGGGGCATCTGGCAGTTCGTTAGCGCTCTCTGGAGTAATCGGGACTCCTTCAGCTATGAAACATATGTCCAGGTCAGGGTGTCGTTGCTGAAGTTGCTCGGCAAATGCTAAGAGTAAACGGGTTTTGCCGATCCCTCCTCGGCCCTTCAAAATCGCAAGATCTGGTACAGAACCAATAAAGGTATCGAGACGCTCCAAGAGGATCTCACGCCCGATGAAAGGAATAGCATGATTGAAGAGATGCGTGGGATTAAGGGTGGCGGCGAAGAAAGACTCCTTAGGAATGAAAGTTTTCAGCGTAGGTCGTAGCGAAGCTATGTCGGAGCGGGCGTCCTGAAGCTGTTCTGAGATTCGCTGCTCCATACCAGCCAGCGCATCAGTGACTGGTTCAGTGACTTCAAGGCGGAGTATTGCTGGTATGGTCTGAAATTCGCGCCGAAGTTGCTGCCCAATTTCATCCAGCCTCGCCGAAAAATTCTCTAGCAGTGCAGTATTGGGAGGGCGTGATAGTAGCTCATCTATTTGAGCCAAGACATGCTGTTGCTGAGTTGCAATATTCTGCTGATCGGAGCCGACGCTATTAATAGCATCACGCATTTGTTCTAGGACGATGCGCTCAAATGCCCGCCATGCCTCAGCGTCGCGGCGTAGCAGTTCTTCCATATGTACGAGTGTCCGTACAAGTATATTTTGGCGTAGATGCCCCTCAAATTGAAAAGTCCGTAACTCCCCCATGAGCGAAGCGAACTGATCGTTCAGAAAAGGTGCGACAGCATTGTCGTAGAAGTCTTCGGAGAGGGATCGAGGTGTTGTGTTCTCGATGTAGGTCTGTGCTCTGGTAAAAGACGCTGTATCTGAAAACGTAATAGGTAAGAGTTGTCCATTTACTACTGCGTGATCTATTTCTCGCAGCAGATGATCCATACGAGCCGCAAGATCCGGGTCTGTACTGACGAGACTCTGTCCGCCTGGTGTAGAGCGATAGGACAGTGCGACCGGAACCGAACGTGGGTGTTTCCATGGTTGCGGGAATGTTTCTCTTCCACCAATATCATAAACAGCATTTTGGAAGGCTGTACGAAAGGTTGTCTGGAGATTTCTGCTGATCTGCTGTTCCTGAGGAGAGAATTGATGACGAACTCGCTGTGCAAGGGCTGTAATGCCGTTGCTTGCAAGGTTACCCAGGATGTTGCCTGTTAGGCCTTCAATGGTGGCTCCTACCAGGCCACCAACAGCCGCTCCCCCTGGGCCTGCAATACTAGTTCCAATTATTATGCCTAGCCACACCCCTACATTGGAAGGCTGTGTGCTTGTGTCTTCGTCGGTCATAATCGGTATACCCTCGCGGCTTGCTGCAAATGAACGGGGAAACGTTAGCGCTCGACTTAAGCAAGCAGTAAAGCGCGTGAGCGTTTATGATGCGTGCTATGTCCGATCAGCAGTGAAAAAGGTAGCAATACCTGTTCCCCTCCTAACGAGGATGATGCTTGGATTGTCGGGACGGAGTCGATTAGTCTGTGGATATTACCACACTCCCGGCAGTACTCTCCACCACCCCTGCTGCGGGTAGCGCTGGTACCGCGCATCCTGGTCGAGGCGTAGGAGAGCAGAAAGCGCCCACGATCGGCATGTAGGCGGCATAGATCGGGGGGCCGGACGACGCGGTAGAGCCGGCGGGTCTGGAGACCACGGTGCGTCGGCTCCATGCCAAAGCTTTGACCTGCCGAGAGGATTGCCGCTGTTGCGCGCAGACTTCCGAGCACGATCAGAACAAGTGCCACGCTGATGACGGGTAAATGGTCGCGCGTATGGCGAGCTGGAGCGGCGTGCCTGACCAGGCGAGCAGAAGGGTGGCTCGCGAACTGTCCTGGCCAGCGGACGAGCGATGCAGGGGCGACAGGATGAAGAGAGCGCTCTGCTGCACACCAAAGAGCAGCAATACCAGACGGTCGGCGAGCTCCACCTCCACGGAGGTCTTGACCAGGGCAGCGCTGATCATCAGCCCCGCCAGAGCACCATCCGACCTGGCGCGGCGCTCCTACCTACCTACCCCACCCTACGCCGCTTCGTCCCACCAGACCTGCGCCGGCTGGCGTTGGGCCTCCGGCGTTGGCAGCGGGGGGTCAGCATTGAAGATCGTTGCCACGACGAGGATCAGTTCGCGGCGCGGGACACGCACCAACACCTCGCCGGTGCCATCGGCCAGCGGCAGGCGCTCGATCCCGGTGGCCTCGCGCAGTTCCAGGTGGCCCTCGACCAAGACGCGACTGCCAGCACCGAACTGCTGCGCAACGCTGGCGACCCGTGCGGCACCAACGACCTCCAGCGTGAGCCGCGTGGTCGCCACGACCGGGTGCCCGGCGACGAGCAGCGTACGCGCCGCGCACAGCGTGCTGACGCCGTAGATGACCCCATCGTCGCGCCGCCGGCGTTGCAGGTCGCGGCTGAGATGGCCGATCATGAGGACCCGACACAGATCTGACATAGGTACATTCTCCTTCGTGACGAGCAATGAGTGACGAGTGACCGAGTGACGAGTGGCGAGTGACGAGCGATGAGTGACGAGTGACGAGTGACGAACGACGAACGACGAACGACGAGTGACGAGTGACGAGTGACGAGTGACGAGCGATGAGTGACGAACGACGAGTGACGAGCGACGAGCGATGAGTAGGATTTCCGGCATCCCTCTGCTGGCTGGGCGATGGTATCTTCCGTGTATACACCCCGCCAAGGCACCCGCCAGGGATGCCCGTACATCGGCACCCGCAAGGGGTGCCCCTACACCGGACCCGGCCCTGTAGGGGCACCCCTTGCGGGTGCCCCGTTGTTGGCGGGTGCCGCCATTTGCGCCGCTGGTTGCATGCACATGCTGCTCAAGAGAGCGTATTTTTTTGTATCCGGTTTCGTATGATGTAATCGCCCTGCCTCTGCTGGCTGGCATCATGGACACGGCGGCCTGGGCATTGGAGGTTCGCTCAGACGCCCACAGGTGAGCCGCACAAGAACGCAAAGCACACACAAGACTGCCGCAAACGGCCCGATGTTGCCCGATGTTGCGCACGTTGGGTTCTGTCGTGGTGGATAGAGGTGCGGTCGTCCACCACCTCCACCTGGAGTACGCTTGGTTATCGGCTATCCTCGCGGTCTATTGGCGCGGTGCATCCAGGCTGAGCACGTAGCGCAGGTAGCGGAGCGACCCGCTGGGCGTCACGACACCGCGCACTCTATTCCAGGCGACACTGACCGTTGCGGTGGTGGCGCTACTCCGCCAGTAGACGGCGTCCGCCCAGGAAGCCAACGGGAGGAGCGTCGTTGGGCTGTCTGGCGCTGGGGGCAGCACGCGTACCTGGAGGGCGGGCGTCACGGTGAGGGGCGGGAGGTCATCGTTGCGCGAGACCAGGCGCACCTGCGTGACGTCGATGAGCAGCGGGGCCAGGCTGATCGCCTGCGCCGAGCGCGGATCATCGGGGAGGGCAACGGCAAAGTGGGGGCGCACGACCCCGGTGAGTTGCACCCACTGACCGCGCCGCAGCGCCAGGCCGTGTCCCTCCGCGTCAGGGGCCAGAGCGACGCCGAGCGTGCCATAGGCCGGGTGGTGTAGCCAACTGGCATAGAACGGACGGGCGCCACGGGCGGGCTGCGGGGGCCGGAAGCCCCGATCCGCCGCGCCCGCAGGCAGCCGCTGCTGCCAGGCACTGGTGCGCCCGACCAGCGTGATCGTGCCAGGTGACACGGTGCTCACGCGCTGAGCACCGCGTCACCCGACTCGCCCTCGCCCGTCGCACGTGGCTCGTCATCCGCCGCACTCGGGCGCATTCGCGGTCGGCGTGGGCGCACCAGGCCGGACTGTGCCGCACGCGGATCGTCATCACCCGCCTCGGCGTGATCCATGACCGCCGCGTCACCACCATGGGCTGGATCATCACCGACCGCCTCATCACGAACGCCTTCGGCGTGATCAGCGGCAGCGTGATCGCCAATGGCTTCGGCGTGATCAGCGGCAGCGTGATCGCCAATGGCTTCGGCGTGATCAGCGGTAGCGTGATCGCCAGCACCTGCTGGATGATCAACAACCGCCGCGCCACGCTTCTCAGTTGCCCGCATCGCCTGTACTGCATCACGATCCTGGGCGGCCAGGAGGGCGGCGCGGTCAGGTGGGGCGGCGGCCTCGCGCCGTGCTGGCGGGGTCCGGCGTCGTTCACCGGCCTCGGCGATCAGGCGGGCGCGTTCCTCGCTGGACGCCGGCGTGCCCTGGAGCAATTCGACATAGCCGACCTCGACGCGCACACGGCGATTGGTGAGCAGGCGCTGTTGGGCGCGGGCAATCTGGCGCTCCAGGGCGTCCCCGCTCAAGGGTTGCTGCCGTGCTGACGGGGTCTGGCTCGGGCGACCCTCGCGCTGCGCCCGCTCCTGGGCCGCCTGACGCTGCTGACGCGCCGCCTCAGCCCGCTGCGTCAGATCCGCATTGCGCGTCTCAAACTGGGTACGAGTCCGCTCCAACGCCGTCTGCACTGTCGCATCCTCACGGGCAGCGCGGGGGAGCCGGAAGGTCGCCGGGTTCAAGCGGCCTTCAAGCGCAACCTTGTTGCCGGGACGCAGCAGCGCATCGCTACCAGGAATGATCGCCTCATCCGCGCTGATCAGCACCTCGACCGGGATCGATTTCACCACCGGCCGCAGCGCACGCCCAAAACTGGCCGCCAGCACCTCGCGGTAACGCAGCGTCACCCCAGCGTAATGCTCAACCAGCGTGCGCCGGTCGCCGTACTGGCGCGGATAGACCCGTGGCCGATCGACGACCTCGCCTTCAAGCTGCACCCAGGCCATATCGGGCACATCATCGCCGACCTCCTGCACGCCCAGCACATCAATGCGGATATCCCAGGTACGGCGTCCCGCATCGTAGGCATCGCGCTGGAACCGCTGGTCATAGTACTCCTCCATGCCCAACGGACCAAGGATCGCGATGCGCTGCCCATCCACGAGTAAGTGCTCGGCCCGCGCACGCACCGCATCACTCATCGTAATCGGCAAGCGATAGCTCGCCCGCGCCGCCCCCTGCGCATCGCCCACGACCTCATGGATACTCAACTCATAGCGATACTCGGCAGCGCCGAGTTCGGTAAAGATCCGGCGGCCCTCGCCGCGTCCCGTGGTGACGACGCGCACCGTCCCGACAATGATGGTCAAATTCTTACTGCGCGGTCGCCCCTCTGGATCAGGTGTTCCACTGGGCGCACGATCACCGTGCAGCGCGGTCTCAAGCATCAGCGCGACGCCATCGGGCAGCACCAGACCGTGGCCTGGGCGCACCGACAGCGCGCCCGCCTCCACGGGCGCGGGGGGTGGCGCAGCATCAAGCGGCAGATCCGCCGAACGCGGTGGTGGAACGGGCGTGACATCAGAACGCGGTGGCGGAACGGGCGTGACATCCCAATCTTCGGCCAGCAAACCCTGGTGAGCACCATTGATGAGCATCGTGACAGCTCTCCTGGAACAACGCAGCGCGATGAAGGAAGCGCTGCGACGCGAATAAACCTGGAGGTATCATCGGCGTTTGTGGAGAAAAGGGCATCGGTGATCACTGCTGATCAACGCAGCAGGATGCGATAAGCAATGTCTGCCTGATGTGCTATGATGTGACAGAGCGATCTGTATCATGGTGAAATATCGCGAGCGGTGCAATTGGCATACGGCGTGCTGACGCTCGGCATGTGATGCATGGTCACAAAGTGACTGCGGATCAGTCGGTGCCAGCCCATGGGAGAAGAAATGATGGCGACGAGCGTGCTCATCACCCGCCAACCGGACAACCGCTACACGGCACGTGCCCTGGTGCTGCCCGAGCTGGTGGTCAGTGGTGCGACCGAAGCTGAGGCCGTGGAGCAGTTGCGGGTCGCCCTGGCCGATCTGCAGCAGCACAGCCGCGTGATCCAGGTCGAGCTCCCAATCCCGGATCCGGCTGTGGAACATCCCTGGCTGCGCTTCGCTGGCATGTGGGAGCACGACCTGGACTGGGCGACGTTTGAGGCGGCGGTTGCCGATCTGCGCTCTGCCGACACGCATGACGCGCCACCCGTATGAACCCACGCTTCATCCTCGATACCGACCACGTCTCCCTCTTTCAGCGTCGCCACCCGCAGGTGGTCGCTCGCGTCCTGGCCACTGCGCCGAACGACCTGGCCGTCACGACGATCACGCTTGGCGAGCAGCTTCAGGGTCGGCTGGCCGTGATTCGCCAGGCCCGTTCGCAGGCTGACGCGGCGCGTGGGTATGTGCGCCTACGGGAAACGGTCGCGTTTTATCAGACAATCCACCTGGCCGACTACACGACCGCCGCAGTCGATCACGTCGAAGCACTGCGCCGCCAGGGGATTCGCATTGGAACGCAGGATCTGCGCATCGCCGCGATCGCGCTGGCAGAGGGCTCGATCCTGGTCAGCCGCAACGCGCGAGATTTCGCCCAGGTGCCAGGGCTGATACTGGAGGATTGGGCTTCCTGAAGCGGAACGAAGCATGTGAGAACGCAGAACGCAGAGCAGGATTACCTCAGTGAGATTCCGTTCTTGGAGACTCGTCTGCGGGTGAACGTGATATCCTCCCACTCACCGTCGTCCAGTAGCTCGTTGGTGAGGAACTCCTTACCGTTGTCGCTCTCGATGCCAACCAGGAGCATGGAAAAGCGCTGCCGCACCTGGGTCATGGCCTGGGCAAACACCATGCTGACCTTTGTTCAAGAGCGGGCGACATGCGGTTCAGCCGGTGGCGACATCAGTGCGCACCAGCGTGTCCAAGTAGGAATCCTCAGCATGACCACCACAGGAACCTCACGCGATACCCGACGCTCGCTCGGTTCACGTGCGTTGAGTGACATGCTTCGTGAGGCAACGATCTTGTCAAGGTTCCATCGAATGTGAGGCAATGCGTAGTGCTTGACAAGTTGAGCCGTTTCAAGGGGAGCGCATCGGTGATCACTGCCGATTGAGGTGGTGGTGGGGCACTATCTCGCATCCGGCTGGTGTGGTATCATGCAAATAATAGTAAGGTCGTTGTGGGATATCAGTACCTGCCGGTTGCATCGTCGTGTTTTGAGAGAACCGTCATAGGAATCGTGCGACTTTGGGAAGGATCAGTTTCTGGGATCAATTTACATTCTTTTAAATATGTGATATTTAGCAACTAAAACTATTTAATTTAGATCGATTTTATGATTGTCATATACAGTAAATTCCATTAGTCATGCCAGACGAGACTGACGAGAGCCGTCGCACTGCAAGCCCGTACTCCACGGGCGGAGGTGGCACGCGCCTTGAGCACCGACTCGGGGCGGTGCTGCTGGTTCGTCTACTCACGGCTGAGCCTATGCTCGAGTTGGGCGAGCGGGCACCGGAGCGCGTCGCGTTCCAACAGTCCCCGGCAACAAGCGTGGATGACCTTGTCGCCACAGCATCCACTGCGGCAGGGACTTCCCTTCGCCTTGAGATCGCCGTGCGCCGCTCGCCGAAGTTCATCAGGAGCGACGAGAAGACTAAAGAGCTCGTTGTAGCACTGGTTCGAGCGGATCTCGACGCCGAGCATGCTTCCGAGCCACTCGTAGAGCGCCGGCTTGCAGTCGCCGTCTCCGGCCAGCAAACGCACTCGCACGAGATCGCCGAGCTCGCTGTTGTCGCTCGAGGTCAGTCGACCGCCGAAGAGTTCATCGAACTTATTCGCACGCCGGGTAGGTTTGCGATCCACAGTCGGCTCGATCATCTCATCGACATGGTTGCCGCCGCCCTGTCCGAGATCTTCGACAAAGATGCTGGAACCCCCGAACACCGGTGTTGGAGCTTGCTCCGCCGGCTGTGGATCATGCAAGTCGATCTGGAGACCGGTCACGAGGGTGACTGGACTCGCCTGGTCAGCGACCTGAAGCGGGTTGCGCTCGATCCATCAAATGAAGCAGCCGTCGCTCTTCGCGATCGGATCGAGCAGCTGTCCGCTGAGTTTGCGCGAAGCGCTGCCGTGGTCGACGCCGCATTGCTGCGCCGACGGCTCCACGGCCACATCCGTCCGGACGCACACGTACCGCCAGTTGGCTGGACGCGCCTGCTCGCACTCGATGAGCAAGCCCGCCTAGCAGTGGCGCGTTCACTCATCGGGGCCGGATCGACATCGTTGAAGCTGCCGCGTCGCGCGATCCGCGAGGAACTCGCAGCTGCGATGACGGTCGACGGCGACCTCATCGTCACGGGTGACTCTGGCGTTGGCAAGAGCGCCTTGGTGATGGATGCCATCGAACCGGGTGAGTTGGACGTAAACCGTCAAGCGATTGCCCTCAACTTGCGGCACCTACCAGCTAGCCAACTGGAGCTACTCGGACTGCTCTCCACTCCATTCGAGGACCTCTTCTCGGAACTGACTGCTCCCGACCGTCTCCTCGTTATTGACTCAGCAGAGGCAGCCGTCGAAGACCATAGGGATGCCTTCTCCTACTTGCTTCGCAGCGCGCGGGGCGCGGGCCTCAAGGTGATCGCTATTGCAGCGACCGAAGGAGTCGACACCGTCACTCAATTGATGACATCCGGGCCACGCCAATTCACGGTTCAAGGACTCGACGATGACGAGCTTGCAACTGCCGCTTCGCACATCCCCGTCCTTCAGCGACTCGTCGACAACCCGCGTGCTCGCGAGCTCCTGCGCCGACCAATCGTCATCGAGCTGTTCGCGCGAGCCAACGATCCTGGCTTGCCTCTCAGCGAGGCGCAGGCACTCGACCACATTTGGCATCACCTTGTGCGAAATGACGAGCGGCGCAATATGGGAGCGCCCGATGCCCGCGAGCAAGTCATGTTGCGACTGGCTGTTCATGCGGTGCGGAGAGGTGATGTCGACGACCTGCTGGCACGGCTCGATTATACTGCCGTCGACGGCCTCCGACGGAGCGGGCTGCTCCTCCCCGCCAGCCGCCTTCCATGGGAACGGGCACCTGCCTTCAAGCATGATCTTCTGCGCGCCTACTCTCTCGCTCGTTGGCTCCTCTCAGAACGCGATCTTGTAGCCGCCCTGACGGCGATTGGCGCACCGCGGTGGACTTTAGCGTCGGCGCGACTCGCCTGCGAGATCGTCTTGTCTGCGCCGGATGAGCCGGCGCACCCACGAGCCGGCAGGTATGCTCGGCTCCAAACAGGGATCGATGCGATCGCCGATGCTGGCGGGGGTGAACGATGGTCCGACGTCCCGGTCGAAGCACTCCTGGTGATGCCGGACGGCGACGAGCTACTCAAGGACGCGTGGCCGACGCTCCTCGACAACAAGGCTCACGGGCTCGCGCGCTTGATTCGCATCCTGCACGGCCGGCACCAGCGCAAAGGGATACTCGACACTATCATCGCTGAACCGGTGATCTCCCAACTTCTCGACGTTGGAACGCCACAGACACTGGCCAAGGAAGTCAATGAGCTGATCCGTGACTGGCTGCGGGCACACGTGCATCAAGGCACCCCCGTCGGTCAACTAACACGAGTTGCATTACGCGACGCCATCCTCGACCAGTGCGCGAAGAAGGAGCGTGTACTCGACGAGCAAGAAGCCACCCGACAAGCCCAACTGGCTGCACGAACGCCAGAGGAGATCGCAGCTGACGAAGAGCGATGGAGGAACCTGGCGTCAATCAGTAGCGTATCGGCGTCGCGGCACCGCCGTCGACGGCCCGAACCCACACGACACCGCCCACACATGTGGATCCGCGACGCCCAGGTCGAGCATCTCGCTTTGCTAGGGCCAGACCTCGGGCCGGAAGGCGAGGCGATCCTGCGACGTATCGCCGAGGACGAACCGCACTCACTCGATCACGCAGTCGAGCCGCTCTTCGCCGGTCACAGCCTTTCTGCCTACGACTCGAAGCTCCTCATCGACCTCGCGGCCGCGTACTACATCGAAGAGGAGGATGACGGCTTCGGGTGGTCCGGTGGAGTCCACGATGATGGCATCCGCAATCACCGATTCGGAGGAATCTGGTCACCATTTGCATCTTTCACAAAGGGACCTTTCCTCGCATTGTTCCGAGCTGACTACCGCGGCGGTGTCACATTCCTGAACCGGATGCTCGACCAGGCAGCTCGACACCGCGTCCGCATGCTCTCGATCCATCGCTACGGCTACCCTGCTGAGGAAGATCGACCCGGCACGAAGTACGTGCTCTCCATCACCGGTGAGCCACGCGAGTACATTGGTGATGGCAACGTCTGGGTCTGGTACCGGGGTATGGGTACCGGGCCATATCCCTGCATGAGCGCGTTGCAAGCGCTTGAGTTTGTGACCGAGGAGTACATCCGCGTTGGCATTTCGCCTCACGTCCTGACAACGATCATGCTCAAAGGTTCGCATAACTTGGCGATGCCGGCGCTGGCCCTCGGCGTGTTGGTTCGGCACCTGGAGATCGCTGGAGAGGCAATTGATCCGTACCTCGTGGAGCCCATGGTCTGGCTGCTGGAGTCCTCCCGCGCGGTTAATGACCGAATGGACGGCCTCGCGGCACGGGTTCCCGAGCTACCTAACCCCGAGCGCCGGGGATGGAGCCTCCGCGAAGTGAGTATGATGCTGACACTTGGCGCAGAAGGCGACCGCATCGTTCATTTGAAGGCGCTCGGCAAACGATTGCTGGCCAACGCCGTCGCCAGAGTTGGGGACGACTCGTCGACTGGTGCGCACGAGCATCTCGCCGCTGTTCGAATATGGGCCTCGGCCCTCGACCGAGCCGCATACGATGTGAGGCAAGAGGGCGACCGCTTACTGATCCAGCTGGCTCGCGATCCAGAAGTTGAGCAAGTGCTGGGAGACAGTAACGCCGATCTTCGCCGAACGAACGACGCCATGGGGCTGACACTTCGGCACGCGCACGTGCGCGATAACGGCGGTCGCGCCCCTGACATCCATGCCGAAGCGCTTGCTGCAGACATTGCCCTTGCGAGACAACTGCTAGACAAGCCTCCTCAGTCCGTAGGCTTCTCGGCGGACGGATCAGTCGCAGCTGCAGCTTCGGCAGTCGAGTTGCACCTCAGCGGCCGGAGCGCCGTCGCTGACGACGATCTGGCCTGGAGCGCGACGGTCCTCCTGCAAGTCGCAGCTAGCATTGCTGAAACCTCGGTCGATCGCTTTGATGACTCCTTCTTCAGCCAGGGAGCCGATCGGTCTGCTGCGCGATCGTTGCCGTTTCTACTGCTACCTGCGGCACATAGCCTGCGAGCGGCGCTTGGCGTCCAGGGAACCGATGACGTGAATGAACTCATCGAGCTCAACCGTGCAGTTTCGGTGAGGGGAGCGAGCGAGGTGCGACTTGCCTACGCTCGTGCGCTCGACGCTGTATGGAGCGCACCTTGCGACACGACACACCTACACGGCCGGTGCCACCACAGCATCGCCCTTGATCTTGTCACAGAGTCCTTCTTAGACTCCGTGAAAAGCCCATGGGACACCAAGGCGCAACGACAGCCGGTCGTCAGACTGGACCCACCCGAGGCCAGCACACTCGACACCTTGAATGGAGAAAATATCTATGCTCAGAGGCTCATACCCGCGCTACGAGCGATGGGTGCTGCGGCCATCAGCTCTGCGTGCTGCCGGGACGACGCACGAGCGGCGTTGCGCTCCCTCCTTGCAGCGTATCAGCGGGCGATGCTGACCTATGAGCACGGGTATAACCACAGCCAGAGCGACGCGCTCGTGGCTGCACGGGCAGCCCTGTGGCAGGCGATCGACGAGCGCGATGACGTCGTGCTCGACTACGTCCGGAACTATGTCTCGAACGCGCGCGTACTGGCCGAAGCACTACAGGCCCTTGCGGCGGCGGCGGAGGAGCGGGCGGAGGCCGGTCAGCACGCCTGCCGGCTCTGGCCGAGCGTCATGGATCTCGTACTCGACACGGCAGAGGCGAACTCGGAGCTCTTCACAGAGCACACCTGGGGGGACTACGCCGAGGCAGCTTTGATCCCAAACTCGGCCGCCGGGAGGAGTTACATCACGATCGAATTGGCGGGACAGCCGTACCGCTGGCGAGATCTTCTCACCTGGGGGTCCCAGGTAGACCGATGGCTAAGAGCGATCACCGGCAGTCGTATGAGCATCGATCATCTCGTGATCGCGGTACGGGATCTCGATGTTGCGAATCAGGTTGAACAAGGTCTCCGTTGGATCGAGCGAATAGTTGCCAAGAGCGGCGTCAACTGCGCCTCGACGTTCACGCTGCCCGAGTGGCTCCACGAACGCCGAGCGGATCTCGTCACCGACGATCAGATCACTCGCTGGCAGCGGGTTGTCGACCTGCTTGTCGTCGCCGGTGACAGCCGAGTCTCTGATCTGGCTGATTGATAGTCCGCCAACAACGCCCCAAAACGCTGCGGCTACCTGACCAGTGGCGTTACGCACTGGCAGTTATAGGAAGGCTGAGAAGTGTCGATACCGAGAGTTTCGACATGTACCTGACGCGGAAAGGTGGCGCTGGATGGAAGAAGCAATCAGCTTGTTTCAGAGCTTTTTCACACCATGCTCTACTTGAGACACCTTGTCCTCGCCGGACTGGCGGTGTGTCCAACAAGACGTTGCATCTGACGGCGATTCGCGCCGCTGCTGAGCGTCGGCACGTTGGGCAGCATGTTCTGTTCATACCTAGCCCACTACCACCCATCCCACGCTGGGCTGTCAGCCTGAAAACGCGTGCGCAAAACAGGCCTCGGCTGCTCAAACCGTACCACCGCCTCCTCCAGATCCCACGGGCGCAGCGAGCGCGGGCGACCTTCCATGTCATACCAGACCCAGACGCTGCGCCCGTCAGGCAGGTACCGGCGCGGGTTCCAGGGGTGCCAGTGGGTGCCCGTGCCAAGGCTGAGCGTTGCGGTGGTGGTGAAGAAGGCGGGTAACAATGCGTGCTGCGTCCAGGCGCTCCAGATGGTTTCGAGGCGGGGCCAGCCCTGGTCGGTGATCCAGAGAAAGATGGTGTGCGTGGCGGGCGGCCAGGTGGTCTGGTCCCAGCGGGTGCGCCAGTTGCGGGCGCGCTGGGCGAGTTGGCGGGCGTCTTCGCTGCCGCTGTCGATCTCGACCACCAGGCGCATGATGCCGAGGCCCGGCGGTGGGGTGTAATCCGCGCCGAGGTACTCTGGGGCGTAGGCGTCGGGCCGCGTGCGCTGCGCGGGCAGCCCGTCGAGGTCGTAGCCAATCGCTGCGAGGCCGTCGCCGCGGGCGTCGCTGCCGCTGAAGGGCCGGATCATCCAGCCCATGCCGCTGATGCCCAGGTCGGTGCGGATGTCTTCATACAGTGCGACGCCGAACCGGTTGGCGAGCAGCAGCCCTGGCCGCACGCGCGCGGCGACTGGGCGCACGGGCGCGAGGCGTGGGAAGCCCGCCTCGCGCAGCAGGCGGGCTCCGTGGCGCCCGAGTTGGTAGCCGCGCCCGTCAGAGATGGCGATGGGCTGGATGTATTGCTCGGCCAGCCAGCGTGCGAGCCGTTCGGTGCGCGCTTGCCGACTGACGGCCTCGGGCCAGACGAGGGCGCAGAGGTCGTTTTCGCTGAGCAGGATGCTGTCGTTGAGCCGCTGGAGCATCAGCCGGGTGCGTTCGCCGAGGTTCGACCAGGTGACGCGGCGGCGTGATCGCGTGGTGGGCATGGGCGATGGATCCTTTGCTGCTGATGGGCTGGGCCGAAGCATCCGCCGTCGCAGGGTTCGCCGAAGGCGAACCCTGCGGCGGCGGGTGCTTCGGCCTTACGTCGACGGCGTGCGCTGGCGGGCCTGGGATGGCGGTGGCGTGCGCTGCGGCGCGGCCTTCCGGCGTACGCTGGCGGGCCTGGGATGGCGGGCCTGAGACGACGGTGGTGGGCGCATCTACGGGGGAGCCTGTCGTCTCGCCGGTGGGCCGGGCACGGCGGGCGGGGTGACGGCGGGGCCAGTGGGTGGGCGGGACGCGTCGCGCGGCCGCCGTCCGCGATCCTGCTGGGCCATGCTGCGCTCGTCGGTGGGGTAGCGGCGTACCAGGGCGGCGACGTAGCAGGCGTTGATCAGGGGGTGGACGCCGTCGCGCTGCTGGCTGAGTTGGGCCAGGTGTTGGTCGGCGGGGAGGGTGCGTGGGCGCTGCGCCAGGTGCTGGGCCTCGTGCTGGGCACGGCGGGTCGCGACCGCACGCAGTTGTTCGATCAGCTGCTGGATCACGGCCCAGGCCTGGTCGCTCAACTGGCTCGTCCTCATTCCTTGCCCCTCGGCGACCAGCGCGGCGCGGTGTTCCTGGTGGAGGGCGCTGAGCCATGCGTGGGCCACCGCGCGGTAGACCGTCTCGGGCAGCAGATCCGGGTGGGTCGCCAGCGCCTCGCGGACGCCCTGCTCCAGCGCTTCGAGGGTGGCTAGGTCGAGCGCTTCGGCGGGCGAGGCGGGCGTGAAGGGGGGCCGTGCGGTCGGGGGGTGCGCGGGGGCGGGCTGCTCGGGCGGGCGTTCACGGGGGATGGCTGACATCAGGCCCATGTCGCGGCGTTCCACGGGAAACCGAATGAGCAACTCTTCGCGGGGTTTGACGCCGGTGAAGTCCTCGGGTTGAAGCCCCTGGTTGGCGTAGGCGTTGACCAGGTCGCGGGTGTCATCGCGGACGCCGCTCGTCAGGCACATGCCGCCGATCACGTTCAGCACGATGCCACCCAGCTTTTCGCCCAGTTGGTTCAGCCCCTGGTGCGCGCCAATCAGGCCGACGCCCATCGAGCGCGTGCGCGTCCACATGCGCTCGGCGTCTTCGGCGCGTTCGGCCTTCACGAACATCTGCACCTCGTCGACGAAGAGCGGCCAGTCCCAGCGTTGCTCCGGGTCGGTTTCGTCCTGCTGGGCGAAGGTCGCGCTGACGATGCTCTGGAAGAGCGCCGCGCCCCAGAAGGCGGCATTCGTGTCGCCGATCGTTTCGGGCACGAATTTCATGATCACGATTGCCTGCGCGCGCATCGCCGTGGTCAGGTCGATGGTCGACGCAGGCTGGCAAAGCAGGCGCTGGCCGGTCTCGGAGCCAACCAGGCCGGTCAGGCGGCGCTTGAGGCTGTCAATCGAGGTCTTGATCTTCTCCGGCATCGCGGGCACCTGCACCAGCCAATAGTCACGGATGGCGGTGTCGACGACCCGGCTGAGCACGTCGTCGCGGTAGGCGGGCGACAAGTAGAAGCGCTCGAGGTGCAGCAGCGTCGGCGTGCGCTCGCCTTCCAGCAGCGCGCTGAGGCCCATGAAGAGCGCTTGCTGCATGCCCAGCGCCCCGGCCCAGATCTCCGGCTCGATGCGGGCGAAGATCTGGCCGATCTCGCCCGCGACGACATCGCGTGGTTTGGCACGGATGAGCCGTCGGTCAAAAGGGTTGAGGCACGGCACCCAGGCGGCGGTGGTGTCGATCACGATCACGCGGTCGTACGCTTCCGGGGGCAGAATGCGCAGCAGCCGGTCGCACAGGTCGCCCTTGGCGTCAATCACCCCGCAGCCACCGCCGAGGCGAGCAATTTCAACGACCATCGTCTCGACCAGGCTGCTCTTGCCGCTGCCCATACTGCCCATCGTATCCCAGCCCTGCCGCAGGTCGCGCAGGGTCGGGCCGATCAGGGCCAGCGTGCCATCGCGCTGCTGGGCGTAGGCCAGGCCCAGCCGACTGCGGCCAAGTTCGTGTGGTGTGGCTGGGCGTGGCTGCACCTGGCGCGCCTCGGCGGCGGCGGCCTCGGCGGGACTGAGGAAAGCGGCGACGGGCGCAGGCAGGTGCTTGCTGCTGCGCCAGGCGAACAGCGTCTCCAGGTCGAGCGACGGCGGGTGCCAGAAGGCGGCCAATTCGTACGGGCCGAGGATGCTGCGCTGCGTGCCCGGTGCTGGGAAGACCGTCCAGCGTGCGCCCGGCCAGACCGGGGGCGGGGCGTGCGCCCGCAGCGTCGCCAGGCGGTCGCGGCCCCGTGCGGCGCGCCGACGGGGGCTGCACGCAAGGACGCCGAGCAGGCCAGCGAGGGCGCTGAGGCTGGTCAGCACCGGGGCGAGCACGCAGGAGGGCAGCGTCAGCGGGGCCACGGGCAACGAGATGGCGAGGTGGGGCAGCGCCTGGGCCAACGCCAGGCCTGCTACCGCACCGGTCAGGCCCGCCACCACCGCCCCGCTGATCGTCAGCCCGCCCCAAGGCGGCAGCGGGGCCGTCCCGATCGTCGCGGGGGTGAGCGGGATGAACACGAAGCCCGGGGTGCGTCCAGGCAGCCGACTGCCGACCCGCCGGAGGCGCTGGCGAGCGTCGCCCGCCGGACGACTGAAGGTTTGCAGCGCGTGGTGCATCGCCCGCACCTGGCGCACGGCGGCCGCACGGGTCTGGGCCGCGACGAGGCAGCGCACGACGACGTCGAAGCCGTGGTGCTCGACTTTGCGCACCAACGCCTCGTAGGCGGCGAGGTCTTCCGGGTTGACCGTACCCTGGATCTGGCCGATCTGGTCACGCAGCGGCGCACGCCAGTCGTCGTGCGGCGGCAGCGCACGCAGGATCAGCTCGTAGGCCGCGTAGGTGACGCCCTCCTGCCGGGTCAGCGCCGTCGCCAATGGCCCGAGCGGGTCGCCGCCGACGAACATCGCCAGGTCTTTGAGCGGGTAGGACGGCGACCGGGCCAGGATGTAGTCGGCGGAGCCAGCGAGACGCGGCCCGTCCGGCTCCTGGCACTGGGCGAACATCGTCGCGACATCATCGCTCGCCGGGCGGGTCGTCGTGCCCGGGGCCTCGCCGCTCACCAGGTTGCGCAGGGCGTCGGTGCTAGCGAGCTGGGCAGCCTGCTGGGTGGGGGTCCGCACGGCCAGGCGCACCCGCTGATCCGCCATGCCATTGACCAGGGCAAAGACGACGTGATCGTCGCGGCCCTGGAGTTGCCCGGCGGGGTTCAAGAGCTCGCCGAGCCCGGCGAAGAGATCCACGCCTCGGCCCAACTCGGCCGCCGGGGTTCGCGGCAGATCGACGAGCATGGTCTGCACCGTCGTGCGCCGCCGCCGCACGATCTGGCGGGCGAGCATCCAGCCGCCAAGCACCAGGTGGAGCACGACGCCGCTGAGCAGCGCGACCAGGCCCAATTTCACCCAAGGATAGGCCCCCTGCAGCCATGCGCCAAGCCGAGCCGCCAAGGGAGCCAGCGTCGGCGGGGCCTGGGTCAACGCATGCAGCACCGGGGTCGGGGCCAGGACGAACCCGTACACGAGCAGCAGCAGCACCACCCCGCCGAAGCGCATGAGCGAGCGCTGGCGACGCCGCGCCTTTGCGAGTTCCGCGTCGGTCGGCGGGCGCTCGTACGGATTGCCGTGCCAACGCGGGCTTTGCGTACGCGGCGGCACCCGCGACGGCGAGGACGCCCCGCCCTGGGTACTGGGGGAACGCGGCATCATGGGGTGGCGTTCTCCTCAGCGTCAGGCCGCGGCTGGTGCGCCGAGGCACTGGGGTGGGTCTGGGCGGCAGACGGCCTCATACGCACCCGCGTCGAGGGGCGGCGTTGGGGGCGTGGGGAACGCGCCATGATTGCTTTGGCCTCCTGCTGGTCGTCAGGCCGCGGCTGGTGCGTCGAGGGGCGGCGTTGGGGGCGTGGGGAACGCGCCATGATTGCTTTGGCCTCCTGCTGGTCGTCAGGCGACGGCTGGTAGGCCGAGGCACTGGGGTGGGCATGGGGGCAACGCCGCCGCATCACGTTGGCCTCCGCTTCCTCACGTCGGGGCGAAATGCACACCGAGGCTCCGCCCGGCGTGTTGGGGCAGCGGGCCATGATTATGATCGTTGCAGCCTCTGCTGGGTCGTTCGGCGGTGAGATGCGCGACGGCGCTGCGGCACGGTGCTGTGTCGGCACAAAAGGTGGCATCAAATGGGCGACCTCCTGCGGGTCGTCATCCGCCGACCCTCGTGAGGACGCACGGCCCTGGGTGCTCGGGAACAACGCGCTCATCACTGGCCCTCCGCTGCGTCGTTCTGCCGCAGCGCGGGTTCGACGAGCAGGGGCAGGCCACGCCAGACCGTCTGCCCTCCGGGGAGCCAGGCGATGGCCTGGCCGACGTTGACCACGGGCAGTCCGGCGGGGCGGAAGGCGTCGGGCAGCGCGGGGTACGGTGGATCAGGCACCTCGATCACGGGCAGCCGATGGCAGGCCGCCCGCAGGGCGGCAAGCGGCGGGCGGTCGCCCAGGATGAGGATGACTTGCACGCCGGGCTCAGGCACGAGCAAGGGCTGGAGATCCGGCCAGATCGTCGCCGAGGGCGTCATCACGAGCACCAGTGGCGGTGGGGCGAGCGTCGCCACGTGCCCGCGTGCGCGGGCGAAGCGCTGGCGCAGTTGTGCGTCACGGGCCTGGGCCAGGGCCTCAGGCTGCGGAACCAGGGCCGCCAGGCTTGGATGCAGCTCGCGCAGGCGGCCATCAGGGTCGTGGACGAACACCGCAGGGTGGTGGGCACCGGGCACCTGCGCACGCCCCGCCAGCAGGCCGAGCAGCGGGCCGTGCATGGCCCCCGCGAGCACCAGGTGCTGGTGGCACGGCAGCGGCCACCAGATCGGGCCCTGGCGCGTGCGCACGACGGGCAGCCAGCGCCACACCGCAGCCGCGGCGGCGGAGACGGCGGGCAAGGCGGCGGCCCGCACGGACGCCCGCAGCACGCTGAGGGTCGCCACGTCACGCCACCGCGCCCGAACCCCGTGCCCCTGAAGCGCCTGGATCACGGCCCGCTGCTGGCTCGTGGTCAACACCGGCGTGAGCGCCAGCTGGAACACGAGGTGCCGGGGCTGGTCGTGAACGGCCAGCAGCGCGGGCGGGTGCGCCGTGACCTGGGCCACGGTCGTCATGACGAGCGTCGTCACCTCGGGCGGGGCGGGCTGCACCTGGCCCAGCGCGGGCCGCACTGGCGCTGGCGTGATGAACTCGAGATCCAGCGTCAGCCGTGGCCCGCGCACGCGGGGCCGGGCCAGGCGACGGGGCACGGCGGCGGCGCGGTGATGCGGCGGTTCCTGCGGCAGCGCGGCCGGGCGCGGCGGCTGTGCCGGTCGCGGCGGCGGGGCCATGAGGTGGGCGCGAACCGCGAGCCCGCGTACCTGCCAGCGCGCGAGCCGCAGCGCGGTGGGCCGCGTGGCACGCCAGGGCGGGGACGGCAGCACCACCCGCGTGCGGTGCCTCCACCAGCCGATGCCGAGACTGCCCACGCTGGTGGTCACGAGCATGACCAGCCCGGTGGCTGGGATGCGCTGCAGCGCATCCCAGCGGTGGAACCCGATGAGGGCACCACCGACCAAGCTGACCAGGCTGACCAGGCCGACCAAGCCGACCACCACGACGGCAACGCGCAGGGCACGGGAACGGAACCTTCGGCGGTTGGACGTCATTGCAGCGCCTCCGGCTGAATCTGCACGTACCAGAGCGCCGTCGGCCCGGTCGCCAGCAGCAGCTCGTGGCCCTGCCAGATCCCCCCCGTGCGCCCCTGCGTCTGGATCGTCGGCAGCACCACGAGCGTCGCGTCCGCATCCGCAGGCCAGCGCTGCACGGCCAGCGTGCCCTCCGCCGTGGGCCGGACAATGCGCAGCGTCCCATCCGGTTGCACCGTCAGCGCGACCAGGTCGTCGGGCAGCGGGCCGACCCGTTCGGTCACGCCCGCCGCCAAGGTGACGCGATCCAGCGCCAGGCCCAGGCCCGTATCGGTCACCCACCAGAGCGCGTCGGCGGTCCAGGCCAGCGGGATGAGCCCCGCCGGGCGCGCCGGCGGAACGCGCAGCCGCGTCGCCCGGGCATCCGCACCGGGAGGGGCGAATTGGATCAGCACCGCGGTGTGGTCGAGCAGCGCCGTCGCGGTGGGTGGGGCGTCCGCTGGGGGCGTGGGCCGCGCCACGTGCGGCGGCGAGGGCGACGCGAGCGACGTGATGATCACCGCCGCCGCGCCATCCGGACTCCAGGCGAGGTGGTGGATCGTGCCAGGCACCGTGATCAGCGGCACCTGGGCGTCAACCTGCGGCCGCGCCGGGTCAACGACCAGCACATCAACGCCCTGCGCGTGCGGCACGGCCACCAGCAGGTGACGGCCCCCTGGCGACCACCACACCCCGCGCAGACTCCGAGCCGTGGTGATGACCTGCGTGCCCGTCGGGCGCGTCAGGGTCAGGCTGCCGGCCACGCCGGGCAGCGGCGCACCCCGGTGAGGTTCCCAGACCGCCCAGAAGCGTGCGCCGTCGCGCGTGGTCTGCTCATCCGCGATGGCGTACGTCTCCAACACCGGGAGGCGCGTCAGGCCCTGGGCATCCAGGTGAAGGTGATAGGGCGCGGGTTCCGGCTGCGGCGGCCCCCAGCCCGGAGCCCCGGCCGACCGCTCCGGTTCCGGTCGCGTCGCCGTCAGCCGCCACCCGCTCCCCGCATCAGGACTCACCTGGAGCCAGGTGCTCTGCGGGTGCGGCAGCGGCACCGGCTGAACGAGGGGGATCGGGCGCATCGGCGGCACGATCAGCGTCGTCGTCTGCTGTCGGCTCACCTGGATCACGCTCGTCACCGGAAACGCCCCCGGCTGTGTGAAGTGCAGGGCATGCGGGCCGCTCGGCAGCACGATGCGTCCGGGACGCACCGGCCGGTCGGCGAGCTGCACCTGCACCTCCGGCGGCAGCGGCGGCACCAGCAGGGTACCACTGCCGCGCAGCACCGGCAGAAGCAGCCAGACGACGACCGCCAGCATGCTCACCACGCCTCCGGCCTGCAGGCCCTGCCGCAGGCGGTGGCGCTGGCGCTGGAGCCGGGCCGCCAGCACATCCAGGTGCAGCGTGAACGGGCCAACGTCAAGTTGGGACGGCACCCGCATCCGCGGCCTCCTCGTCAGGTGGCGGCGCCGCCGGGGTGCGTGCGCCGGGGATCAGGGCGTGGATGGGCGCGGGGGCCCGGGGAATCCGCAAGGGGATCGGCTCGCGTCCGACCAGGAGCAGCCCCGTCACCCCATCGGCATCCCGCCGACAGCGCGACAGCCAGGTGATCTCGCCCGGCGTCAGGCCCAGTTTGGTGGCCGCCTGCAGGATCGAGTTGTCGTCGTCCTGCACGCCCGCCCGCGCCGGGCGCAGCTGCCGGAGCAACAGGATCGTCTCGCAGTTGTCGAGAAAGGTCATCCCGGCGGCATTCGGCACCACCTGATCGCCGACCCGCCGCACGAGGAACTCGCGGATCTGCTGGGTGATGACCGTCACGGCGACGCCGAGTGAGCGCCCGAGCCGAGCCAGCAGCTCGATCGTCTGCGCTCCAGCTGCGGTATTGAGCACCGCCCAGGCCTCGTCGATGATCAGTTCCATGGGCCGTCCGGTGCCGCGCATCGCGACGGTCATGACGTAGTCGGCGATCAGCGCCGGCAGCACGCGCTGCAAGGTCTGATCCTGGCCCTGGACAAAAGCACTCAGGTCAATGCCCAGCACGCCCACATCGGCACGCAAGCGGGACGGTGGGATGGCCAAGGGCAGCGGGCGGTTGCCGTGGAGCAACCGCCCCAGCGAGCCTTCGGTAAAGAGCGTCAAGGCCGCGTCGAGCGCCGCGTCATGCGGACGCGCCGCCAGGGCCTGCGCCACCGTCCGCAGATCGGGCACGTCGGCATGAAAGGTCGTCGGGTCGCTGGTGATGCCGCGCTGCGCATAACAGGCCAGCACCGTTTCTTCCAGTTGGGCTTCCGCCGCGCCACTGAGCGGCATGCCCCGGGCGAGCGCTTCACTGGCGACCAGGTGTTTGACCAGCGCGGCCCGGCGGGCGCACAGATCGATCTGCAAGCGGGCAAGCCGCGCCCCGACCGCCGCCTCGCCCCAGGGCAACGTCAGCGGGTTCAGTTGCAGCTCGGCTTGCGCCGAGAGCACCAGGTAGGTGCCGCCCAGGCCGGTCTCGATCAACGTACGATACTCCTGGTCTTTCGGGTCAAGCACACAGAGGTCGCAGGCGCCGTGGGCGAAGCGTTGGAGCAGCGCAGATGCTTGCTGGTAGGTTTTGCCGCCCCCGGTGGCGGCAATGGTCGCCTGATGGGGCGACGGCAGCGCAAAGCGGTCGAGCACCACCGGCGCCCCCCCGACTTGTCCGGCCCCACTGCCCTCGGCCCGCACGCCATAGAGGATCGGCACGCCCTGCCCACTCTGCAGCGTCGCCGACGAGGCGGGCAGCAGGCGGGCGAGGGTGGGCGTATCGGTCTCGAACAGGGAACGCACCGCATCGTGCCCGAGCGGGGCCGTCGTCAGCAGGCCTTCCCAATGGTGAGCATCACAGGCCACGATCATGATCTGGGCCTCGGTGCACGCGGCGCGGAGTTGGCGACTCCGTTCGTGCAACTCACGCCCATCGGCCCCCGCGACGGTCAGGTAGAGCCCGATCAGGTGCAGGGCGCGCTGCTCCTCGGTAATGGCCGCCAGCACCCGCCGCAGATCGTGGAGCGCGAGCACCTCGTCGGCCCCGGTCTCCCCGCCCTGGGTGAGCGCAACGCCCAACTGGTGAGCCAGGTGGGTCAGGCGCTCTTTGGCGAGCGCCCGGGGGAGCGGATGATTGACCAGCGCTGTCTGCACGCCGGGCAGTTGCATGATCGGGACGAGCGCGCCAGGCGGAAGCATGCGCGGCAGCGCCAGCACGGCAAACGTGCGCGTGTAGCTCTGGCCGCTGCGCACATGGTCAATGGCCCCCCGATCAATGCTCGCCGGGGCGATCAGATCGGTCTCGGTCGTCACCGTACGCTCCCGCCGTCCGCCCACGGCGATCAGCGGCGCCCCGCTGCGGCGCCGGTGCCGGGTGATCAGCGGGGCCGCAGGATCAACCGGAGGCGGTTCTGCGGGGGCCTGGGCGGCCGCCGCCGCCCAGGGTGGGGCAGGCAACCGGGGATCAACGGGTGGCATGGGAAACCTCCGGGGCAACGACCTGCAGCGGGCGGGGGGCTGCCACGGCCGTCAGCGCCTGCTGGCTCTCGGCGGCGACCGGGTCAAGCGCAGCGCGCAGCATGCGGCGAATGGCAGGGGCGCTCATCAGGGTGGGGGCGGGTTCCAGGCCCAGGGTCGCGAACTGCCCGGCCAAACGCCGCGCCCGCGTGAGCGCCTCGGTGACCGGATCGCCGGGCAAGCGCGTCACCTGCCCGACCAGCGCCGCCGGCCGCAACTCTCCCCACATCCCCGACGGCGGCGTCTCGGGGGCCACCGACGGCACGGCGATGACCCAGCGCACCGTGCGCAACTGCCCCAGCGCCGCCCAGGCGTGTTGGAGCGCGTCGGTGAGCGCCCCCAGGATGGCGTAACTCCGAAAATCTGGGGCGCGTTGCTGCGCGGCCGTGAGCGTCTGAATGAGCGGAGCGTAATCCAGCGGCACCGCCATCGTCAGCAGACTGCACCGATCCGGGCAGGTACTGAACACATGGGTCGCCGCCTCGAGCAGCCGTGCGAGGGACGTCGCATCGTGCAAGCGCAGATCGGGTGGGGTCAGATCGATGAGTGCCACCGCCACGCCATCCCCTCGCACGAGATAGCCCTCGCCGATGGTCAGGGCGCCCAGTGCCTCTTGCACCGAGCCAGGGGGTCGTGAACGAGCCATGAGCGGATCTCCTTTCGTGGGTCTCGGGTCTCGGGTCTCGGGTCTCGGGTCTTGGGGTTCAGGGTTCAGGGTTCAGGGTTCAGGGTTCGGGGTTCGGGGTTCGGAGTTCAGGGTTCAGGGCTCAGAGGTTGCGTGGGCAGGCCAGCACGGGCCTGATCAGGGCAACTGGAGGAGTCAGACCAGAGACCGTTGCGTAGGCTCCTTGACCACCCTGAGCGAAGCGCAGGGTCGCAGGCGTCCCAACGGCAGTGTCGTACGCAGCCTGACCTGACCATGCGGCACCTTCACGGGTCATTGGTCTCACCTGGCATCGGGACACCCGGCGACCATCCTGGCCTTCAGGCTTTCCGATCCCCACTCCCCGATCCCCGATCCCCAATCCCCGACCGTCGGCATCACCCCCCACGGCGCATCCTGACCCCTGACCTCTGACCCCTGGCCCCTGCGCCCCGTTCCCTCACCTCAACCGTACGCGTCACAATGAGCAATGCGGGTCGTCGGACGTGGCGGCTCAACACCACCACCCAGGACAGCGGCGTCCGGCCACGTGGTTTCAGTTCCACCAGCGCGGCGATAAGACTGGCCGGAACCAGGACGATCCCGGCCAGCAGGGTCCACGCGATGGGCGTCAGCGTTGCCAGCGCCCCCCAGATCAGCACCGCCACCAGCAGCAACGTGCCAGCACGGGCGGGGAGCCGGATGGCTCGCCCGGGAAAGGGGCGGATCGTGACCGTGGGACGCACCTGCAACCCAGTTGGCACCTCGTGAACCAGACTCATCCTCACAAACCTCCTTCCTGCTTCGGTTCAGGCGACCGGTTCGGGGCTCAGTAGGACGCCGACCGCATCCAGATGCGCGGTGCCCCACCACCCACCGCCCCTCGCCTTAGGGCGTTGCCCCACCACCACCACCGCCGGCGGCCCCAATGAAGAAACCAATAATGGATGCGGCATTAAACGCGACCACCGCCACCAGGCCGACGCCAAGGGCCTTGAAGAGCGCGGCGAACCAGGAAAACCGTTCCGGGTTCTGGGTCCAATTCTCATAAATGCTCCAGACCAAAATGATCGCGGCAATGGTCGCCACCGCCGCGGTCGCCCAGGTCAACACCGGGAGCAAGAGGGCGTTCAAATCGGGTAATCCCGTCCACATAGCGCGTCAAACCTCCTTCCAACAATGCCAGACGTCGCGTGAAGAACCGCGCGTGGGCCAGCCAGTCGCGCTGGCCCTGGCGCGTTCCCTGGGCGACACCCCCAACGAACCACGAGCAACCGACGGGAACGAACGGGGCTTATGACGACAACGGCACCACCTCCTTCACCGTGAACCAGGAACGCAGCAGATGCTGATGAACCTAGTCTAGGGCGAAGGAGGGACTGGGGCATCGGTAGAAGGTGGGGATGTTGAAGGGTATCAGAGTGTGTGTCGATGTAATAGAAGGACTTGCAACGCGAGGCCGGTTGATGACCTGACGGCGATGCGATAATGCCGGCATCTGTAAAAATCCGGCGGAACGTGCTACAATGGGATAGGGCAAGAATATGTGCATATTCCAGCACGTTTCCGACCTACAACACGGTTCAATTCCGGCATATGTCGGTTTGCGCTGACACAGCGTTTAGATTGACGATACCGGACGACGGCATCTCAATATCGCTGAACCTTATCTTGATGCCGTATACCGCCATTGTATACCTGCAATCAACAATCTAAAATAGATCCAGGACTAGCCACGATCTCGATGCCAATTCACTCCCTGGAGGTATGCCACGATGACCATCTCGCTCGCCCAAACGGCCAGCCTCACCTGCCCCGTATGCGGCGTTGCCTTCGACGCCGAGGTCTGGCTGATCGTCGCCGCCGATGAACGCCCGGATCTCGTTGCACGCATCCGCGCCGGTACGCTGCATACGGTGGTGTGCCCGAACGGCCACGCCAGCCAGATCGATGCGCCGTTATTACTCTACCGCCCGGATGCCGATCCGCCGATCCTCTTTTCGCCGGCCGAGCAGACCACCCGCGAGCAGGATCAGCAACAGGCCGCCGGGCTGATCGGCGCGCTCCGCGAGCAACTGGGTAATGCATGGCGCGACGCATGGCTCGTCCAGGGTCTGCCCGGCGTGCAGCGCGCAATGCTGCCCATTGCGCTGGCTGACGACCCAGAGGCGGCGTTGCATGCGGCACAGGCACAGATGCAGCAGGCACTCGACGAACTGCGTGAGCGTGATCCGGATGCGTTTGCCCAGCTTGAGGCCGAGGCGCAGCAGATGATGGAGACTACAGACGCGCCTGATGCAACGCCCGGCGATACCGGCGACATAGCGGACATTCCCGCAGTTCCACCACTCGTCGAGACGCTCAATGCCTTTATCAGCGCGCGCTCCTGGATGGATTCCTACCGCCAGGTGCAGGCTCACCCTGAACTGCTCAGTGATGAAGCCCTGGCCTTCCTCGACCAGGCGATCACCGCCGCACAGGCGCAGGGCAATAGCAATGCCGTGGCTATCTACACCGAGCACCGCGACCTGCTGCGTCGCTGCCGCGAGATCGGCACGGATGCGGCGTTTGCGGAGAAGATGAATGTGCCGGTGGCGCAGTTGCAGGATCAGCAAGCTCCAGGCAACCTGCCACCCGACGTGCAGGCGGTGCTTGCGGAGCTTGCCCGCGAGGGGCCGATCACATCGCCCGAAGAACTCGAACGCCGGTTGGCAGCCCGGCCCGATCTGCGCGAGCGCCTGGAGCGCGCAGCCGGCGAGACTGCTGGTGCGATGCATATTCCACCCGAGGTTCAGCCAGTTATTGCAAAGATTGCTCAACTCAACCGCGTCTCTGAGATGCTCCAGCGCGTAGCATTGTGTCGCCAGGCACTCACGCTCATCGTACCAGCAACCCATCCGCAGCTTTGGGCCGCACTCCAGGGTGAATTGGGGAATAGTCTTGCCCAAAATCCGCTCGGCGAGCGGGCCGAGAACCTCGAACAGGCGATTGCCGCCTATGAGCAGGCGCTCACGGTCATGACCCGCGCGGCCATGCCC
>NZ_RYFF01000040.1:35068-51203 GCF_004138165.1 Candidatus Chloroploca sp. Khr17
ACTATTCCCGCATCCGGGGCGAGCGGGCCGAGAACCTCGAACAGGCGATTGCCGCCTATGAGCAGGCGCTCACGGTCTTTCAACCCGAAATGCTCCCAGATGATTGTCGGCGAACTGCGCGAAACTTGGGTCATGTGCGTGCAGAAACAGGAAACTGGAAAGCTGCCGCCGTAGCCTATGATCTGGCGCTCCAGGCTGCGGAGGTGCTCTATAAAGAAGCGGCGTCGCACTTTGGCAAGGAAGCCGAGCTCAGTGCCAACAGCGATCTCTTCCGACGCGCTGCCTACGCGCTCGCTCACACAGCTGAGCCCTCCGCGTACCGGCGCGCAGGAGAAGTCGCCGAGAGCGGGCGCGCCCGTGGCCTCGGCGAGACCCTGGCCCGCGACCGGAGCGACCTGTCAGAAATCGAGCGCGACTACCCGGAAACGTACGAGCGCTACCGCGCTGCCGCCGAGCAGGTGCGCCTGTTCGAGCAGGCCGCCAGGGCGGATGAGCGCCGAACCGGAGAACTGCCACCCGGCATCCGCAGCGAGGACCTGGTCAGGCGCATCGTTGCGGCGCGCGAGCAGCTTGACGCCGCTATCGAAGCGATCCGCGCCCTTCCCGGCTACGATGGCTTCCTGCGTCCACTCACCTACGCCGAGATTGTGGCGACCGCCAGACCCGGGGTGCCGCTGGTGTATCTCATCACCACGCCCCAGGGCAGCCTGGCGCTGATCGTCCCGTTCGGCGCGGATGAGCCGGAGGCGCTGCAGCTCGACGATTTCACGGAGACAGATCTCGACGGCCTGCTGATCAAGCGCGAGAGCAATGAGGTGGTCGGCGGGTACCTGCCGGGCCAGCTTACCGGCGGCGCGGCGCTCACCACGGCGCTGGCTGAGGGGTTGCCACTGCTCGGCGCAGCGCTCGCGGCGCCACTCGCCGCTCGCCTGCGCGAGCTGCACGCGACCGGCGTAACGCTCGTCCCAACCGGCCTGCTGAGCCTGCTGCCGCTCCACGCGGCGACGTATACCGTCGATGGCCAGACCCGCTGCCTGCTCGACGAGTTCGACGTCGCCTATGCGCCCTCGGCGCGGGTGCTGGCAACGGCGCAGCGCGAACAGCAACGGCGTGCCGGTGGTGCGTTGCGTCTGGCGGGCGTCGGCAACCCGTTGCCGTCGCTGGAAACCGGTGCCTGGGCGCAGCGCGAACTCGCGCATGCGCTTCCCGGGATCAACAAGCACGGCGCGGTCGTGCTGCCGCGGCTTGAGGCGGCGGCCCGCCAGGCAGCCCCGAAGACGCGCGAGCAGCTTGAGAACCTGGCGGATCTCTGGCGTGCGAGCCTGCGACGGCTGGAAGAACTGGCCCACCAGCCACCCGAACAGATCGTGAAGGCCGGCCACGACCTGGCACTGGCTGCGGCGCTGTTTGCCGATCTGCCGGACGATGCGGGCAAGCCACTGGCCGCCATCGCTGCGCGTATCCCGCCCAGCCTGACCTATGCGCGTAGCGAGCTGATCAGCATTCTTGACCTGTTGCCGCCGGGTGCGGGTACTCCACTCTACGAACAACAGGCCACCCGCGCGGCGTTCTGGGCCGGACTGCAGGGTGCGACCATCGCGCACCTCGCCTGCCACGGCCGCTTCGGCATCGAGGATACGCTGGAGAGCGCACTGCTGCTGGCCGGCGACACCCGGCTCACCCTGCGCGAACTTGTGACGGGAGATACCACAGCGCTGGCACACGTGCGCCTGGCGGTGCTCTCGGCCTGCCAGACCGCGATCATCGACTTCCGGCGCGTACCGGACGAGAGCATCGGGCTGCCGGGCGGTTTTCTGCAGGCCGGCGTGCCCGCCGTCGTCGGCTCGCTCTGGAGCGTCAATGATCTTAGTACGGCCCTGCTGATGCACCGCTTCTATGAGCTGTACCTGAAGGGTGATACGGGGCTAGGATTAGCGCCGCAAGCACCGGCGCGTGCGCTGCGACTGGCGCAGCAGTGGTTACGTTCGTTGACGAATGAAGCAATGTTTGCCTATTTCGAACGGCACCGGCAGCTGAAAGAGGCGCAGCGGGTGCCCGGAGTCGAACGGATGCCGCTGGATCTGATTGCGGCGGGACGCGACCGCGCTGAGGAAGGGATACTCCTCGAGAGTCCGGCACACCAGCCGTACGCTGATCCGATCTATTGGGCGGCGTTTGCCGTCCATGGCGCATTGGAGGTGTAAGTCATGGCAGGCGAAGACACCATTGCGGCCCTCCTGGTTATCTGGGATGAAGGCCCGTCCAGTGCACGCTGGGAGGAACTGCTGCCGACCTTGCTCCAATTGGTCGATCAGTTCCAGCAGAGCGCCGATGACGACACTCGGGCCACGACGGCGATGCGGATCACCGATCTCCTGCGTACGGCAGATCCAGAACTGCATCGAAGGCTGCTCCAGACCCGCAAGGCGCTACGTGACGGCCAGGCGAGTAGTCGGCATGGTACCCGCGGCGTTCCACCGGCGTCGGAGATAACGGCTACCTGGAGCGAAATCCGTGCGCAGGAGGTGGCGACTCATGGCGACCAAATCACGGTCGGCAACCTGACGAATGCAACCGGCGTGGCAGTCGGTCCAAACGCGCAGGCAAACGTTCATCAACACTACCACGAGCCGCGCTACACCCGTTACACCGACATCTCTTGCCCACGGCGCGTCTGGGTCGAGGAGCGGGTCACGCTCACGGTGGCGCTTACCATGCAGCAGCGCGCCGAAAGCGTGGTCAAGCAAGCCGTCGCGGTTCACGAAGGCAAGGTGAAGGTACGGCTGACCGCCCCTGGCTTCGAGTTCCTGAGCTCGCCTGAACAGACCATCCTGATCGAAGCCGACGAAGATAGTCCACCGGTGGTTTTTCACCTCCAGCCGCGCAAGGTCGGTCGTCACGAGATTTACATTGAGTTCTGGCAGCGTGGCAACCGCATTGCGACGGCGCCGGTGCCGATTGAAGTACTGGCCGTTCAGCCCGTCTTCGAGCCGGCGCTGATCCCACCGGTTGTGCTCAATCCCTGGATGGCCGGGGTGCGAGCGCCTGATCTCACGCTGACGGTGGCTCGTGACCCCGCGGGTCGTATGCAGTTCACTCTCGCCGGCGATGGCGTGGTGTTGTTCTCCACTGAACACACGCTCACGTTCGAGCCGCGCACGTTCATCGAGCAGCTGTACGCTGAGCTTGGCCTGCTCCAACGGGGCCATGACAGCACCGGCCGGCGGCGGTCGGGGCGGCGCTTGCTCGATGCTGAACAGGTTGAGCGCCGCATACGGACTCTTGGCCACCTGCTGTGGGATCGCCTTATTCCCGCCGATCTCAAGCTATTCTATGGGCATGAACGCGCGCGCTGGCGCGTGGCGAACGAAGCTGATCGGCGCTGGAGCCTGCTGGTCTATTCGAACGAGGCGGACATCCCCTGGGAGTTGATGCGGCCGTATGATGAGGGTACAGACCGCTGGGAAGAGGATTTCTGGTGCCGCACCTTCTACTTCGCACGCTGGCTCTTGCGACGTCCGGATGTCCTGAAGTGTTTTGCGCCACTGCCTCAGATCCGAATGGGTGCGCTGGCCGCGATCGCTCCAACCTGCTTTCCTGAGTTGCAGTCTGCGCCCGCCGAGCATGCGCTGCTGCGCGACCTGATCGCGCGCCATCATCTGGCAGACCGTAGCCCCCTACGCGCTACCGAGCCAGCCTTGATTGCCCTGTTGGAACAGGGAGGCTTTGATTGGATGCATGTGATTACCCACGGCGATTTCTTTGCGGAGTCGGCACTCCATAGCAGCGCGATTGGCCTGGAAGACCAGCAATGGCTAGCGAGCAGTGCGATTACCGGGCCACGAATTCGCGGCATGCTGAGTGACCAGCGACCATCGTTCGTGCTCAACGCTTGCCATGTCGGTCGCGAGGCTCCGTCCATCAGCGGTGCTGCCGGATGGGCAACGCAATTGATTGGCTCGGGGGCCGGGATGCTGGTTGCACCGCTCTGGTCGGTCAACGACGAACGCGCCACACAATTCAGCCAGATCTTTTACGACGCACTGCTCCACCCTGAACAACCGGCCAGCGTTGCTGAGGCGATCTGGCGTGCGCGCGAGGCGATCCGTCAGGATGATGATCCAACCTGGCTGGCGTATAGTCTTTTCGCACATCCGAATGCAACTGTTTCTATACAGCCCCAGTAATACACGAAATCGAGTGAGTACACTTGTCTCATGGCCCACACCCCGCCCACGGCAGCCAGCCGAACAGGAAGCACCAGAGCCACGCGAGCCAGTCGAGGATGGCCGGGCCGCCGAGGGCGCCGGGCACCTCGTTGGCGCGGTCGTCGTTGCCGGGGCTTCACGGTGGAACGTAGAGCATAGAACGTAGACCGCAGAACGCGATCTGGCTGATCGATGTTCATTCTGCGTGCTGCGCTGCCAGCAGTTACTTCCCTGCATCATTCTCAACCAACGTCTCTAGTAACGCCTGCGCGGTCGGGACAAGATCCGGTCGAGTGCGGAGTGTGTGGACAATCGCAGTGAGGGGCGGATCCAGGCGCTCGCGATGGGCCTCTGGCAGGAGCTGGCTGCCGGGAATGCCAGGCGTGTCGGCGAGCGTGAGCACAGTGGCGACGTTGAGATCTCGGATGCCCTGCTCCCAGCGGGTCACGGTTGCGCGCGCGACCTGGAGCGCCGCGGCGAGGTCGCGCTGCTTGGCGAGCGCCTCAAGCCGCTGCTCATGCAGGAGGGCACCTACAGCCACATCGTAAGGATGGACCGCCTCGCTCATGGCAGGCGCTCCTGGCGCGGCGGGAGTGCGGAGTCATCTCCAGGCAGCAGCTCAGCAGCGCGCTGTTCCAGCCACGCGACCGCCTCGTCAACCTTCCGTGCCGGCAGCGCACCATAGCGGGGTGTCGGTAGCGCCAGCGTGAACTCAGCGAAGAGCTTGCCGACAAGGTGGTTCCCGTACGGAACCTCCACCTGGCTTTTTCCGCGTTCAGAGGTTCCATAGCGGAACCCAACACCAAGCATCCATAGGCAGCTGCGCTCAGGCCAGAACCAGTTCCTGAATCATTGCGTGCGCCTTTTACCGCCGCCGGCGCTGGGAAGCGAAAATGGCTTCACGCTGCGCATCGCTCAGCGTGAGCCGTTCGACCTGCTCCATCCGCGTGATGATCTGCTTGACGTCGGCGCGTGTGGTGATCTGCCGCGTCCAGAAGAGGCGCAGGATCGCGGGCAGATCAACCACATCGATCCCATTGGTCTGGCAATAGCGCACCGCTCGCCGATCATTGCTGAGCAAGGGAAACCGGCGCCGCTGACAGAGCGCGATCGCCTCACACTCACCGGCATTGAGCCTGCGCGGGAGCGTAGCGGCCAGAGTGCGCTCGTCGTCAATCAACGTCAGCACCGGAATATCATCGGCAGCAATAGCGTCGATCACGGAAGCGAGATAGGTTCGGCCACGGTCAATGGCGGCCTGAAGCTCATCACGCACCGCCGGTGGGATACTCACCGTGGAGCGGGCAAACAGGCGCTGGAGCGCTTCAACGGCATCTGCAGCAGCAAGCGAACTGAGGATGTTGGTGTCGCTGACGACCGTCACATCAGGCCCTGCTGCTCCAAGCGCTCAGCCAGATCATCGATCTCGTCGGCTGAGCGAGTCTCGCCTGGGCGCTGCATCTCGCCGTGGGCCTGGAGTGCGTCCAGCAGATCCCAACGGGTGACGCCAGCCAGTTCAGCGGCACGACCGAGGCTACAGGCATCGGCGAGATACCATTCAACCGCCTCATTGAGCGTCGCGTGGTCTGGCAGGGTTGTCGCCAAATGTTCCTGCAGATGCAGCGCCAACCAGCGCTGCGCTGCTGGAGTGAGCTGGTGTGCCAGATCAAGCACCTGCTCAGGCGTGAGCATCACGCCGCCGCCAATGCACGTGCGTGGGCGATCTCATTGGTACGGATCGGGCGAATCTGCGCGGCAGGCACGGTGATCACCGCAACAGTCTCACCGCGCAGGGTCAGAAACTCGACGGTGTAGCCCTGTCCCGCCTGATGTACCAGCACGACTGTACCGATGTCGCCGGACTGGAGCCCATGCTCCGGGAGACTCGTCGTCAACACCACATTGGCCAGTTCCTCAATCATTGCGGGCTCCTTTCAGCGGATAGGCCGTCGCAAGCACGGGAACGTGCTCACCGGTCGCGATGAACCAGACCACCCGAACCATAGGGGCACGACCGTCAGGGGCCGGGAGTGCCCCTTCTACCACATAATTCGTACCAAAGACCGTTGTCTCGCTCGCCACGACGTCGTGATCTGCGGCGTGACGCTTCAATGCCGTCGCCAGGGTAGGCCAATTATCTAGGGTAAAGCCAAAGCGCAGAAAGAAGATGGCTTTGCTGCGCCCATCACGATGCGTAAGCGCGAGCAGATAGGCCGTCATTTTACGTTCGGGAACGATCGCGTGTTCGTACGCTGGCAGTTTCATTGATCCTATTGTAGCATAACGACCGGTTTCGTTCACGCTGGTGATTGCGACCCTAGGGCTACGCTGAAAATGGAGGAACCACGTTCCCCCACGCCCCCGTTTTCCTTCGTGGTGGTGCGCCAGCAGGCGCATCGCGTGCTGATGCAAAGTCAGCCTGATTGTCCGCAGATGACGCAGATGACGCAGATGCGGACGCTATAATCTGCGTCATCTGCGTCATCTGCGGACACTATCGAACCCTACCGGGACTTTGCATCAGCCGTGTCGCTACCCCCCACACCCCGCCCACGGCAGCCAGCCAAACAACGTACACCAGAGCCACGTGAGCCAGTCGAGGATCGCTGGGCCACCGAGGGCGCCCTCGACCGCGTTGGCGCGATCGTCGTTGCCAGGGCTCCACCATGTGCCGTCGGGTTGCGCGGGGTTGGCCGGATCAAGCAGCGTGGCGGCGGGGTGACCTGGCGGCGGCAATTGCAGCACGGCCTCGCTGAGCGTTGGGTCGCCGGGGCCGGTGACGACCGGGATAGGCGTGCCGTTTTGGAACGCCAGCGTGTCCGGGTTGGCCTGGGGCAAGAACTGGAGCGGGTCGACCCAGGTCGTTTGGCAGCGCCCGGCGCCCGGCGGCGGTTGGCCCTCGGGGACGCCAGGCGCCTGCAGCGGCCAGCGACACATGTCGGTCGTGACACCAATGGCAAGGCCGAGGTGCAGGTGGACGCCAGCCGGCCCGGGCGGGACGAGCCGCCCGGTCGGGCCGAGCCAGCCGACGGTGCCGATGAAGTGGCGGAGCCGGGTGCCGGTGACCTGATCCTGGCTCGGTGGCAGTACCGGTGGCCCGCAGCCGCGACTGTAGCTGACACCCGGCGCGTTGCCCCAGATCGGCGGGTCGGGCACGCACGCACCTGGGGGCAGATCCGGGGGTTCGCCGTCGCCCGGCGGCAGTGAGCCCGTCGCGCAGCCCACGGCGGCCCAGTTGATCTCGGAGAAGGCGGCGGTCAACACGTCGATCGGCCAGACCTGCGCCATCGCACTCGGCCAGCTGATCCCATCCGGGCGATACTCGTAGTGCCACCACTCAAGCACGCTGCCCTGCGCGGGAATACGGTTCCAGCCGTGAGCCTCGAAGATCGCGGTGAGATCCACCGAGCCGACGAACACGCGGAACATGGCACCTTCGCGCTGCAAGGTGAACGGCCCGCCGAGATTGAGGTCAATCGCCCGCCCGGTCTTGTGCCAGGAGCGGTGCGCCACGCCGGGTTTGTTGGTGGTGAAGCCGGGGGCGCGCAGCACGTCGGCCAGCACCGCGAGCACATCCTGGCCGGTGCGGGCGATCACCTCCTGGCGCACCTGCGCGAAGCTGGCCGCCGCGAGCGCATTCAGCCGCGGGTCGGGCGCACGCACGCCGGGCAGCCGCACGAGCGGTTGCGGGGTGCAGTCGAGGCCAGGTGGGGGTGGAGGTGGGGGGCCACTGGTCGCGGTGGCGCTCGGCACCAGCGTCGGCAGCGGCGTCCAGGTCGGCAGCGGCGTCCAGGTCGGCAGCGGCGACGGCGTCAGCGTGGGGAGTGGCGTCGCTGGCGGCCCACTGATGCGCACGCTGGTCATCCCTGATGACACCGTGGTCGTGCCGCTGGTGGCACTGGCCTGGTTGCGGATGAGGGTGCCGTCCGGCGTCCCAGGTCGTGCATAGACCTGCAGGGTCACCGTGCCGGACGCCCCCTCGCCCGCAGGCAGCACACAGACCAGCGGCAGGCCAGGCTCACAGCGCATGCCCGGCGAGGGGGTGGCCGAAACGAGCACCAGCGCCGGGTCGAGCGCGTCGCGCACCGTCACGGCCTCCGTGTCATCGCGAACGACGGCGATGGTATAGCTGTAGGTCTGCCCGGGCCGAGCCTCGCTGACCGAGGCGATCTTGAAGACGGCGAAGGTCGCCTGGCTGACCGGCGCCGCCTGCACCGTCGCCCTCCCGACCGTGGCGAGCAGCAGCGCGAGACCTCCACAGACGTGCAACCACCAACCGAACCGTGCGCGCACAACGGTCATAGTTCTCCTTTCCATATCCATCCCCACCCCACCGCTTCATCGGCGGACAGACCATGTGCTTCTGAAACCACGGCGAGGCCCTTGGGCTGCCCTGCATGGGCCTTCCCCCTCAATCAAACCTGCCCGGTGTGCGCCGAGACACCGCTCCGTGACCCTCAGGATCGCGGCGGCGCACACCGGGCAGGTTTCCCGCACCGCCACCGGAATGCGGTACGACGCAGCCGCTCGCCACTCAGCCGCCTTCCCGGGCATCGGGGCGGTTTGACGCCATCTGGTGCAACCCTTTGACATCCTCCCCCCCCGTGTTGCGCGAGCAAGGCAACAGCCCTCCCGTTTTTTGCGTTCTTTTGCGTTCTTGTGCGGCAACAAACACCTCTACGATCCACCCTTCACCCCCGCATCCGGAGGGACGCAGGACAAGAAGCCATGCTCGTTACGCTACGGCCTGGCAACCGGTGTGCCCACCGGCTGCGGGGTCGGCGTCGGGGTCGGCGTGGGTGGGGGCGGCCATTGTCCGCGGAAGGTGATCGCCGCATTGGCCGACGTTTCCCCTGGCACGATCTGCTGATCAAAGGTCACCTCGACCGGCCCATCAGGTGTCACGCCCCCCGGCCAATTGACGCTGGCACGACAGACCCCCGGCGTTGCGGCGACAAAGCGTCGTGTCGCTCCGTCCATCCCCAGCGCGACCACCCGCCCCGGACAGGTCACCGTCACCGTGCCCACGGCTTCATCGCGATACGCCGGACAATCTACCGTCTGCGTGCAGGTTTGCGTGCGCACCCAGACCAGGTAGGGCTGCAGGTGGCCGTAGCGGATGACCACCGTGCCCGCTTCCTCCGGATGCTGCAGCCGCATCTCAACGATCACGCCAGCCCCCGCATCCTGCGGCGCGGCGGCTCCGAGCAGATCCCAGCCGACCGCGATCACCTCGAGGTCGCCCATCGGCGGCACCGGACAGCCATCGCAGAACATCGGCCCAGCCAGGTCAAGACCCTCGTGCAACTCCCAGGTTCCCGGGTTATCGGGATTGGGCCGCCAGCCAAAGGGACTGCTGATCGTCCAGCCGGTCGCCACATAGTCGGTCTGCCCAGCGACGACCTGGGTGGGCGCGGCCACCGGCCAAACGAGCGTGCTCTTGTTCAGGAGGGCGGCGGCGATGATCACCGGGAGCAGCAGCAGCCCAAGGAGCACCGGCACGACGATCTTCAGCACGCGGATGAGCAGCGGGGTCAGGGCAATGATCATCGGCATAGGAGTTGTCGGTATCCTGTGGTAGACGCGGGAACCTCTCTTCGCCTCTCGCGCAGGCGCTCAGATCGCATCACGCAGCACGCCCAAGCGCATCGGCAAGCAGTGCATCGTGCTCGTCACGCAGCACGAACCTGAATCGGGTGTACTGCCAGCGCGCAGTGAAACGCCATGCGCAGCAATCGGCAATCGGCAATCGGCAATCGGCAATCGGCAATCGGCAATCGACAATCGGCAATCGACAATCGACAATCGGCAATCGACAATCGACAATCGGCAATCGGCAATCGACAATCGGCAACGGTCTTGCTCCTGGTTCCGCGCTCGTCACGGAGCACGGGCCTGATCCCACCTCGCATGCGGCCAATCCGCATCGGGCGTACTGCCAGCGCGCATTGAAACGCCATGCGCGACAATCCAAAATCTGCAATCGGCAATCGGCAATCGTCTTACTCCTGGTTCCGCCCGCTCGGCCCGGAAGGTGGCGGCAACGCGGCGCGGGTCGTGCTCGCCCCGAACGACGGCCCATCCCATTCCGGGCGGGCCCCGCTCGCGGAGCCTGCGGATGCGCCGCGCACCTCAACGGCGACGGTCGCAGCGCCGGGACTGCTACTCGCACCCGCGCCAGCGGCGGCACCAGCCGCACCGGCCGCACCGGCCGCGCCACCGGCCATGACTGTCGCGAAGGTCGCGCGCTCGGCCAGACGCAGCATCGTCCGTGCTCCGGTGACCGCCTCCTGCGCCGCGAAGCCGAGCAACTTCGGGGCCTTGAAGACCAGCGCCATCGCGAAGATCGCCAGGATCGGCCCCAGGATCGGGTTGGTATCGACGCCAAAGCCACTCATCAAAGCACGGGCAAAGCCGAGCGTCGCGCCCCAAATCAATGGCGTCGCCAGCAACTCAACGAAGCGAAAGAACCAGACCCGCGCGTAGTTCCAGCCGCCGCCCGTCGCAATGGCCAGACCCGCGAGCGGGCTCACGATCAGCATCAGATTGACCATCACGATCCGGGCGATCGCATGGAGGGCCAGCAGCGCGAGGATGGCCCAGTACGCAATGGTCACCAGCGCAATCGCCAGACTGGCACCCTGAATGGCCCCCAAATTGCTCCAATAGGTGGTCGCCGGGTCAAGCGGAATCCAGTTGGCCAGCCCGCCACCGAAGGCATTCTGCAGCACTGCTTGTGTGATGACATTGGCGGCCCGCACAAACAGCGCGCAAAACCACCAGGCCCCCTGAATGCCAGCGACGCCGCCGATGAAGGTGATCAGCAGGTCGGTCAGGCCACTGCGGAAGCTGGTGCCGGTGAGCACAAAGACCGCCCGGTAGGTGCAAACGATCACCAGAATCGAAAGCGCCGCCTGACGGATGACGTTGTGCATCGCCTGCGGACTGCCCAGGCCCGACGCCCCCGGCCAATTGATCGTCAGCGCTTCGGGCGTGGTGAAGAGCAGATTGAACGCCGTATCCGACGTGCTGTTTATTTGGCCGTTGAGCTCCACCACCTGCCCATTCCCGAAACGACCCAGCACCTCAAAGACCGAGGCAAGCGAATAGATGATCCCCGTCGTGGCCCCCAGCACCGAGTCAAGCAACCACTTGCCCGGATTGAGACTGAGGCTCATCCAGGCCAACGGATTATTGGGATTGGTCGCGAGCGGCGGCTGTTGCCACGGTGCCAGCGTCGCCCCGCTCGGCGCGGGTTCCCTGGTCACCGCGAACAACGGCGGGGCCAGTTCCTGGTACCCCAAGGGCAGCGCGGCGGCTCCCGTAGTTTCCTGGCCCACTTCCTCGCCCGCCGCACCGCCGCCTACGGGCCGCTGATACGCCGGATCAGCGAACGGCGACTCCGCGTGCGCCGACGGCACCGCCAGAAACAGCATCAGCACCAGGCTGATCAAAAGGCTCACGAAGATGACGGCCCACCGCCAATGATCAGCACACCAGCAACGAGCGGGACGAACCACCACCTGCATACCCACCTCCTGCGCACACGAAACAACCCTGGCTGCACGATAGCAGCCAGGGCAGGCAGGGGCATCGGTGAGGATGGATGAAATGGCAGTCAGCGCTCGTCGTCGAGCGGGCTACGCACCCCACGCCCGCCACGGTTGAGCACGTGGGTATAACTCATGGTTGTTTTCACATCCTTGTGGCCGAGGAGTTCCTGGATCGTCCGGATATCATACCCATCCTCCAGCAGATGGGTCGCAAAGCTATGGCGGAAGGTGTGGCAGCCTGCGTGTTTGGCAATTCCCGCCGCACGGATGGCGGCATGGACCGAGCACTGGAGACTGCTCTCGTGGAGACGATAGCGACGGGATTCACCGGTTGCGGGGTCAATCACATCACGGCTCGCCGGAAAGACAACCTGCCAGGCCCATTCCCGATTGGCATGGGGATACGTGCGCTCCAGGGCAGAGGGAAGGGCAACTGCACCGGAGCCGCGTGCCAGGTCATTCGCATGCGCCTGGGCACGAAGCACCAGATGGGCCTGGAGGCGGGTTACTCAGCGCCAGCGGCACCATGGTCACGCGGTCTTGTTCGCCTTTGCCATCATGGGCAGTCAGTTGGCGACGTGCGACATCAAGATCCTTGACCCGCAAACGGAGACCTTCGAGCAGACGCACGCCACTCCCGTAGCGCACCTGGGCCATACGCAGATGCGGGCCGTGCATGTGGGCGAGCACCGCCTGTACTTCTGCACACGTGAACACTGCTGGCAAGTGTCGAGGTGTGCGGGCCGTCAATACGCTCACCGGCACGTCGACGGAGATCTCAAGAATAGAGCGATACAGGAACAGAAATGGCGCTCCGGGCCTGATTCTGGGTTGCTGCAGCCACGCGCTGCTCGGTGGCGACATGGATGAGCAAAGCCTCGATTTCTGGGCGGCCCATCTCGCGGGGATGGCGCTTCTGGTGGAACAGGATAGAACGACGCATCCAATCGATAGAACGCTGCTCGGTGCGGTAGGCATCGTGGCGTGCACAACGGCACAGCAACCAGGAGTACCATCATTTCGTAGATACGGTGCTCTTTGTATACCGTACGAGAGCGTGTTAGGATATGCGCAGCAGCATACAGCCATGTCCCCAACCAGGAAATATTCGACTGCACCAATGCATGCCAAACAGCCTGTATACATGAGATAGGCTGCATAGACGCTGTTATGAATAAAGCGCTTAGACTGCGGGAATGCGATCCATTTCGTAGTTGGGCCGCCCTCAACCCGAAAAGCCATGCTACCGCAGTTGTGCTATAATTGGCCTAGATTGATTACGCCTAATAGTTCAGGAGGTCGTTGAATGGCAACTATTTATCTAGACGAGTCTGGTTATACAGGTCAAGATCTTATGAACCAAGATCAATTATTCTTTGTACTTGCCTCTCTTTTGATAAATGAAGATGAATCAATTGCCTTAAAGCGAGATTTCTTTTCTAAAGTGAAAGCAAAAGAATTAAAGCACTCGTCACTTGTAGGATCGGAATCTCAACAAAAACTAGTGTATCATTTTTTAGAGTATATCAGAGAGCACACAAGTATTTTAAAAGTCGGGGTAATTAACAAAAAGTATGCCCTAGTTTGTCAAATTGTTGATTTCCTTGTAGAACCTGCCGCAAGAAAATACGGTGTTGAATTATACGACAAAGGTGGTAATATTGCGACGGCAAATATTCTCTTTAACGCATTACCTGTTGTAACAAGTGACACGTTTTTTAGAGAGTTACTATTTCTGTTTCAGCAAATGATGAGATCGCGAACACAAGAAAACTACAACAAGTTCTTCAGGTTAGCCTTTCAAAGGCATGAAGTATCTACAGGGAACGAGTTAATGGCTTTTATACAGGGGGCACACAATGAGATAGGGCCAAGTATATTAGAAAGCCCACCGGATAATGCATTGGATATAGCTGTTACTTTGGCTTTGTTAATTATGGGTACATGGAGAAAAGAGATTAGAGATGAAATTACCCTTGTACATGATGCCTCGTCAAATATGGCTAAACAGAAATATATTTGGGATGCAATAACTAGCCCTAATGTGCCAGAAAAAGTTGTAGGTTGGGATCGTCGTACAATGTCTTTTCCTATTCGCTTAGAGAAAACGATATTGGAAAAATCAGAAAACAGCGCAAGCCTTCAATTGGCAGATGTAATTGCAGGAGCTTTCGCTAGATCTGCTAAGTGGTATTTTGACAAACAAGATCCCTTAGATGATTATGGTAAAACTATAACCAGATTGATTGGTGAAATTCCAATTCTATCGATGCTTCCAGGAACAGGTACAACACCATCAGAGCTTGGGACTACTGGATCAAATTATGAAAATCCACACATTTTTATTGGTAAAATTATTCGCAGTATCAAGTAACTGCAGCCCAACATGGCCTGCAATTGACGCCGCTGGCGTTACATTGAGTTGGCCAATTCGGTTCCACGGGCATCGGTTCCACGACTGGTGATCTGCTCCATCGCGGCACGGTATTGCCGTTCCAGGGTGCTATCGGCCAGGCGGGCAGAGACCAGGGTCGTAGCGAGGCGGACGTGGCCCATCAACGCGCGCACGCCGGTGAGGCTCATGCCGTGATTGAGCAACTGGGTCGCGTAGGTGTGGCGCAGGCGATGCGGCGACACCCCGGTCACGCCGGCGGCCTGGCCCAGCGCCCGGATGCGCGCCCAGACGGCGGCATCGCCGAGCGGGCGTCCGGCCCGGCTCAGCACCAGATCCGCGCTCGCATGCGGCACCGTCGGCAGATCACGCGTCAGGGCGCTGACCGCTGGGGCACTCAGGGAGACCACGCGGTCGCGACGGCCCGTGCCCTCGCGCACCCGCACCCGGCGCGCCTCCAGATCCAGATCCTGCACCTCCAGGTCGAGCGCTTCGCCGAGCCGCAACCCGGCGTGGCATACTAAGGGTTCATAAAGAAATTACTTCCCTCACCCCCTCAGAGGGTGGCTTGGGGCGCGGACGGATCGTGTCGTTCCATTGGGGGCAGGTTGTATGCGACTCGATGTTCAACGTGGCCATTTCTGCCGTCGTTACCCGGACCCCGGTGGCGTAGATGGTCGTCACCAGATGGGCGCGCACGGCCAAGCCGGTCTGGGTTGTGGTGGTGGCGATGGAGTGCGCGATCAGCGCAAAGGAGCGGAGTGGACACCCCGCCCAGGTCTTGCTGATTTCGCTGAACAGCCGATGTTCGATCGGGTTCCACTTCGACGCGCCGGTGGGGTAGTGGCAGACCGTGACGGTCAATCCCAGGCCGTCCGCCACCTGCCGCTGGAGTTGGTGCTTCCAGACGCGGGAGCGCGCCCCATTACTGCCGCCACTATCGGCTTCAATCAGCAGATGCGTCGCTTGCGGATACCGTTCTCGCAGTTCGGTGCGACACCAGTGGGCCAGATTATCTACCGCAAAGGTCGGGGTATCCGCCGAACAGCCGATGTACATCGTCCCGCAATTCGCGCTCAGGTCATACATCCCATAGGGTACGGCCCGCCCGAGTGCATCCTGCGGGAAGTCATGGGCATCAACCTCCTCTGGGGTTTGGCACCAGATCTGCCCGGCGTTCTTGAAATTGCCCACCAACTCCTTCTTTTTCGTATCCACGCTGATCACGGGGTATCCCTGGGCCTGATGGGCGGCCCGTTGGCTACGGATGGAGGCGAACTGCTGGTCACGCTCGGGATGGGACGTGCCAGTCGCGCACTTGAGATTGGCACGCAAACGATAGTCATGAGCGCGCAAGATGCGACTTATCACTGGCTGGCTCACGCGATGTCCGCGTTGTGCCAGGGTCTGGCGGATGTCCACCAACCGACAGTTCAGCCATTTCTGCGAACCCATCGGGTCACCGGCAGTGTGTGGCGCAACCAGGGCCAGAATCATGGCCTCCAATTCCGGATCTTTTTTTCAGCGGTCGGTGCGCCAGCCCCCACGCGGCGCTGGCGACCGGTAGGCAGATCCGGTAGCCCTGTTTCGACTTCTCGCCGTCCCCGACGGATCGTTTTTGGATCGAGGCCCGTGATGCGAGCCAGTTGCCGCACGCCCGGACTCTCCGGGGCCGCGGCGAGCGTCCCGACATACCAGCGGCGCTGCGGCTCGGTTAAGCGACTGAGCAGCAGATTGATCCGCTCATGGTGCTGCTGGATGACGGGATCGCTGCCCGCTTGGCACACACCACACTCGCAGAGGTGCACCCGCGCTGGATCTGGTGGAAACATCGAAAACCTCATGTTCGACGACGACTGGCCCACAGTTTACCACGAGGTGAGGGAAGTTATTCTTTTATGAACCCTAAGAAGCTGTCTGAAAAGGGTCATGGGGCCAGTCGGCGGAGCATCAGGCGGGTCATGGCAAGGTAGATCATCGCC